>NZ_JAPVBP010000005.1:198713-427321 GCF_026968025.1 Modestobacter sp. VKM Ac-2978 | reverse complement strand
CGGATCCGCCAGATCGAGTCCAAGACGATGTCCAAGCTGCGCCACCCCAGCCGCTCCCAGGTCCTGCGCGACTACCTGGACTGAGGGAACACCCCCTCCTCCCCACCCTTCGCACGCTCAGGGCGGGCCCCTGGAGGGGGCCGGGCGGAGCCCTCTCGTCCTGCGGGGGCCGCTCCAGCACGTCTGCTGCGGCCGGTGACCCGAACGGGTCACCGGCCGCTGGCGTGTCCGGCGCGCGAACGGGTCGACCGCTCCCATCGGGTGACGCGGCGGTGTGCGGCGGCACGCATCGGGTAGACGGCGTAGCGTGGGGCACGTCAGAACAGCAGCGGACCCACACACCGCCAGCCGGTGACAGCACCACCCAGCACGTGCACCATCCGGACCCAGTTCCGAACCAGTGACGTCCCCTGCTGACCCGCTCCACCCGCACCTCGAGTGTCACGGCCGCATCTCATTCGGCGAGTCCGTGCACAACAGGCGCAGGATCGGGAACACGAGGGGCCATCCTGGCGCTGTGCAGGAGGCCGATCCGCAGCCGCGGGTCCGTGCGGTAGAGAGCGAGTGATGAGCCAGATGACCCAGACGCTGACGACGACCCCGCCCACCGAAGAACTCGTCGTTCCCTTCCACTGCGACCGTTGCGGTGCTCTGGCCAAGGTGCGAGTGGTCCTCCCGAGTGGGAGTGACCTCGTCTTCTGTGGACACCACGCACGCGAGTACGAGGACAAGCTCCGCGACATCGCGGCCGACATCATCGAGACCGACGGCGAGGCGCGCCTCTCCAACTGAGTGGGCCAACTATCGTCGCGCCAGCGATGAAGCCCTCACCCGACGAAGCCGCCGACAGCCCGGACCCGCACCGCGGGACCGGGGGGTCGGCGGCTTCGTCGTCGTCGGGACCGGCCACCGGTCCCCCGCGATCCGGAGATCGACCGATGCCGCAGGAACCCCGCGGGGTCTCGGACACCGTGCGCCTGCAGCCCGACGGCACCGTCGGCAGCAGCCGCCCGGCGCCGCCCGCACCGCCGGCCCCGACCAAGGCCGGGCCCGCCGACGCCGCCCCCTCGGCCGCGGCCGAGCCGCTGGCATCCGCCGGCACCGCTGAGGGCGCCGCCCCCCAGCCATCCACGGACGCCGAGCAGCCCGCAGACGCCGAGCAGCGAGCGGACGCCGAACAGCCCGGGGACCCCGGACAGCCCGTGGACACCCAGCCCCCCGCAGACGGCGAGCCGTCAGAGGACTCCCCGCAGCCCGGGGACACCCAGGTGATCGGCCCTCCGGTCGAGGCAGACGGCCCCCCGCCGACCGCCGCACCGGAGCAGCCTCAGGTCCCCGGGTCACCCACCCCAGCGGCCGAGACGACCTCGCCGGCCGACTCCCCCACGGCTGCGGACGCCCCCGTGGTCGGGTCCGCGGTCGAGGACACCGCCGTGGTCCCCCGCGTCGACACCCCAGCCACCGGACCCGCGGACAACGGCAACGCGGCGCACCCGACGTCCCCGACCGGGTCCTCACCCGCGGGCGCCCCGAGCGGTCCGGGCGGGCCACCGCCGACGCGCCCCACCGGCGCCGGGGACGACAGCGACGGCAGCGACGGGGGCGGGGACAACGCCCCCGCGTGGCGCCGACGCAGGGTGCTGGTGCCTGCGGCCGTCCTCCTCGCCCTGGGCGTCCTCTACGGCGCCGACCTGGCCCTCGCCGGAAGCGACGTCCCCCGCGGGACGGTCGTCGGCGGCGTCGACGTGAGCGGCCTCTCCCCCGCTGCCGCCGCACAGCGGCTGGAGGGCGACCTGGCGCCGAAGGTCGCCGCCGACCACCCGGTGGTGGCCGACGACGTGACGGGCGTGCTGCACCCGGCGTCGGCGGGGATCGCCCTGGACGTGCCGGCCACCGTGGACGCCGTCGACGACCAGCCCCTCAACCCGTGGACCCGGCTCACCTCGCTGTTCACCGATCGCGACGTCGACGCCGTCCTCACCGCCGACGAGACGGCGCTGGCCGCACAGGTCGAGCAGCTCGCCGCCACCGTCGACCGGGCGCCGGTCGACGCGACGATCACCCTCGACGGCACCGAACCGACGCTCGTGGAGCCGGTCGACGGCCGCACCCTCGACCGGGCCGGCGCCGCCGAGGCGATCACCGCGACGCTGGCCGCCGGTGGCGCGGTCGACGATCCGATCGAGCTCCCGGTCGACGTGACCGAGGTGCAGGTGGCGGCCGAGGAGGCCGCGCGGGTGCTGGAGGAGACGGTCGTCCCGGCGCTCTCGGCGCCGGTCACCGTGGTCGGCCCCGCCGGCTCGGAGTCCGTGGAGGTCCCGGTCACCGCGATCGCCGCGTCGCTGACGTTCACCCCGCAGGACGACGGCACCCTCGCCGTCGCCGTCGACCCGGCGACGCTGCAGGCGCAGATGGGCGAGGCCTTCGGCGTCTTCGGCTCCCCCGCCCAGGACGCCCGGTTCGAGGTCTCCGGTGACACGATCGCCGTCGTCCCGTCGGTCGACGGCCAGGGCATCAACCCGGCCCAGCTGGCCGACCAGCTGCTCCCCGTGCTCACCGAGCCGGCTCCGCGCACGGTCACCGGCGTGCTCGGCCCGGTGCCGGCCTCTCTCACGACCGAGCAGGCGCAGGCGCTGGGGATCACCGAGAAGGTCAGCTCCTTCACCACCGAGTTCACCAACCAGGCCAGTGGCACGAACATCCGAGTCGTGGCGGCGGAGGTCGACGGTGCCCTCGTCCGACCGGGCGAGACCTTCAGCCTCAACGGGTACACCGGTCCCCGCGGCACGGCGCAGGGCTATGTCCCGGCGGCGGTGATCAGCGGCGGCGAGCTGTCCAAGGCGGTGGGCGGTGGGATCAGCCAGTTCGCGACCACCATGTTCAACACGGTGTTCTTCGCGGGGCTGGAGGACGTCTACCACAAGCCGCACAGCTTCTACATCAGCCGCTACCCGGCGGGACGTGAGGCCACGGTCTACGAGGGTCAGATCGACCTCAAGTGGCGCAACGACACCGACACCGGCATCTACGTGCAGACCGAGTGGACCCCCAGCTCCCTCACGGTCACCTTCTGGGGCACGAAGTACTACGACATCGAGTCGATCAGCAGCGAGCGCCGCAACATCCGGGAGCCCGCCGTCCAGGAGAAGGTGGACGAGGGGAACTGCACGCCCCAGTCGGGGTCGCGCGGCTTCGACATCACCGTGACCCGGGTGTTCCGGGACCTCGCCAGCCAGGCCGAGCTGCGCCGGGAGGACTTCGAGACCCGCTACGCGGCCGAGGCGATCATCCACTGCGTGCCCCCGCCCGCGCCGCCCGCCGACCCTGCTGCCGCGGACCCGGCAGCAGGCGGTGCGGCGCCGGCCGGCCCGCCGGCCACCACGCCGACCACCCCGCCGCCCGCCCCGGCCGGCTGACGTCGAGGGCGGACACCGAGGCACTCCGGGCAGCCTGGCCGTGCACACTGGACCCGTGGCCTCCGTCGTCCCCCGCAGCTCACCGGCGCGCGCCGGTGACCTGGACGGCGACACCGTCGAGACCCCACCGGTGACCGATCAGCCCACCGAGCAGAGGTCCGGGAGCGCTCAGGAGCCACCCCGGCGCGGGCTGGTCGGCCGACTGCCGACGCCGCTGCGGGTGCCGCTCCAGGTGCTCGGCCGCACGCTGGCCAAGGCGTGGAACGACCGCATCCTGGGGTTGTCCGCGGAGGCGGCCTTCTGGCAGATCCTCTCGGTCCCCCCGCTGCTCATCGGGCTGCTGGGCTCCCTGGGCTACCTCGGCTCGTGGATCGGCGAGGATGCGGTGCGCCAGATCGAGACGGAGCTGGTCAGCGCGTCCGCGGAGGCGCTGACCCCCGGCGTGGTGGCCGACCTGGTGCAGCCGACCCTGAACGACATCCTCAACTCCGGCCGGCTGGAGATCGTCAGCATCGGCTTCGTGATCTCGCTGTGGGCCGGGTCCTCGGCGACGGCGACCTTCCTCAACACCGTGGTCATCGCCTACGACCAGCGGGACGTGCGGGGCCCGATCAGGACCCGGCTCATGGCGCTGTGGCTGTTCATCATCGGGCTGGTGCTGGCCGTGCTCACGCTGCCGCTGCTGGTGCTCGGCCGCGGGACGCTGGTCGCGCTCATGCCCACCGACTGGCAGGGCACCGCCGCGCTGCTGGTCAACGCCGTGTACTGGCCGCTGGTCGTCATCGCCCTGGTCCTGGGGCTGACGAGCTTCTACCACGTGATCCTGCCGCGGCGGCTCCCGTGGCACCGGCACCTGGTCGGCGGGCTGTTCGCCGTCGTCTTCTTCATCGGCGCAGCGGTGGTGCTGCGCAGCTACGTGGCCGACATCCTCACCGTGGCCCTGCCCTACGGTGCGCTGGCCGCGCCGATCGCCGCGCTGCTGTTCTGCTTCCTGCTCGGCATGTCCCTGCTCCTGGGCGCCGAGCTGAACGCCACCATCGAGGCGTGGTGGCCGGCCCCGCGCCCCCGGCACGATCGCCGCCGGCAGCGTCGGCGGGCGGCGAAGATCGAGCTCGAGGCGCAGAAGCTCGGCCTGAGGTAGCGGGTCGGTCCGCGCAGCACGGGCTCGACCGGCCCACGGGCAGGGTCCCGGCCCGAGCGGAGCGAGGGTCCTCCTACTCCTTCTTGAGCTGGTTGTAGACCTCCTTGCAGGCCGGGCACACCGGGCTGCCGGGCTTGGGGGTCTTGGTCACCGGGAAGACCTCGCCGCACAGCGCCTCGACCATCGTCCCCATGACCGCGCTCTCCGCGATCTTGTTCTTCTTGACGTAGTGGAAGACCTCGTTGGCGTTGCCGGTGTCGGACTCGCGGACGTCCGGGCGCTCGAGGATGTCGCTGCTGCTCACGGTCTGCTCCCTCGGTTCGGGGGTCCGGACCGGGGTCCGGTCCGTACGGGGCGCCCCCCATGATGGCAGGGTGCCGTCGACCCCCCGCTCCCCCAGCCCGTCCACCGCCGTCCTCTCCCCGGAGGTCGCCGACGCGCTCGACGGAGGCCGGCCGGTGGTGGCGCTGGAGAGCACGCTGCTGGCACACGGCCTCCCCCGCCCGGAGAACCGCAGGGCAGCCGACCAGGTCGAGGACGCCGTCCGGGCCGGAGGTGCGGTGCCGGCCACCATCGCCGTGCTGGACGGCGTGCCCCACGTGGGGCTGACCGCGGCGGAGGTGGACCGGGTCTGCGCCGACCCGGAGCTCGCCAAGCTCGGGGTACGCGACCTGCCGATCGCCATCGCACAGGGGCGCAGCGGGGCCACCACGGTCTCCAGCACGGCACTGCTCGCCGCCCGGGCCGGCATCGGCGTCTTCGCCACCGGCGGCCTCGGCGGGGTGCACCGGCACGCCGCCGACACCTTCGACGAGTCCGCGGACCTGGTGGCGCTGGCGCGCACCTCGCTGGTCGTGGTCTGTGCCGGGGTGAAGTCGATCCTCGACGTCCCGGCCACGCTCGAGCGCCTGGAGTCGCTGTCGGTCAGCGTCGTCGGCTACCGCACGCACCGGTTCCCCGGCTTCTACGTCGCCGACTCGGGCTCCTCCGTCGACTGGTCGGTGGCCTCCGCCGCTGAGGCGGCGCGAGTGTTCGCCGCCCGGCGGGAGCTCGCTCCCGGCGCGGTGGTCGTGGCCAACCCGCTCCCGGTCGACCAGCAGCTGGACCCGGCGCTGCACGACCGGGTCATCGCCGACGCGCTGGCCGCGGCCGACGCCGCCGGGGCGCGCGGCAAGGACGTCACCCCGTTCGTCCTCGGGCACCTGCACGCGGCCAGCGGTGGCGCGAGCCTGGAGGTCAACGTGCGACTGGTGCTGCGCAACGCCGAGCTGGCCGGGCAGATCGCGGCCGAGCTCGCCGCGCTCCCCCGCTGATCCCGGCCGTGGCGACGCCCCCGGTCGTCGTCGTGGGCGACGTCTGCACCGACGTCGTCGTCCTGCTCGCGGGTGCACCGGCACCGGGTTCGGACCGGCCGGCGTCGATCACCACGCGGGGCGGCGGCGCCGGGGCCAACGTGGCCGCGCACCTGGCGGCGCTCGGAACCCCGGTGCAGCTCGTCGGCTGCGTGGGCGCGGACGTCGCCGGCGAGACACTGCGCCGTGAGCTCGCGGCCGCGGGAGTGGCCCTGGCGGTGCGCGTGGTCGACTCGGCGTCGACCGGGACGATCGTCAGCCTGGTCGAACCCGGCGGGGAGCGGAGCATGCTGGCCGACCGTGGCGCCAACCTGGCGTTGCGGCCCGCCGACGTACCGGCACCCGAGACCGGCGGGCACCTGCACCTGTCGGGCTACACCCTGCTGGACGCCGGTCCGCGCGCCGCCGGGCTGGCCGCCCTGGCGGCGGCGCAGCAGGCCGGCTGCACGATCTCGGTCGACCCGGCCTCGACCGGCCCGCTCACCGGCCACGGGGTCGACCGGTGGCTCGCCGACACCGCGGCGGCGACCCTGCTGGTGCCGAACGCGGACGAGGCCCGCCTGCTCACCGGCTGCGCCGACCCGGCAGCGGCCGCGCGGGAGCTGGCGGCCCGGCACCCGGTGGTCGTGGTCAGCCTGGGCGCCGACGGCGCGCTGTGGGCAGCCGGCGACCTCCTGGTGCACCGGCCGGCACACCCGGCCACGGTGGTGGACACCACCGGCGCCGGCGACGCCTTCACCGCGGGGGTGCTGACGGCGTGGACGGCGGCGGGCGGGGACCCCGACCCGACGGCCGTCCTGGAAGCCGGCCTGGCGCGGGCCGCCACCGTGGTGGGACGGCCCGGCGCCCGCTGACTCACATGTCGATGACGCGGGCCCTGCTGCTGCCGGACTCCAGGATCCGGTCCGGCGCCGGCGGCCGGTAGCGGTTCATGTCGATCTTCTTCTTCGGCGGCCGGTCGTTGGCCATGACCACGGCGACCCACGGCAGCACCGTGCCGAGGACGGCGAAGACCGCCATCAACCAGATGGAGTAGGTGTAGGTCATGGCCGCGAGGACGAGGCTGACCCCACGGATCGCCATGGTGATCGCGTAGCGCTTCTTCCGAGCGGCGTGCTGGTCGACCTGGCTGGGCTCGGCCTCGGTGATGAGGACCGGCTCGTTGCGGCTGCTGGACTGGCTGGAGGCCACGGACGCCCTTCCCTGGACCGGCCGGGGGAAGGGCGGCGGTGGTCGGCTGGATCGCCCATGCGGGTGGTGCGACCGGCCCCCGGAGCCCCCGGCTCCTGCGACCCATGGTGCCACTCGATCGTGCGCGATGCAGGGGTCCGGCGGGACCGTCCGTGCTGCCCCTCAGTCGGTCCCGGCCTTCCCGGCCCGCGCCTCCTTGGCCGCCTGCTTGGCGGCCTGCTTGACGGTGCGCACCTCGGCCAGTGACGCCGGGTCGGTGATGTCGGCGACCGACCGGCGCGCCCCTTCCTCGCCGTAGTCGCCGGCGGCCTGGCGCCAGCCGGGCGGGGTGACGCCGCACTGCTTGCCCAGCAGGGCCAGGAAGATCGCCGCCTTCTGGGCGCCGAAGCCCGGCAGCTCGCGCAGCCGGCGGAGCAGGGTGGCGCCGTCCGGGACGTCGGCCCAGACGGCGTCGGCCCGGCCGTCGTACCGCTCGACCAGCGCCCGGGCGAGCTCCTGGGTACGGCCGGCCATCGACCCGGGATAGCGGTGCACCGCCGGCGGGCCGGCGAAGTGCCGCTGCAGCACCTCGGGGTCGCACTCGGCGAGCTGCACCGCCGACAGCGTCTCCACGCCCAGCCGGTCGGCCAGCAGCCGGGGCCCGGCGAAGGCCCGCTCCATCGGGAACTGCTGGTCCAGCAGCATCCCGATCAGCAGCGCGAGCGGATCGCGGCTGAGCAGCTCGTCGGCGGCGGTGTCCTGGGCGATGCGGATGGTCGGCACACGGAGATCGTGCCGCAGCGCGACCCGGACGCACCCACCCGCCGCGACCGCGACCCGGCTGTCCTCGCCCGGTCGACGACTGCCGGGCGCCAGCAGCACGGCCGACGCTGCGACCCCGTCAGGCTCGCCGCAGGCGGTACCAGTGCGGCGCGGTGCGCTTGAGCGGGCCGGGCATCCCGGTCACGTCGGCGGGCTCGTCGTCCGCAAGGGTCCAGCCGGGAAAGGCCGTCTCGACGTCGCCGCGGCCGGCACCGCGTGGCAGGAGCGGGCGCCGTCCGGGCCGGAAGGCCAGCAGCAGCAGCGTTGCGTCGCGGGCTGCAACAGCGGTGACCCGCTCTCCCATGACCGCCCGCTGGCTCTCCGTCAAGCCGTGGAAACACCCGACGTCGAGGAAGAACGCGACCTCGCCCACCTCGTCCAGGCGGAGGTCGGTGACGTCGCCCTCGAGGAACCTGACGTCCAGCCCGTCCTCCGCAGCCCTCGCCCGGGCCTGCCGGACTGCGGCACCCACGGCATCGATCCCGGTCACGCGCCACCCCCGCTGGGCGAGCTGGAGGGAGTGGCCACCGGTCCCACAGCCGAGGTCGAGCGCCGGCCCGTAGGGCGGGGTCCGCTCGGCCTCCTCCCGGTGCACCAGGGCGGTGAACTGAGCCGCAGCGCCCCGTCCCGCGCGTTCCCAGGGGGTGATGCCGAGGCGGTAGGCGAGGGCGTATCCGGTGCTCATGCGGCACCTCTCATCAGTTCGGTCCTAGTTGGACTAGGACGAATACAGGTAGCGTGCTCGCCATGCCGCAGCCTGTCAACCGGCGGTCCTACAGCTCACCGCTACGGGCCGAGCGGGCGAGGGCGACCCGTCGCCGGGTGATCGCGGCGGCCGTCGAGCTCTTCCTCGCCCGGGGCTACGCCGGCACGACCCTGGCCGCGGTGGCCGCCGGGGCCCAGGTGTCGGTCGACACGGTCTTCCACCTGTTCGGGAGCAAGCGCGGGCTGCTGCAGGCGGCGATGGACACCGTGATCGGTGGTGACGACGCCGACGTCCCGCTGCTGGAGCGACCTGATCCACAGACGATGCGGGCCGAGACCGATCCACGCCGGCAGATCGCGCTGTTCGCCCACGGCATCCTCGGCCAGCTCGAGCGGATCGCCCCGGTCGACGACATGCTGCGCAGCGCTGCCGCGGTCGACGCCGACGTCGCCGCACTGCGGGAGGACCTGCACCATCGCCAGCGGCGCCAGGCCATGACGACCATCGCGGGCTGGATCGCGTCGAACAGCCCTCTGCGGGACGCGATGCCGGTAGAGGAGGCAGCCGCCATCCTGTGGACGCTCACCAGCCCCGAGCTGCACCACATGTTCCGGGTCGACTGCGGCTGGCCTCCGGACCGGTACGAACGCTGGCTGCGCACCACGCTGGAAGACGGTCTGCTGCCTTGACGGGCCGAGAGTCGGCCGAGACCTGGGCGGTCAGATGTCGGTGTGGTCGGGCGCCGCTGGGAGTGCGGCCGCGGCGCGGCGCTCGACGCGCGCCTGGACCAGCAGAGCGGCGGTGACCGCCATCCCGGCGCCGACGGCGAGGGCGAGCATCGGCAGCGCGCCGTCGTCGGGGGCCAGCAGGCTGCGGTCCTCCTCCTGCCACGGCCACAGCGCTCGGAGCGACCCCGCCATGAGCCCGGTCATCAGCGCCAGGGTCAGGGCGTGGTGCCGACGCAGCGCGGCCTGGAGCGCCTTGACGAACAGCCCCAGTCCCAGCGCCGCCCCCAGGCCGAAAGCGCCCAGGTAGCCGATGTCCCGGTCGTTGACCGCCGCCAGGGTCGGTTGGTACAGCCCGACGGTCAGCAGGAGGAAGGAGCCGGACACCCCGGGCAGCACCAGCGCGCAGATGGCCACCGCGGCAGCGGGGACGACCAGGGTGAGCGGCGGATCGACATCGCCTCCGGGTGGCAGCCCGGTCAGCAGGAACGCCGCAACGGCGCCCAGCACAGCGATCGCGACGTCCCGCCCGGCCCAGCGGCCCACCATCCGCGCGGGGACGACGATCGAGGACAGCACCAGCCCGAAGAAGACCGCCCGCGCCCCGACCGGGTGCTCCTCGACCAGCGGCTCGAGGAACCTTGCCGCGACGAGGACGGCGACGGCCATGCCGATCAGCACCGGGGCGATCGTGGGCCAGTGCGCCCGGTTCAGCTCGGTGCGGGCCGGCGCCCACCGTCCGGTGAGCGCCAGCCGCAACGCCGTCACGACGTGCCCGGCACCGTCGATGAGCCGTTCGTACACCCCGACGACGAGTGCGACGGTGCCCCCGCTGACCCCCGGGACGACTTCGGCGGCGCCCATCGCCATCCCGCGGAGGACGTGGCCGGGAGCGTGTGCGAGCCCCGCTCCCGGGGCCGGTGGACTGGAACTGGCGTGCTCCGCTGGGTGCATCGACCGGAGGCTACCGCCGTGCGCTGGTCCGGTCAGACCTTGGTGTTGCGCTTCATCCAGCCGAAGGCGGCGGTCGCGACGAAGAGCACGGCACCGATGACGAGCAGCCAGAACAAGCCCTCGACGACCGCACCGATCACCACGAACGCCAGCCACAGGACCAGCAGCAGTGCGATGAAACCGAGCATGTGGATCCCCTCTCCGTTGTCCCGAAGGATGTGCCCGTCCGTCTGCCGTCGGACACGTGGTCGGCGCGATCGTCACACGACCGCCATGACCGCGACGGGGCGTCACGGGCCGGGCGTTTCTTGACTGCTTCAAGGGAGCAGGCCACGATGAGCCCGTGCCCGACCCTGCGGAGCTGGAGCGCGACCTGCGGACCGCAGGCCTGCGCGTCACCCGCCCCCGCCTGGCGGTCCTGGACGCCGTCCACGCGCACCCGCACCTCGACACCGAGGCCCTCATCGGCGCCGCGCGCACCCGCCTGGACGCGGTCTCCCACCAGGCGGTCTACGACGTCCTGCGGGTGCTCACCGACCGGGGCCTCGTCCGGCGCATCCAGCCGCAGGGCTCGGTCGCCCGCTACGAGGCACGCGTCGGCGACAACCACCATCACCTGGTCTGCCGGGACTGCGGCGTGATCGTCGACGTCGACTGCGCCACCGGTGCGGCGCCGTGCCTGATGCCGTCCGGTGACGCGCCACCCGACTTCGTCGTCGACGAGGCCGAGGTCATCTACTGGGGCCGGTGCCGCTCCTGCGCCACCGCACCGGCCGCCCCGTCCACCACCGCCCGTCCCGCAGAGAGAGGCAACCCGTGACCGAACACGACAAGTCCCAGGTCAGCACGGCCGACTACGACAAGACCGAGGTCGCCAAGGCCCAGTCGGAGAGCACCAGCGAGAGCGAGAACCCGGCGATCAAGGCGCCGGAGCCGGCCACCAACGGGCGCCCCCGCACCACCCGCGACTGGTGGCCCAACCAGGTCGACGTCCAGGTGCTGAACAAGACCTCGAAGGACTCCGACCCGCTCGGCGCCGACTTCGACTACAAGGCCGCCGTGGCTACGCTCGACGTCGAGGCGGTCAAGCGCGACGTCGTCGAGGTCATGCGCACCTCGCAGGACTGGTGGCCGGCCGACTGGGGCCACTACGGCCCGCTGTTCATCCGGATGTCCTGGCACGCCGCGGGCACCTACCGCATCGCCGACGGCCGCGGTGGCGGTGGCGAGGGCGGGCAGCGCTTCGCCCCGCTGAACAGCTGGCCGGACAACGCCAACCTGGACAAGGCCCGCCGGCTGCTGCTGCCGGTCAAGCAGAAGTACGGCCGCACGCTCTCCTGGGCCGACCTGCTCGTGCTCGCCGGCAACGTCGCGCACGACGACATGGGGCTGAAGACCTTCGGCTTCGCCTTCGGCCGCGCCGACAACTGGCAGCCCGGTGAGGTCTTCTGGGGCCCGGAGGACACCTGGCTCGGCGACGAGCGCTACGCCGACGACGCCCCGCTGGACCTGGACGACGGCCACCTCGCCGCCGTCACCATGGGCCTGATCTACGTCAACCCGGAAGGCCCGCAGGGCAAGCCCGACCCGCTGGCCTCGGCCCACGACATCCGCGTCACCTTCAGCCGGATGGGCATGAACGACGAGGAGACCGTCGCGCTGATCGCCGGCGGCCACACCTTCGGCAAGACCCACGGCGCGGGCAACCCCGAGCTGGTCGGCCCCGAGCCCGAGGGCTGCCCGGTGCACGGCAACGGCATCGGCTGGGTCAGCCAGTACGGCACCGGCAAGGGCGCCGACACCATCACCAGCGGCCTCGAGGGCGCCTGGACCCCGACGCCGACGACGTGGGACAACACCTACTTCGAGATGCTGTTCAGCTACGACTGGGAGCTCACCGAGAGCCCGGCCGGCGCCAAGCAGTGGAAGCCGAAGAACCCCGAGGCGCAGGAGCTCGTCCCGGACGCGCACATCGAGGGCAAGAAGAACGCCCCGATGATGGCGACCACCGACCTCGCCCTCATGGCCGACCCCGGGTTCCGCGAGATCTCCGAGCGGTTCTACAACGACCCGGAGTACTTCGCGGACCAGTACGCCCGGGCGTGGTTCAAGCTGCTGCACCGCGACATGGGCCCGAAGAGCCGCTACGTCGGCCCCGACGTGCCGGCCGAGGAGCTCATCTGGCAGGACCCGGTCCCGGCCGTCGACCACGAGCTCGTGGGCGAGGCGGAGATCGCCGACCTCAAGGCCCGCCTCCTCGACTCGGGGCTGACCGTGTCGCAGCTGGTGCACACCTCCTGGTCGGCGGCGGCGTCCTACCGCGGCACCGACAAGCGCGGTGGGGCCAACGGTGCGCGGCTCCGCCTGGAGCCGCAGGTCAACTGGGCGGCCAACCAGGGCGTCACCGACGTGCTGCCGGTGCTGGAGCAGGTGAAGAGCGACTTCGAGTCCCAGACCGGCAAGAAGGTCTCGCTGGCCGATCTGATCGTGCTCGGTGGCACCGCGGCGGTGGAGAAGGCCGCGGCCGACGCCGGCGTGCAGCTCACCGTGCCGTTCTCCCCCGGCCGCACCGACGCCAGCCAGGAGCAGACCGACGTCGAGAACTTCCGCTGGCTGGAGCCGCGGGCCGACGGCTTCCGCAACTACCTCCAGCCGGGCAGCAAGCTCGAGCCGGAGACGTTGCTGATCGACCGCGCCTACATGCTCGAGCTGACCGCGCGGGAGATGGTGGTGCTCCTCGGCGGCCTGCGGGTGCTCGGGGCCAACACCGGTGGGGTGCAGCACGGCGAGTTCACCGACCGGCCGGGCGTCCTGTCGCAGGACTTCTTCCGCAACCTGCTGGACCTGGGCGTCCAGTGGCGCACCTCGGTGCAGGACGAGGACGTCTACGAGGGCCTGGACGCCGACGGGAACGTCGTCCGCACGGCGACCGCTGTGGACCTGGTCCTCAACTCCAACTCCATCCTGCGCGGCATCGTCGAGGTCTACTCGGGCGACGACATGCAGGAGAAGTTCGCCGAGGACTTCGCCGCCGCCTGGGTGAAGGTCATGGAACTGGACCGCTACGACCTGCGGTAGGCATCTGCTCCCGGGTGCCCCGGTCCGCCTCGTGCGGACCGGGGCGTCCGGGCAGGGGCCAGGGGACCTCAGCCACCCCGGCCCGGCGAACGACGGACGTCAGTCGTCGTGGTTCTGGACGGCGGTGACGGTGAAGTCCCCGTCGAGGACCACCTCGACGACCGTGCCGTCGTCGAGCTGCACCTCGGCCTCGTAGCCGGTGTCGCCGTCGTCGGCGATCTCGACCTCGGTGACCGTGCCGCCGCCGGCCGCCTCCAGGGCAGCAGCGGCGGCCTCGTCACGATCGCGGCCGGTGACCTGCTCGTCCCGCTCATCGGACTCGTCGCCATCGCGCTCGCCACCATCGCGCTCGTCGCCGAGCACGGTGAAGCCCTCGTCGAGGTGGACGTCGACCTCGCTGCCGTCGTCGAGGGTGACCTCGACCTCGTAGGCGCCCTCCTCGTCGCCGACCTCGCTGTCGGTGACCGCACCTCCGCCGACGTGGGAGAGGGCGGCATCACTGGCCTGCTCGAGGGCGTCGCCGGTGAGGGCGACGTCCGGGCGGTCGTCCTCGGAGTCGGCGTTCACGGCCAGGGCGACGCCGCCGCCGCCGGCCAGCAGCGCCACGGTCGCGCCGCCGCCGATGATCCACCGAGTGCTCTTCTTCATGTCTCCTCCTGGGATCCGTGGCAGCCCCGCGTCTGGGGCACGTCCCGAGTGTCGACCGGACCAGCTGAGGCGACGCTGAGAGCCGGCGGGCCCCTCTCAGCTCGTTCTCAGCACTCGACTGGCAGACAAGAGGCCGGCGGGACGGACCTGCCGACGGCGGAGGTGGGCATGCGGGTACTGGTGGTGGAGGACGAGGCGAACCTGGCGGCCGCAGTGGCCCGGGGACTGCGTGCCGAGGGCTTCGGCGTCGACGTCGCCGGCGACGGGGTGTCCGGTCTGGAGCGCGCGCTGGCCGGTGGCCACGCGGCGATCGTCCTGGACATCATGCTGCCGGGCCGATCCGGGTACGACGTGTTGCGCGAGCTGCGGGCACGCCAGGTGTGGACGCCGGTGCTGATGCTCACGGCGAAGGACGGCGAGTACGACATCGCCGACGCACTCGACCTCGGCGCCGACGACTACCTGACCAAGCCGTTCCCCTTTGTCGTCCTGGTCGCCCGGTTGCGCGCACTGGCGCGCCGTGGGGCACCGGAGCGCCCGGCGCAGCTGGTCGTGGCGGACCTGGTCCTCGACCCCGCGGCCCACAAGGCCTGGCGGGGGGACACCGAGCTGGCGTTGACGGCCCGGGAGTTCGCGCTCCTGGAGCACCTGATGGGACGGGTCGGCGACGCAGTGCCGAAGTCCGAGCTGCTGACCGAGGTGTGGGACGAGAACTTCGCCGGGGACCCCAACATCGTCGAGGTCTACATCGGCTACCTCCGGCGCAAGATCGACGTCCCCTTCGGGCGGAAGAGCATCGAGACCGTGCGCGGCGTCGGCTACCGCCTCGACGCCGCCGGCGGATGATCGCCCGACGACCGCCCGGCCTCACCGGGTGGGTGCGCCGCCGTTCCCTGCGCGCTCGGCTGACCGCGGCCGCGGTCGCGGTCGTCGCCGTGGCGATCTCGCTGTCCGCCGTCCTGCTCGTCGTCCGACTGGAGTCGGCGTTGGTCGGAGGCATCGACGGGGCCGCACGGGACCGGGCCGAGCGCATCGCCGCGGCGATCAGCTCCGGCCGGTCCACGGAGTCCTTACTCGCCGTCGACGACGACGAGGTCGTCCAGCTCCTCGACGGCGACGGAGCCGTGCTGGCCTCCTCCGTCGGACCACGGGGCGGCCGGCCGCTGCTGACGACGCCGACGGGCAACGGCCCGGAGGTGGTGACCCAGGACGGACTGGCCCTCCCCGGCGAGGAGGACGAGCCCCATCGGGTGTTCACCCTCCCGGTCTCCACGCCGGACGGGCAGCGGGTCGTCGTCCAGGTCGGGTTGCCGCTGGACGACACGGAGGAGAGCGTCGAGGAGCTGACCTCCGCGCTCGCCATCGGCGTGCCGGCCGTGGTCGCCGTCCTCGCCGTCCTGACGTGGCTGCTGGCGGGGCGGGCGCTGCGCCCGGTCGAGGCGCTGCGCCGGCAGGCGGCCGACATCCCCGGCCACGCCCTCGACCGGCGGCTCGCCGTTCCCCCCAGCGGAGAAGAGCTGGCTCGACTGGCCACCACCTTCAACGCGCTGCTCGGCCGGGCCGAGGGCGCCACCCGGCGGCAGCGGGAGTTCGTCGCCGACGCCGCGCACGAGATCCGGAGCCCGCTGGCGTCCCTGCGCACCCAGCTGGAGGTCGCCGCCCTCCACGACGACCCGTCGTGGCGCGCGCAGCTCCCCGCGCTGACCGAGGACGCCCAGCGACTCTCCCGGCTGGTCGAGGACCTCCTCCGGCTGGCCCGGATCGACGCCCGGGCACCCCTCGCCCGTGACGAGGTCGACCTCGACGACATCCTGCTGGAGACGGCGGCGCGTGCCCGTCGGCACACCGCGCTGGACATCGACACCTCCACGGTGTCCGCTGCCCGGGTCACCGGGGACCGGGACGCACTCGCACGCGTCGTGCAGAACCTGCTCGACAACGCGCTCCGGCACGCCCGCACCACCGCGGCGGTCGGGCTGACCGCGACCGACCGGGCGGTGCTCACCGTCACCGACGACGGCCCGGGCATCCCCGCCGACCAGCGGGAACGGGTGTTCGACCGCTTCACCCGCCTCGACGACGCCCGCAGCCGTGACGTCGGCGGGACCGGCCTGGGCCTGGCGATCGTCCGCGACGTCGTCCGACAGCACGGCGGCGAGGTGAGCATCGAGGACGCCGGCCCTGGCGCGCGGTTCGTCGTCCGACTGCCGCTGACCGGCTGACAGCACGACGACCCCTCCGCGGCCCCGGCGACCCCGCAGGGCATCCGGCGACGTCTCAAGGGACGCCGTTTATCCGGACGACCGTGCGGGCATGCGGGTGACGCCCGCGTCCGCCGGCGCCTCCGTCCGCCCTGTGCGCACTCCTCGACGGACACGGGCGCAGCGCCCGTCCCGAGGCCCGGCGGTGATGGCCCACGAGGCGTGGCGACCCGCCCCGACTGACGAGAGAACGGAGATCCCGGCCATGGCTTCGATGCACACGGACGACAAGGACGAGAACGACAAGAGCAAGGGCCAGGAGGACGGCGGCGGGATGTCGCACCAGACGAAGATGTACCTGCGCTTCGCCGCCATGATCACCACGTCCATGGTCGTCATGTACTGGACCATGTTCGCCGGCACGTGGGAGTGGAGCCACGTCCAGTGGAGCGAGAGCCGCCTGTTCATGGCGCTCACCATGGGCGGCACCATGGGGCTGATCATGCTCGCCTGGATGCTCAACATGTACAAGGACATGAAGGGCAACATCGCCATCGTGGCGGTCAGCCTGCTGTTGCTGGGCGGCGGCATCGCCCTGGACCGCAGCCAGGCCACCGTGCAGGACACCGCCTGGATGAGCGCGATGATCCCGCACCACTCGCTAGCCATCACCCGGTCCGAGCGCGCCGAGATCACCGACGTCCGGGTCTGCCAGCTCGCCGTCGAGATCATCGAGGCCCAGGAGCGGGAGATCAGCGAGATGGAGTGGCTGATCGCCGACATCGAGGAGAACGGCGAGGCCGAGACGCTGGCGGAGGCGCAGGCCCGGCCCGTCCCCGACTTCGACGGCTCCGCGCTGCGCGACTGCCCCCCGGCCTGATCGAACGGGTCAGAGGGCGAGCAGCAACGCCGCGAAGGCGAGGCAGGCGCCCACGAGCACGGGGACGTGCGCCCGTCCGGATCCGGGCAGCTGCTGCTTGAGGCTGGTGAGGACGATCGAGCCGGCCAGCAGCGCGGAGGACACCCGCACGGCCGCGTCGCCGAGGTCCACCGCGGCGCCGATCCCCCAGCCGACGAGGACCGCCGCGGCCAGGACCCACCGCCCCAGCCGGTCGTAGGCGCGCGGGTCCTGGTCGCGCAGCGCGATCTCCCCGACGAGGTACCGGGCGGACAACGCGACCGTGTAGAGGACCAGCTCGGTCGGGCCGGGGCGGACCTGGTGCACCAGCAGGTACCCGACGAAGAGGTTGAAGACCAGGTACAGGGCGCCGCTGGCCCAGAACGGCCACGGGGTCGGTGTGCCGCCGTGCCGGCGCTGCTCCCGGCGGTCCGCGTCCTGGGCCCAGTCGAGGACCGCGTAGTACAGCAGCAGGCCGGCGAGCGCGACGAGGAACGGGCGTTCCGCCAGCAGCCCGAGCAGCCCCTGCGCCGGGCCGGCCCCGGTGACGGGTTGCGCCAGATCCGGGAGCAGGCGCACGAAGACGTAGGCGATCGCCAGTCCGCCGGCGAACGACTGGAACCTGGCCGACCCGGGTGACACGCGCCGGCGGACCCGCGGCACGAGCAGCTGCACCGCCACGAGGACACCGGCGGCCGCCAGGGCCGCGAGCGGCACCCCGCCCGCGGCCGTCTGGGCAGCACTCATCGAGCGGGGCTCGCTCCGGACTCGGACAGCCGCGCTCGGCTAGTGCGCCCCGCCCTCGCCCGCCGACTTCCCGCGGCGGTGCAACGTGAGGGTCATGACCAGCACGACCAGGGCGCCGACGGCGAGCCCGAGGACCGCGCTGCCGAGCGTGTTGACCAGCCACCCCACGACCGACCCGAGGGCCCCGGTCGCCTCCGCGGCGGCCTCCTCCAGGTGGTGCACGACGTCGTAGAGGAAGGTCAGGCCCAGCTCGTCGGTGCCGACCAGCAGGATGTGCCCACCCACCCACAGCATCGCGGCGGTCCCGACCACGGTGAGCGCGCTGAGCAGCTTCGGCATCCCCTTGACCAGCCCGCGCCCGAACCGGGCGACGCCCTTGCTGGGGCGCTGGGCGAGGTGCAGGCCGACGTCGTCCATCTTCACGATGAGGCCGACGACGCCGTACACCAGCACGGTGATCCCCAGGGCGACGACGGCGAGGATGATCGCGCGGGACCAGAAGCCCTGGTCGACCACCTCGTTCAGCGAGATGACCATGATCTCGGCCGACAGGATGAAGTCGGTGCGCACGGCCCCGGACACGATGGTCTTCTCGTCCGGCAGCGCGTCCTCCACCGTGGCGTGGGTCTCCTCGTGCGGCCGCAGCCGGTGCCAGATCTTCTCCGCCCCCTCGTAGCAGAGGTAGGCGCCGCCGACCATGAGGATCGGGGTGAGGAGGAAGGGCAGGAACTCGCTGAGCAGCATCACCGCGGGCAGGATGATCAGCAGCTTGTTGCGCAGCGACCCGAGGGCGATCTTCCGGATGATCGGCAGCTCGCGCTCGGCGTTCAGACCGTGCACGTACTGCGGCGTCACCGCGGTGTCGTCGACGACGACACCGGCGGCCTTCATGCTCGCCCGCCCGGCCGCCGCCCCGATGTCGTCGATCGAGGCCGCGGCGGCACGCGCCAGCACGGCCACGTCGTCGAGGAGAGCTACGAGTCCACCCGCCACGGGAGGTCCTTCCGGTCGGTCGGCACGCGCGTGCCGTCTGGGTGGTCATGGTGACTGGTGCGGCCGGACGGCGCACCACGCGACGTCCCGCGCCGAGAGCAGTGTGGAGCACCCGCTCTGCCCAGCCGGCGCACCCTGGCCGCGACCGGCGAGGACCGTCGGTCGAGGATCATGCCGTGCGTGCGGTGGTGAGCCGGGTCAGCCAGGCATCGGTGACGGTGGACGACGAGGTGGTCGGCAGGATCGGCCCGGGCCTGCTGGCCCTGGTGGGGGTCGGCCGGGAGGACGACGCCGACCGGTCACGCGCCATGGCCCGGAAGCTGCACGAACTCCGGGTGTTCCCCACCGACGACGGTGCCCGCTCGGTCGGCGACCTCGGGCTGCCGGTGCTGGTGGTCAGCCAGTTCACCCTCTACGCCGACACCCGCAAGGGTCGCCGCCCGTCCTGGGCGGACGCCGCCCCGGGCGAGCTGGCCGAGCCACTGGTCGAGGAGGTGGTGGCCGACCTCCGCAGGCGCGGCACGGAGGTCGCCACCGGGCGGTTCGGGGCGCGGATGGCGGTCGCCTCGGTGAACGAGGGCCCGATGACCTTGCAGTTGGAGGTCTAGCCCCGGCGTCCCCGGGTACCACACCGTCGTCCCCCGCGTGCTCGCCACTCGCCCGCGGAGCGCCACACCTGGACGTTCCCTGTGAGTTGAGCCGCTCCGGAACACCGACCCACCCGGGTCCGTTGCACACGATGTACCACACGGACAGAAACGGCTGGAGAGCCACCCGGTGACGCCGGGCCGACGCTCTGACCTCCACCGGGGTGCACCGCACATCGACGACGCGGCGCATCCAGACCCCGAAGCAAGGACGAAGACTCATCGTGACCGTGCTGCAGTCCTCCCCCACCGACACCCTCGAGGTGCGCTCGCCGCGCCGTGCCCCGGACACCAGTGGCCTGGTGTCGACGGACCTGGTGCGCGTCTACCTCAACACCATCGGCAAGACCGCGCTGCTGACCGCCGAGCAGGAGGTCGAGCTGGCCAAGCGGATCGAGGCCGGCCTCTACGCCGACCGCCTGCTGGGCGAGCGGCAGCTGACCCCCGCCGTCAAGCGGGACTACAAGCTGCTGGCCGCTGACGGCAAGGCGGCCAAGGCCCACCTGCTGGAGGCCAACCTGCGCCTGGTCGTCTCGGTGGCCAAGCGCTACACCGGCCACGGCATGACGTTCCTGGACCTGATCCAGGAGGGGAACGTCGGGCTGATCCGGGCCGTCGAGAAGTTCGACTACACCAAGGGCTTCAAGTTCTCGACCTACGCGACGTGGTGGATCCGTCAGGCCATCACCCGCGCCATGGCCGACTCCGGCCGGACGATCCGGCTGCCCGTCCACCTGGCCGAGCAGGTCAACAAGGTGGTGCGCACCCGCCGCCGGATCCACCAGGAGCTGGAGCGCGAGCCCACCGCCGAGGAGCTGGGTCTCGAGCTCGACCTGACGCCCGAGCGGATCACCGAGTTGCTGGAGTACTCCCGCGACCTGGTCTCCCTCGACCAGACCGTCGGTGCCGACGAGGAGTCCCGGCTCGGTGACTTCATCGAGGACGCCGACGCCGCGGTCGCCGAGGACGCCGTCGCCTTCCAGATGATGAAGGGCGACGTGCGCAACGTCCTGAAGACCCTGGAGGACCGCGAGCGGGACGTCGTCATCATGCGGTTCGGCCTGGACGGCGAGCAGCCGCGGACGCTCGAGCAGATCGGCAAGCGCTTCGGGCTCTCCCGCGAGCGGGTGCGCCAGATCGAGCGCGAGACGATGACCAAGCTGCGGGCCCCGCAGCGCGCCGACGCCCTCCGGGACTACCTGGGCTGAGCAGTGCGCACCGTCGTCGCCCCGCGATGACACCGATGCGGAGAGCCGGGTCGCCTCACGGCGGCCCGGCTCTCCGCGTCTCGACGTCGGGTGGCCGGAAGGTCACGGGGTGGCCGGGCGGAACATCCGGCGGGGGCCGGTGTCCACCCGTGCCGTCGGCTGGCCGATCCGGACGGTCGCACCGGCGACCACGAGCGACCGGCCACCGTGCCAGGCGTCCGCAGGGCCGACGATCACCGGCTCCAGGGTCAGCGACAGCACCTCGGGCAGGTCGTCACCGAGCCGGGCGACCCGCAGCAGCAGCTCCTCCAGCGCCGCGGTGTCGACCGGCGCGCTCCCCCGGTAGCCGTTCAGCAGCGGCCAGGCCCGCGGCTCGCGGACCAGTTCGGCGGCGTCCAGGTCGGTCAGCGGCAGGGTGCGGTAGGCCCGGTCGCCGAGCAGGTCGGTGGCGACCCCGCCCACCCCGAAGCTCACCAGCGCACCGAAGGACGGGTCGTCGACGATGTCGACCACGGTCGCCACGCCCGGAGCCGACTGCTCCTGGACGATGACCGGGTCACCGGCCGGGATGGCGGCGAACGCGCTGCGCACGTCCTCGGCATCGGCCAGGTCGAACCGCATGCCGCCGAGGTCGCGGCGGTCCCGCAGCCACGGCGCCGTCGACTTCAGCACCACCGGGTAGCCGATCTCCTCGGCGGCCGCGACGGCCGCCTCCACGTCCTCGACCCGGCGCGTGCCCAGCATCGGCACCCCGTAGGCACCCAGCAGCGCCATCGTCTCCTCGTCGGAGAGGGCACGGCCCTCCGGTGCCGCGCCGAGCGCGGACTCGACCACCTCCCGGGCGGCCGCCTCGTCGATGCCGCCGAGCTCGGGGACGACGCCGAGGGGCCGCCGGCGCCAGCGGGCGTACTCGCTGATCTTCGCCAGCGCCATGACGGCCCGCTCGGGGGTGGAGAACGACGGCACCGAGCCACGGCCCGGCATGCCGTGCTCGTCCCGGACGACCAGCTCGGCGGGGATGCCCTCGGTGGACAGGAAGTTGGCCACCAGCGGCTTCTCCGCCGTGCGGGAGACCTCGCGGAGCACTCGGCCGAAGGGCTGCTCACCCTGCAGCAGCGGCGGCAGGAAGACCGCGACCACCGAGTCGACGCCCTCGTCGTCCAGCGCGGCCTGCAGCGCGGCCCGGAAGTCCTCCGGCGCGGCCTGGGTGCCGATGTCGACGGGCCGCTCGTGGGCCAGCTCCAGCCCCTGCTCCAGGACGGCGTCGGCGACGAGCACCCCCATGGCGGTGGAGTTGCCGACGATGGCGACCCGGTCACCGGCCGGCAGCGGCTGGTGGGCCAGCAGCGTGCCCACGTCGAAGAGCTGGGCGAGCGTCTCGACCCGGATGACGCCGGCGGAGGCGAACAGCGCAGCCACCGACTGCTCGGGGACGGCGACGCTGGTGCCGGCCAGCCCGGCGGTCATGCCCACGTGCCGGCCGCTCTTGACCGCCACCACCGGCTTGGTGCGGCCGACCCCGCGCGCGAGCCGGGCGAACTTGCGCGGGTTGCCGAAGCTCTCCAGGTGCAGCAGCACGACCTCGGTGCCGGGGTCGCTCGCCCAGTACTGGAGCATGTCGTTGCCGCTGACGTCGGCCCGGTTGCCCGCGGAGACGAAGCTGGACAGCCCGATCCCCCGGGCCCGGGCGCGCTCCAGCAGCGCGACGCCCAGCGCACCGGACTGGGCGAAGAAGCCCACCCGCCCGCGGCCGGGCACGTCGGGGGCCAGGCTGGCGTTGAGCCGCACGTCCGGGTCGGTGTTCACGATCCCCAGGCAGTTGGGGCCGACCACCCGCATCCCGGACGCGCGCGCCGAGGCGACCAGGGCGCGCTCGGCGGCCCGGCCCTCGGGCCCGGTCTCCCCGAAGCCACCGGAGATGACCACCAGCCCGTGCACGTTCTTGCGCCGGCAGGCCTCGACCACCGCGGCCACCTCGTCGGCGGGCACGGCCAGGACGGCGAGGTCGACGTCGTCCGGGATGGCCTCGATGGACGCGTGCGCCGGCACCCCGCGGACGTGCCGCACCGCCGGGTTCACCGGGTAGATCGGCCCGGCGAACCCGTACTCGAGCAGGTTGTGCAGCACCGCGTGGCCGACCTTGGCCGGGTCGTTGCTGGCGCCCACCACGGCCACCGAGCCGGGGTTGAGCAGCCGGCCGATGGAGCGGGACTCGCTGCGCTGCTCGCGTTCGTGCGCCACCGCGAGGGACTGCTCGGTGGGCGCGATCGGGAAGGTCAGGTGCACCACGCCGTCCTCGTAGGACCGCTTGGCCGAGTACCCGGCGTCGAGGAAGACCCGCACCATCTGGCTGTTCTGGCTGAGCACCTCGGCGACGAACCGCTTGATCCCCCGCTCCCGGGCGGCCGCTGCCAGGTGCTCCAGCAGCACCGACCCCAGCCCCCGACGCTGGTGGGCGTCCTCGATCAGGAAGGCGACCTCGGCGTCGTCGGTGCCCGGGTAGCGGTCGTACCGGCCGACGCCGACCAGCCGGTCGCCCAGCAGCACCACGAAGGCCACCCGGGCGTCGTGGTCGACGTGCGTGAAGCGGTGCAGGTCCTTGTCCGACAGCCGCCGCATCGGCCCGAAGAACCGGTAGTAGCGGGTCTGGTCGGAGCTGCGGTCCATCAGCCCGACGATCCCGTCGGCGTCCTCGGGCGTGATCGGACGCAGGGGCACGGTGCCGCCGTCGGCGGCGACCACGTCGGCCTCCCAGTGCGGGGGCGGGGGCAGGGGCGGCGGCACGGTCAGTTCCTCACTGGCGGTCACTGGTCCTCCCGGCCGTCCAGCAGGGGCCCGCCACGAGCTCGCGAGTGGTGGGGGGCTGGATCGTCCTTAATCACGAGGGTCGTCCGGGTCGAGTCCGAAGTAGGGGAAGGAAGCGGTGCGGGTGCGCAGGACGGCGCGGTCGACCCGGTTCTCGGTGAACGGGTCCCAGCGGTGGAAGCCGACGTAGCCGCCCTCGGTCATCGAGCCCGGCGGCGGCGTGCGCAGACCCCGGCTCCGGACGTCGTCCTGCCAGCTCTGCGGGATCTCGGTGTCCGGCGCCAACCGGTCACCGCCGGCCTCGGCGAGGAGGTGGGTCCAGGCCCGCGGCACGCAGCGGACCAGGCCGTAGCCGCCGCCGCCCAGGGCGATCCACCGGCCGTCGCACACCTCGTGCGCCAGGTCGTGCACGGCGCGGTAGGAGGCCCGCTGCCCGTCGACGGTCAGCCCGAGGTCGGCCAGCGGGTCCTCGTGGTGGGCGTCGCAGCCGCACTGGGTGATGAGGATCTGCGGGTCGAACGCGCGCACCACGCTGGGCACCACGGCGGTGAACGCCCGCAGCCAGCCGGAGTCGTCGGTGCCGTTGGGCAGCGCCAGGTTGACCGCGCTGCCCAGCGCCTTCCCCGGGCCGCCGGTCTCCTCGGGGAAGCCGGTGCCGGGGAAGATGGTGAGCGGGGTCTGGTGGATGCTGACGGTGAGCACCCGGGGGTCGTCGTAGAACGCGGCCTGGACGCCGTCGCCGTGGTGCACGTCGAGGTCGACGTAGGCGATCCGCTCCCAGCCCTGACCCAGCAGCCAGGCGATGGCAACCGCGGCGTCGTTGAAGACGCAGAAGCCCGAGGCCTGGTCGCGCATGGCGTGGTGGAGCCCTCCGGCGATGTTGACCGCGTGCTGGGCGCGACCGCTGGAGACCAGCTCGGCGGCGAGCACGCTGCCCCCGGTGATCAGAGCCGCCGCCTCGTACATGCCCGGGAACACCGGGTTGTCCGGGGTGCCCAGGCCGTGGCCGACGCCGTACGGGTCCTCCGGGGCGCGGCGGACGGCCTCCAGGTAGGCCGGGTCGTGGGCGAGCGTGAGCAGCTCCGGGCCGGCCGGCTCGGGCTTGACCACCTCGATCCGCGAGGAGTCCAGGACGCCGAGGGAGTCGGCCAGCCGCATGGTCAGGTCCAGCCGCACCGGGTGCATGGGGTGGTCACCGCCCATGGTGTAGCCGAGCAGGGCATCGTCCCAGATCACGGTCACGGCGTCGCTCACGGGCGCTCCCCTCGCCGGGGCCGGCCGGGGCGCGGCGCTGCGGTGCTCCTCGTCGAGCGGGCGAGCTCCATCACCTGCCCGACGCTACCGCTGCGGCCCGGGCAGCGCGCCCGCCCGACCCGAACGCATGAGATCCGCCCGTCCAGTGCCCCGACCCTCGTAGGATCGGGGCGAACCTGACGGAGGAGTGTGGACGTGAACGACCTCATCGACACCACGGAGATGTACCTCCGGACCATCTTCGAGCTCGAGGAAGAGGGGATCGTCCCGCTGCGGGCCCGGATCGCCGAGCGCCTGCACCAGAGCGGCCCGACCGTGAGCCAGACGGTGGCCCGGATGGAGCGGGACGGCCTGCTCTCGGTCCAGGGCGATCGGCACCTCCAGCTCTCCGACGAGGGCCGCGAGCTCGCCACGGCCGTGATGCGCAAGCACCGGCTGGCCGAGTGCCTGCTGGTCGACGTCATCGGGCTCGACTACGCCGACGTGCACGAAGAGGCCTGCCGCTGGGAGCACGTGATGAGCGAGGCGGTGGAGCGCAAGCTGCTCAGCCTGCTCGGCAACCCGACGGTCTCGCCGTTCGGCAACCCGATCCCCGGCCTGGACGCCCTGGGCGGCGACACCTCGGCGGTGCTCGACGCGCTGACCCTGCTGTCGGCGACCGCGACCCCCGAGGGCCGGCAGGTCGTCGTCCGGCGGATCAGCGAGCAGCTGCAGGAGGACGCCCCGCTGCTGCGCTCGCTGGCCGACCACGGCGTGCGGCCGGGCTCGACGGTCACCGCCACGCTCACCGACGGTGGGGTGCTGGTCGACGGCGTCGCCCTGCAGCCCGGGGTCGCCCAGCACGTCTTCGTCAGCGCGGTCGACGAGGAGCTGTCCCCGGTCGAGGCGGCCGAGGCGACCGCCGGGGTCGGCTGACCGCAGGGAGGTCGTTCGCTGGGCTCACGACCTCGCGCCCTTCTCACTAGGCTCCGGTGCGACCTGTCCGGACGCGCAGAGAGAAGGCCCCGGTGAGCGACACCGCAGCTCCCCTCGAGCAGAGCGACGACACCCCGCCCAGCCCGTTCCACCGGATCGCGGACTTCGTCGCCCTCCCCCGGCTCGGCGGCCTGGCCCTCTCCCCCGACGGCAGCCGGCTGGTCACCTCGGTGGCCACGCTGGACGCCGAGGGCAAGAAGTGGCAGTCCGCGCTCTGGGAGGTCGACCCGGCCGGGCAGCGGGACGCCCGGCGGCTGACCCGCGGGGCGAGCGGTGAGTCCTCGCCGGTGTTCACCCCCGCCGGCGACCTGCTGTTCACCTCGACCCGGCCCGATCCCACCGCCGCCAAGGACGGCGGCGACCCGAAGCCGGCCCTGTGGGCGCTGCCGGCCGACGGCGGCGAGGCCCGGCTGGTGCTGCAGCGGAGCGCCGGCGTGACCGGTGTCGCGGTCGCCGCCGACACCGGTGACGTGGTCGTCGTCGCCAGCACGATGCCCGGCGCCCCGGACGCCGAGGCCGACGAGGAGCTCCGCACCCGGCGCAAGGACGCAGGCGTCAGCGCACTGCTGCACGAGAGCTACCCGGTGCGCTACTGGGACCACGACCTGGGCCCTGCGGTGCCGCACGTGTACTGGGTCGGCCAGCTCCCGGCGGAGACCGTCCCGGGCACGTCGGCGGCCGCGCCGCAGTGGCGGGACCTGACCCCCGAGGCGGGCCCGCCGCTGGGCTCGGGCACCGACCTGGCCGTCTCGCCCGACGGCCGGTGGGTGGCGCGCAGCGAGGAGCTGCCCGACGGCCCGGCCGGGCGACGGTCCCGGCTGGTGCTCATCGAGGTGGCGACCGGGGAGACCCGGGTCCTCGTCGACGACCCGCTGGCCGACATCTCCGCCGCCCGCTTCTCCCCCGACTCCCGGCGGGTGGTGTGCGACCGGGAGTCCGCCTCCACCTACGCCGAGCCGCCGGACCACACGCTGCTGCTGGTCGACGTCGCCACCGCCGAGACCCGGGAGCTGACCCCAGGCTTCGACCGCTGGCCCAGCGCGCCGCAGTTCTCCGCCGACGGCACGGCCGTGTACTTCCTGGCCGACGACGACGGCCGGCACGCCGTCTTCCGGGTGGCGGCCGACGGCGACGCGTTGGAGGACGGTGCCCCGGTGCGGCTGACCGACCAGGGCGCCTACAGCGACCTGCAGGTCGCCCGGGACGGCAGTGCGCTCTACGCCCTGCGTTCCGGGTACGACACCCCGCCGGTGCCGGTGCGGCTGGACCCGCACGCCCCGGGGCAGGACCCGGCCGCGCTGCCGAACCCGGGCACGATCAGCAGCCTCCCCGGGACGCTGCGCGAGCTGGACGCCACCGCGGCCGACGGCACCCGGGTCCAGTCGTGGCTGGTGCTCCCCGAGGGCGCCGACGCGACGAACCCGGCGCCGCTGGTGCTGTGGGTGCACGGCGGCCCGCTGATGAGCTGGAACTCCTGGTCCTGGCGCTGGACGCCGTGGGTGCTCGCCGCCCGGGGGTACGCCGTGCTGCTGCCCAACCCGGCGCTGTCGCAGGGGTTCGGCCAGGACTTCGTCCGTCGCGGCTGGGGTGAGTGGGGCGACGCGCCGTACACCGACCTGATGGCGGCGGTGGACGCCGCGGAGGCGCTCTCGGAGATCGACCAGACCCGGACGGCGGCCATGGGCGGCTCGTTCGGCGGCTACATGGCCAACTGGATCGCCACCCAGACCGACCGCTTCCGGGCGATCGTCACCCACGCCAGCCTGTGGCACCTGGACGGGTTCGTCGGGGCGACCGACGCTGCGTACTACTGGGAGAAGGAGTTCGGCGACCCGCTGACCGAGCCGAAGCGGTACGAGCAGAACTCCCCGCACCGCTACGCCGACGCCATCCGGACGCCGATGCTGGTCATCCACGGTGACAAGGACTACCGCGTGCCGATCGGCGAGGGTCTGCGGCTCTGGTACGACCTGCAGAAGCGGGGGGTGCCGTCGAAGTTCCTGTACTTCCCGGACGAGAACCACTGGGTGCTCACGCCGGGGAACGCGGCGGTCTGGTACGAGACCGTGCTGGCCTTCCTCGCCGAGCACGTGCTCGGCGAGGAGTGGCGGCGTCCGGAGCTGCTCTGAGGGCAGCGCGTCCGATGCCAGCGCGCCGCTCACCACCGGGTGTCGAGCGGCGCGCTGGCCTGCCGGATGAGCCGGCGCATCTCAGCCGGTGCGAGGCAGGCGTCCAGCGCTGAACGCAGCAACCCGGCGAAGGTGTAGCTGGGTTCGCTCCGCAGGGCCCGCTCCAGCGCGACGTTGGCCAGCGCCCCGCCGCCGCGCACCCATGCGCTGACCGCCAGCAGGGTCGCCGGCGCCGCGTCCAGCGGCGCCGGCGACCGACGGGTCAGCTCGGTCCACAACGCCTCGGCGGCTGCCGCGGACTCCCCCAGCGCGAGGGTGAGGGCCCGGTCCCGCAGGTCGTGGTCGCGCAGACCCCAGGCCAGCCGGGCCACCTCGTGGTCCGACAGCCGCGCGCCCGCACCCCCCTCCTCGCCGGGGCCGGCTGCCTCGACCGCCGCCAGCACGGCCGCCCAGCCCTCCTCGACGAGGACGTCCCAGCCCAGCTCGGCCGTCCGCCGCGCCAGCGCGTCCCCCACCTCGTCGCAGGCCCGGGCCATCGCCTCCGCCGCCAGGAAGCCGACCGGCGCGATCCGCCGGACCAGCGCTGCCCGTTCTTCCTCCACCACCTGCCCGTCGACCACGCTGGCCACGGCGAGCTCGCTGGTGCCGGTGGGCAGCGGGGTGCCTGCCTCCGGCGCGCAGCACGCCGCCGGGCAGTCGTAGGACCACCAGCGCTCCCGCCGGACCAGGAGAGCCTGACGGAGCGGGACGTCCACGGCGTCCAGCGCCAGCACGACCTCGTGGACGAGGTCCCGGTGCGCGAGGTCCTCGGCCGGGGCCTGAGGGAGGGCGTCAGGCCCGCCGAGCGGGGTCGCCGGCTCGTCGGCGGCCTCGGAGACGACCACGAGCAGCGCCGCCGTCGGCCCGTCGGTGAGCAGCGAGCGCACCAGGCCGGAGACGACCTGGTTGCGGTGCTCGGGCGGCGGCAGGTCGACCCGGGCGGTGAGCCCCACCCGCTGGTCCGGCGACCCGCGCAGGCTCATCAGCACCAGTGACTCGCGCGGCCGGAAGCCGAGCAGGTGCGGGAGCGCCGCGACCACCTCCCCGGGGTCGGAGAGACGGATGGTCAGGGGCTCCTGCGGATCGGCCATGAGCTCGACCCTGGTGCGCCCGGTGCCGATCCGGGCCGGCCGGAGCGAGGTTGTGGACGGCGGCGCGGACTGTGGACGGCGGCCGGCAGCACGGCCACCGCCCGACGCACCCTCCCGGCGTGCACCTCACCCCAGCGGCCGGGCTGCCGGCCTCAGACCTCGTACTGGACCGCCGACCGGCTGGCCAGGTGCGGCTTCACGTGCTCGGCGATCACCGCCAGGTGCCGGGGGTCGGCGGCATAGGCGCGGAACGCCTCGACGTCGGGGAAGTCGGCCACCAGTGCGGTGTGCGCGTTCCCGTCCACGAGCCCGGCGTCGGGACCGACCGCGAAGGAGGTCATCCCACCGACCTCCTCGGGCAACCGGCCGAGCGCGGCGACCGTGGCCTCGCGCGTCTGCGGGGAGGTGTCCTCGGTCCAGGTGAACAGCACGACGTGGCGCAGCATGAGCGCACCCTGCCAGGCCGGTCCGGGCACCGGCCAACCGGAGCGCCCTCGTTACAGTCCGGTCATGGGACGGTCGTTGCGGGTCGCACTGCTGTCCTACCGCAGCAAGCCGCACAGTGGCGGGCAGGGCGTGTACGTCCGGGCGCTGTCGCGGGAGCTGCGCGAGCTCGGGCACCGGGTCGAGGTGCTCAGCGGCCAGCCCTACCCGGAGCTGGCCGACGGCGTGCCGCTCACCCGGGTGCCCAGCCTGGACCTCTACCGCGAGCCCGACCCGTTCCGGACCCCGCGGCCCAGCGAGTTCACCAGCCCGGTCGACGTGGCCGAGTGGCTGGCGATGTGCACGGCCGGCTTCCCCGAGCCGCTGACCTTCAGCCTGCGTGCCGCCCGGCTCCTGGGCCGCCGCACCGCGGACTTCGACCTGGTACACGACAACCAGTCGCTGGGCTACGGGTTGCTGCAGCTGCGTCGCCGAGGGCTGCCCACCGTCGCCACGGTGCACCACCCGGTCGCCATCGACCGCGACCTCGACCTCGCCGCGGCGCCCGGCCTGCGCCGGCGGCTGACGCTGCACCGCTGGTACGGCTTCACCACCATGCAGGGCCGGGTGGCCCAGCGGCTGGACGGCCTCACCACCGTCTCGGAGAGCTCCCGCCGGGACATCACCCGGCACATGGGCGTCCCGACCGCCGACGTCGAGGTCATCCCGGTGGGCATCGACCCGGACGTGTTCCGGCCCCCGGCCGAGCCCGCCGTCCGGGAGGCCGCCCGGATCGTGGTGACCACCAGCGCCGACGTCCCGCTCAAGGGCCTGGTCCACCTGCTGGAGGCACTGGCCAAGCTGCGCACCGAGCAGGACGTGCGGCTCACCGTGGTCGGCACGGCCCGGCCCGGCGGGCCCGCGGCCGCCGCGCTCGACCGGTTGTGCCTGACCGATGCGGTCCACTTCACCGGGTCCATCCCGACCGAGGAGCTGGTACGGCTGTTGCAGACCGCCACCGTGGTGGCCATCCCGTCGCTGTACGAGGGGTTCTCGCTCCCGGCGGTCGAGGCGATGGCCTGCGGCACGCCGCTGGTGACGACCGACGCAGGTGCCCTCCCGGAGGTCGTCGGGTCGCACGCCGGGGTGCAGGTGCCGGCGGGTGACGTCGGCCGGCTCGCCGAGGCGTTGCGGCTGGTCCTGGACCACCCGTCGCTGCGCGACCAGCTGGGCCGCGCGGGGCGGTCCCGGGTGCTGGGCTCCTACACCTGGCGGCGTACGGCCGAGCGCACGGCCGAGTGGTACGGCGAGGTGCTCGACCGCCGAGCGCTCTCGTCCACCCTGGGAGGCCGTCCGTGCTGACCGTCGACTACGACCTGCTCGACGTCCGGCCGGGCATGCGGGTGCTGGACCTGGGGTGCGGCGAGGGCCGGCACGCGTTCGAGGCCTACCGGCGCGGGGCGAGCGTCCTCGCGGTCGACTGGGGGCAGCAGGAGGTGGCCACCACCGCCGAGTGGCTGGGTGCGATCGCCGCCGCCGGCGAGGCCCCAGCGGGCGCGTCCGCGGGGGTGGCACGCGGCGACCTGCGCTGCCTGCCGGTCCCCGATGCCAGCGTCGACCGGGTGATCGCCTCGGAGGTGCTCGAGCACATCGTCGACGACCGCACGGCCCTGGCCGAGATCGCCCGGGTGCTCAAGCCCGGTGGTCGGGTCGCGGTGAGCGTGCCCCGGTACGGCCCCGAGCGGATCTGCTGGGCCCTGTCGGACGGCTATCACGCCAACGAGGGCGGGCACATCCGCATCTACCGGGGCGACCAGCTGTGGGAACGGCTCGCCGGCGCCGGGCTGCGGCCGACCGACACCCACCACGCCCACGCCCTGCACGCCCCGTACTGGTGGCTCAAGTGCGCGGTCGGGGTCGACCGGGACACCGCGCTCGTCCGCGGCTACCACCGGCTGCTGGTCTGGGACCTGGTGCGCCGCCCCTGGCTGACCCGGACCGCCGAACGGCTGCTGGACCCGCTGCTCGGCAAGAGCCTCGTCCTCTACGCCGACAAGCCGGCAGCCTCGGCAGCGGGGACGGCCGCGGGAGAGGCCGCCACCACCGGCGGGGCCCTCGCGAGTGCCTGAGGGCAGACCGGCGCTGCCCGAGGTCCCCGGCGTGCTCACCGCCGACCAGGTGCGCCGGACCGTGGCGGCGATCGCCGCCGAGCAGTCCGCCGACGGCGCCCTGCCGTGGTTCCGCGGTGGGCAGCTGGACGCCTGGGACTCCGTCGAGGCGGCGATGGCGCTCGACGTCGGCGGGGAGCACGACCGTGCCGTCGCCGCCTACGACTGGCTGGCCGGGCGGCAGCGCGCCGACGGCTCCTGGGCCGCCGAGTACCGGGACGGCGCCGTCGTCGCCCCGGCGGTGGAGAGCAACCACGCGGGCTACCTCGCCGTCGGGGTCTGGCACTCCTGGCTGTGCACCGGTGACGCCGGGACGGTCGACCGGTTGTGGCCCACGGTGCGCCGGGCACTGGACCTGGTGACGACGATGCGACTGGCCACCGGGGCGATCAGCTGGGCGCTGCGCCCGGACGGGACGCCGGACGACACGGCCCTGCTCACCGGGAACGCGAGCCTGTTCCAGGCGCTGCGCGCCGGGATCGCCCTGGCCGACCTGGTCGGTGCGGCCCGGCCGGACTGGGAGCTGGCCGCCGCGGACCTCGGCCGGGCACTGCGCCACCAGCCCGCTGCGTTCGCCGACCGGTCCCGGTACTCGATGGACTGGTACTACCCGGTGCTCGCCGGTGCGCTCACCGGTCCCGCGGCCGAGGCGCGACTGTCCGCCGGCTGGGACACCTTCGTCGTCCCCGGGCTCGGCGTGCGGTGCGTCGCCGACCGGCCGTGGGTGACCGGTGCGGAGACCTGCGAGCTGGCGCTGGCGCTCGCCGCCGCCGGCCGGCCGGCCGACGCGACGGAGCAGCTGGCCGCCATGCAGCACCTGCGGGCCGAGGACGGCTCGTACTGGACCGGCCTGGTCTACGCCGACGACGCCCGCTGGCCGGTCGAGCGCACCACCTGGACGGCAGCCGCCGTGGTGCTGGCCGCCGACGCCATCGCCGGCACCGGGCCGGGCGCCGCACTGTTCGCCGACCCGGCTGCGCTGGACCGCGCTGCGGTGACGGAGGCCCTGGGGTGACGGAGGCCCTGGGTGACGGAGGCCCTGGGTTGACGCTCCGACCCGTCGGGCACGATCACCCGGTGCGCACAGAGCCCAGGACCCCGGCGGTGACCTGCGTGGTGGCCAGCCGCAACCGCCGCGACGACCTGCTGGCCAGCCTGCCCCGACACGAGGCCCCGGTGGTGCTGGTCGACAACGCCTCCACCGACGACACGGTCGCCGCGGTGCGGGCCGCGCACCCGGAGGTCACCGTCGTCCCCCTGGACCGCAACACCGGCGCCGTCGCCCGCACCGTCGGCGTCGCCCGCGCCGGTACGCCCTTCGTCGCCTTCACCGACGACGACTCCTGGTGGGCGCCGGGCGACCTGGCCCGCGGGGTGGAGATCATGCGCGCGCACCCGCGGCTGGGGTTGCTCGCCGCCCGGATCCTGGTGGGCTCCGCGGAGCAGCTCGACCCGGTCTGCACCGAGATGGCCGACAGTCCGCTGGGCACCGAGCCCGACCTGCCCGGCCCGTCGCTGCTCGGCTTCGTCGCCTGCGCCGCGCTGGTGCGGACCGAGGCGTTCACCGCGGTCGGCGGGTTCGACCGGGTCGTCCGCTTCCCCGGGGAGGAGGAGCGGCTGGCGCTGGACCTCGCAGCCGCCGGCTGGGGACTGGCCTACGTCGACGAGGTCACCGTCCACCACCACCCCTCCACCCACCGGGAGCCCAGCACCGCCCGACAGGCGGGCATCTGGCGCAGCCGCGTGCTCACCGCACTCATGCGCTACCCGCTGCGCGACGTCGCCGGCCAGCTGGTCAGGAGCGCGCGCGCCGGCCGTCCGGGCTGGCGGGGACTCGCCGGGGCGGTCCCCCGGGTCCCCGCCGCCCTGCGCAACCGGCGGGTGCTCCCCCGGCACGTGATGGCCGGGGTCCGGGAGCTGGCGGCATGACGAGCGAGCCGACCGGACCGGTGGCCCCGGACAACGGCCGGGACCCCCGCGTCGCCGTCGTCGTCATCACCCACGACCGCCGGGACGAGCTGGTGCTGGCGCTGTCCCGGCTGCGGGAGCTGCCCGAGCAGCCGCACGTGGTCGTCGTGGACAACGGCTCGACCGACGGAACCGCCGACGCGGTGCGCACCCAGCACGCCTGGGTCGAACTGATCGCCAGCCCGGAGAACCTGGGTGCGGTCGGCCGCAACCTGGGCGTGGCCCGGCTGGACACCCCGTACGTCGCCTTCTGCGACGACGACACCTGGTGGGACCCGGGCTCACTGCGCACCGCGGCCGACGCGCTGGACGCCCACCCGCGGCTGGCCGTGGTCACCGCCCGGATCCTGGTCGAGCCCGGCGGTGTCGAGGACCCGATCGTCGCCGAGCTGCGCGACTCCCCCGTGGTCGGCGCCGACTGGCTGCCCGGACCGGCGCTGGGCAGCTTCCTGGCCGGTGCCAGCGTGCTGCGCCGGGAGGCGTTCACCGAGGTCGGCGGCTTCTCCGAGCGCCTGTGGCTGGGCGGCGAGGAGGAGCTGATGGCCGGGGACCTGGCCGCGGCCGGCTGGGAGCTCTGCTACCTGTCCACGATCGCGATCCACCACCAGGCCAGCACCGCCCGCGACCCGCACAAGCGGAGACAGGACGGCATCCGCAACACGCTGTGGACGACGTGGCTGCGCCGCCCGTTCCGGCCCGCGCTGCGACGCACCGTGCACCTGCTGCGCACCGTCCCGCGCGACCGGGTCACCGCCCGGGGGCTGCTCGCCGCGGCCCGCGGCCTGCCCTGGGTGCTGCGCGAGCGGAGGGTGCTGCCCCCGCACGCGGAGGCCCGGTTCGCTGCCCTGGAACACGCTCAGCGCAGCTCCAGCGCCCGCCGCTACGTGAGCTGAGCGACGACCCAGCCGGTCAGCTCGGCTGGGCCGACGTGGCGTCGGAGTCCCGGCCCGCCGGGGAGCCGCGACGGGAGACGAGGTAGAGCGCGGTCAGCACCCCGGCGAGGACGACCACGACCACTGCCGTCCTCGCCGGTGACCACGACGGCATGGCCGGGTCGACGACGTCGGTGGACTGCAGCCCGTCGGCCAGCGCGACCACCGCGCCTGACCAGTCCCCGTCCACGACGGCGGGCTCGACGTCCTCGTCGATCAGGGCCTCGACGGCGTCCGGCTGCAACGTCGACTCCTCACCGATCCACCACTCGTAGGCGGCCGTGTCCGTCGCGACGGCCAGCAGCACCTCCTCGGCACCGAGCTCGGACCGCATCGCGGTCAGCTCGGCCCAGTCGGCGTCGTCGGTCGCACCGTCGAAAGAGGGCACGAAGACCGCGGACAGGGCGATCCCGGCCTCCCGGCGGAGCTCGGCCACGGCGCGCTCGGCCGCTCGGGCGTCCGCGCCGAGCACGCCGGCCTCGTCCGTGATCGGTGCGTCGACCGCCACCGGCTGCTCGGCCATCGCGATCCCGGCGGGCAACGACCCGGTGATCAGGACGACCAACAACGCGATGCGCGTGCGCACACACACTTCCTCTGGATCGATGGAACGGACAGCGGGGTGGACGACGGCTCTCGGCGACGTGCGGCCGGAGAGGTCGTTTCCCCTGTCGGCGAGCCTGATCGACTGCGGAGTGCGCTGCAGCGAATGGTCGTCCATTTCGCGAACACGCGGAGCGCCCGCGCAATCGAGTCAGCGTTCGGTGACCACGAGTGAGCGAAATGTCCTGGTAATGTGCCCGGGCTCACTCAGTGCCCGACGGGCCCTTTCCGGTGCACCGCCGCCAGATCGGTGGATGGACGGACCGCGGGGACGCCTGCCCCCGCGACGGCCACCAGCGCCCGTCGCGTCGGGTCGCACCAGTCGACCAGGCGCAGACCGCGGTACCGGCTCACCGACCGCCCGGCCCGGTCGGTGCGCTCGACCACCCGGGACAGGTCGATCCGGTGCACCCCGTCCAGCGTCGCCGCCCCGGCCTTCACCAGGCACTCCTTGCGGACCCAGTGGCGGAGGGCGAGCAGAGACGGGTCCGCCGCCGAGCGCAGCTGCCACTGTTCGGCCGGGGTGAGCCCGGGGAACCGGCCGATTACGGACCCGTTCGGCGGGAACGTCTCGACGTCCACCCCGACCGGGTGCCACGACGCAGCCGCCACCACCACGCCGCGACTGTGCGCCCAGCTGACGTGGACGTCCGGGGAGCCCGCGATCGAGGGACGTCCGTGTCCCGCCGTCCCGCAGTCGGCGCACCACTGCTGCACGGCCAGGTCGACAACCGGTCGTCCGCTGAGCGCAGCGGCGCATCGGCGGACCAGCAGGTGCGCGGCGACGTAGGCGGCCCGGTCCGCCGGGTCCCGCAGGGACGCGCTGCGCTGCCGTTCGGCGGCTCCGAGCAGGCCGGCGTCGCCGTCTGCGAGGACCTCGGTGGGGGTGGCCACGACGACCAGGGGTCGCCGAGCAGGTGCCCGGCGCAGGCGAGCGAACACCAGTCCCCCTCCCGGCCGACACGTCGGCGCAGCGACGTGTGCTGTGACTGTCCGAACACGGTCAATTGCGCAAAGAATTGATCTTTGCACTCATGTTTAACGAAGTTGAACGCTCAGGAATTGGTCGAACACGGTGAGTTAACACCGCAGAAATAAATGTGAGTTCACCCGGAATGAGTGGCAGGAGCCTGTGCTTCTCCCTAGCGTCGGACACAATTCCTGATTGTCAACCATGAGAGCGAGTCGATGGCGACGGAGAGCGACAGCCGGGACTTCATCCCAGGCTTCACCACCCCCAGAGACCCGGAAGTCGACTCCACGAGCCGACGCTTCTCCTTCTCCGACAACGTCGCTGGGGCTCCGTCCCGACCGCAGCACGACACGACGCGGATGTCCCAGTTCTTCGAGCGGACCTGCGACGAGCGACCCTCGGCGACGGCACTGGAGTGCGACGGCGAGCGCCTGAGCTACGCCGACCTCGACCAGCGGGCCAACCGGCTCGCCAACCACCTGCTCGGCCTCGGTGTGCGGGCCGGTGTCCGGGTCGGCATCCTGCTGGACCGCTCGGTCAACACCTACGTCGCCCTGCTCGCGGTGACGAAGACCGAGGCGACCTTCGTCCCCATCGACCCGGCGGCCCCGGCAGACCGCGTGCAGTACATCGCCGAGGACTCCGAACTCGGGATGGTGGTCACGACCTCGTCGTTCGCGGCGACCTGCGCCGGGATCCCCTGCCCGCCCGTGTACCTGGACGAGCTGGGTGGCGCCCTCGCAGGTGCCCCGAGCTGGCGCCCCGGCCTGGAGACCGGCGGCGACCCGGTCGCCTACATCATCTACACGTCGGGCTCCAGCGGCCGCCCCAAGGGCGTGGAGATCGCCCAGTCGAGCATCTGCAACTTCATCGGCATCGTGCCGGTCCTGTACGGCGTCGAGCCGACCGACCGGGTCTACCAGGGCATGACGATCGCCTTCGACTTCTCCATCGAGGAGATCTGGCCGACCTGGGCGGTGGGCGCGACCCTCGTCGCCGGGCCCACCGACGGGCGCCGGGTGGGCTCGGGGCTGGCCGACTTCCTGGCCGAGCAGGAGATCACGATGATCTACTGCGTCCCCACCGTGCTGGCCACCCTCGACCGCACGCTCCCGCTGATCCGCACGGTGAACGTCGGCGGCGAGGCCTGCCCGCGCGAGCTCGTCGACCGGTGGGGCCCCGGCCGCCGGATCCTGAACACCTACGGGCCGACGGAGACCACGGTCACCTGCACGATGGCCGAGCTGTACCCCGGCAAGCCGGTGACGATCGGGCGGCCGCTGCCCACCTACCGCGTCACCCTGCTGGACGACGAGCGCCGGCCGGTGGCCAACGGTGAGGTCGGCGAGATCTGCGTCGGCGGCCCCGGGGTGGCTCTCGGGTACGTCAACCGCCCCGACCTGACGGCCGACCGCTTCCTCCCCGACCCGAACGGCTTCCCCGGCGAGCGGCTCTACCGCACCGGCGACCTCGGGCGCTTCCTCCCCGACGGGGAGCTGGAGTACCTCGGCCGCGCCGACAGCGAGGTCAAGGTCCGCGGCCACCGCGTCGACCTCCAGGAGATCGAGGGGATGCTGCTGCAGCACGACCGGGTCACCGCCGCGGTCGTCACGCTGCTGGAGGCGGAGACCGGCGGGGAGCTCGCCGCCTACGTGATCCCCCGCCCTGGGGACGATGCCGAGGGCCTCGTCGCCGAGCTGCACGACCTGGTCCTGGCGCAGCTGCCGCCCTACATGGTCCCGGCCTTCCTCGACGTCGTCGACACCATCCCGATGCTGCCGAGCGGCAAGGCCGACCGGAAGGCGCTGCCGGAGCCGCAGGGCCCGCGCCTGATGCGGGACACCGGGGCCCACGTGCCCCCGGACTCCCCCACCGAGGCGTGGGTGGCCGGGATCTGGGAGGAGGCGTTCGGTCTGCCTGGCGGATCGGTGTCGGTGGAGGCCAACTTCTTCGACGCGCTGGGTGGCCACTCGCTGCTCGCCGCGCGGATCATCTCCACGATGCGCTCCAGCGACCTGGGCGCCGGGCTGTCCATCCTCGAGCTCTACCGGCACCCGACGGTCCGTTCGCTGGCCGCGCACCTGGAGGAGGACGCCCGGGCCGGAGAGGCCGTCGCCGAGCCGCACCTGCGCCGCCCGGTGCAGTCCTCCCGCCGCCGGGTCGCCGCCTTCGGCAGCGCCCAGCTCGCCACCTTCTACGGCATCGTCCTGCTCTTCCTGTTCCCGGCCGCGGTGGTCTACGCCGTGAACGACGGGGAGCCCTCGGTCGCCCTCGTGCTCCAGCTGGCCCTCGCTCTGCCGGCGTTCTTCCTCGTCGTCCGCTGGGTGCTGCCGGTCGTCGGCTCCCGGTTGCTCTCCCGTGGCCTGCAGCCCGGTGACCACCCGCTGTGGAGCTGGACCCACCTGCGGGTCTGGACGATCCAGAAGCTGATGGTGATCTCCCCCCTGACGGTCCTGAGCGGATCGCCGTGGGCGGCCACCTACCTGCGCCTGGCCGGAGCACGGATCGACGACGACTGCCACATCGGCACGTCGGAGATCAGCCTCCCGGCGATGCTGGACGTGGGCCCCGGGGCGACCCTCGGCTACGGCACCCAGCTGCACGGCCACCGCATCGCCGACGGCGTCCTCTCCCTCGGGGTCGTCTCCGTGGGTGCCGGGGCGACCCTCGGCTCGCAGTCGCTGCTGGAGGCCGGCTCGGCGGTCGAGGACCGCGGCGTGCTGCGCGAGCAGTCGCTGCTGCCCGCCGGCCAGGTCGTTCCCGCCGGGGCGACCTGGGCCGGGTCACCGGCCCAGGCCTCGACCGAGCCGACCGACCCGGTGCTCGCGTTGATGACCGGCTGCACCGCGGCACCGACCACCTGGTCGCGTCAGCTGCGGACCGGCTTCGCCGCCGGCATCGGGCTCCTGGAGCTGCTGCCCTTCCTCGTGCTCCTGCCGGTGGTGGCGCTGGTCTGGTGGGTGCTGCTCACCTTCGGGCTGGGCGCCGCCATCCTCGCCACCGCGCTGTCGGGGCCGGTCTTCGTGGCAGCCTCCTGCGCGCTCATCCTGGGCTCCCGTCGGCTCGCCCTGACGGAGACGCCGCCGGGGGTGCACCACGTGCGCTCCAAGCTCGGGCTGGAGAAGTGGCTGGGCGACAAGCTCCTCGAGATGAGCCTGATGCTCAACAACAGCATGTACGCGACGCTGTACACCTCCATCTGGCTGCGGGCCATGGGCACCAAGGTCGGTCGTGGCGCCGAGGTCTCCACGATCGCCAACATCGACCCCGACCTGCTCACCCTCGGTGAGGGCAGCTTCGTCGCTGACATGGCCAGCGTCGGCAGCGCCACCTACGCCAACGGGCACGTGGCCTTCCAGGTCACCGAGGTCGGCGCGCGCGCCTTCGTCGGCAACGCCGCCTTCATCCCCTCCGGTTCGCACCTGGGCGAGGGCTCGCTGATCGGCGTGCGCAGCGTGCCGCCGACCACCGGCGTCGAGGCGAACAGCTCCTGGCTGGGCTCCCCGCCGATCAACCTGCCGCGCCGGGAGATGTTCGAGGAGTACACCGAGGCGGAGACCTTCACGCCCAGCCGCCGCCGGGTCCGCGCTCGGTACGCCATCGAGTTCCTGCGGATCGTGCTGCCCAGCTCGATCCTCGCGTTGGCGATGTTCGCCACGCTGTACGGGGTCTCACTGCTCGCGGCGAACCAGAACGCGCTCGTCACCGTGGTGGTGGCACCGCTGATCGCGCTGCTGTCCAGCCTCACCGTCGTGGTGGCGGTGGCCCTGCTCAAGTGGGCCATGGTCGGCCGGTACAAGCCGCGGGTCCGTCCCCTGTGGAGCGGGTTCGTGCGCCGCACCGAGTTCGTCACCGGCATCTACGAGGCGGCCGCCGTCCCGGCGCTGCTGACCTGGCTGACCGGCACCCCGTTGCTCGGCCCGCTGCTGCGGCTCTACGGGGCGAAGATCGGCCGGCGGACGCTCATCGACACCACCTACCTCACCGAGTTCGACCTGGTGACCCTGGGCGACGACGTCTCCGTGGGCACCAACGCCTCGCTGCAGACCCACCTGTTCGAGGACCGGGTGATGAAGATGGACCACATCGTCATCCGGGACCGGGCCAGCGTCGGGGACAAGTCCGTGGTCCTCTACGGCTCGATCATCGAGGCGGACGCCACGCTCGCCGACCTCTCCCTGGTGATGAAGGGCGAGGTGCTGCCCGCCGGCACCGCCTGGAGCGGCATCCCCGCCCAGAAGGTCGGCCGCGCCCCGGCCAGCACGCTGCCGGTGCGGGACGACCCGTCCCTCGACAGCCCGATGATCGACAACCCGACCACCGAGAGCCGTGAGCTCAGCACCGCGTCGAACAGCCGGGAGGTGTGACCGTGTCGCAGACCAGCGCGCACCGGAACTTCGTGGCCCCGCTGCCCCCGGAGGTCCCGACGGCGACGGCAGCGGCCCTGCCGCACAGCTGTGCCCCCGCGCAGCCGGGTGACGTCGCCGGCACCCCGGCCGAGGGCACCCCCGCGGGTCCGCCGGCCGCGGCGCCCCGGCGCCCGAAGGCACGCCTGGTCGGGATCGACGCCGCCCGCGGCGTCGCCCTGGTGGGCATGATGTCGGTCCACCTGATCCCCGCGGCCACCGCCGACGGAGACGTGTCGTGGGCCTGGCTGCTGTCCAACGGCAAGGCCTCGGCGTTGTTCGCCCTGCTCGCCGGCGTCGGCATCGCCTTCTCCACCGGTGGGCGCCGGCCGCCGAGTGGCCTGGCCTGGCGGGCCGGCGCGCTGTCGCTGCTGACCCGCGCCGTGATCATCGCGGCGATCGGCCTCGCGCTCGGCTACGTCGTCGGCACGGGCGACGCCGCGGTGATCCTCGCCTACTACGGCGTGCTGTTCGCCCTGGCCATCCCGTTCCTGCGGTTGTCCACCCGCGGCCTGGTGGTGGCGGCGGCGATCGCAGCGCTCGTCATGCCGCTGGTCAGCTACGGGCTGCGCAGTGAGATGACGCCGGTCACCGAGGCCAACCCGACGCTGACCGACCTGGTCACCGACCCGCTGGGGCTGCTGTCCCGGTTGACCCTCACCGGGGTGTTCCCCGCCCTGGTCTGGATCGCCTACCTGCTGGCCGGCATGGCAGTGGGTCGGGCGGTGCTCGCCTCGCGGCGGGTCGTCGGCCAGCTCACCCTGATCGGCCTGGGGCTCGCACTCGCCTCGAGCCTGGTGTCCATGCTGCTGCTGACCGCCGGCGGCCTCGGCAGCCGGCTGCGCGTGGACGCGCTGCAGACCATGGAGTTCGAGCTCTACCAGGACACGTTGACCTGGGGGCCGTCCGGGACGACGCCGACCAACAGCCCGTGGTGGCTGGCGGCCATGGCGCCGCACAGCGGCAGCCCGCTCGACCTGACCTTCACCATCGGGGTGGCGCTGGCGGTGCTCGGCGCGTGCCTGCTGCTCGGCCGGGGCCTGCAGCCGCTGCTGCGCCCGCTGGCCGCCGCCGGCAGCATGACGCTGACCCTGTACAGCGCCCACCTGCTGCTGGTCGCCTCGCCGTTGCCCCGCGGGGTCCTCAACCTGATCGTGCAGGTCGCCGTCCTGGTGGCCTTCGCCCTGGTCTGGAACCGGAGCCACCTGCGCGGGCCCCTGGAGGAGCTCGTCTGGCGGGTCACCGACGCCGTGCGCCGGAAGGTGCTGGGGTCATCTCGCGCCCACCGGGCGCCGGCCACCACGACCGGCAGCTGATCGTGTTCGGGCGTGGCGGCGGTGATCGGCGGCCGGCGCTGGTCTACCGGGGCCCGGCCTCCACGGCCGGGTGCCCGGAGGCGGTGGCCGGTGCCTTGACGCGGAGCCGGTGGGACCTCGACGTCCGGTTCGTCGGGCCGAAGGAGCGCCTCGCGCTGGAGCCGGCGGTGCTCGCCTCCGCCGTCCTGTACGCCCAGCCCGGCGGCGGCGAGCTGGACAAGGCCTGGCGCAAGCTCCGCCGCCAGGCCCCGGCGGTCCGTGACTACGTCGCCGGCGGGGGCCGCTACCTGGGCTTCTGCCTGGGCGGTTACCTCGCCGGGGAGACACCCGGTTTCGGGCTCCTGCCCGGGGACACCGATCAGTTCATCGCCTCCCCGGGGGCGTGGCCGACGCACACCGACGACACGGTGGCCACCGTGATCTGGGACGGCCGCCGCCGAGAGGTGTTCTTCCAGGACGGCGCCTGGTTCGACCTCGACCCCACCCGGGGGCCGGCCGAGGTGCTGGCCACCTACGAGAACGGGCTGCCCGCCGCGGTGGTCGCACCCTTCGGAGCCGGTGCGGTCGGCGTCGTGGGGCCGCACCCGGAGGCGACGCCGGACTGGTTCACCGACTGTGGCCTGCCCGTGCCGGCGGACCTGGGGGCCGACCTCACCCAGGACCTCGTCGACCGGGTGATGCAGCTCGGTCAGGTCGCCCCGGCCCGCTGAGCACGACCCAGCACAGCACACAGGCCACCGCAGGGAGCCCGAGCTCCCTGCGGTGGCCTGTGTCGTGCGACGTGGTGGAGCTGCCGGCTCAGCGCTCGTCGAGGAAGGCGGCCACGATGGCGCCGAACTGCCCGGACCGGTTGTGGCCGACCCCGGCGGGGGCGACCAGTCGGGTGTCGAGGCCCTGGGCCGCGTACCACCGCTCCCCGGCCTGCGCACCGTAGGGACCGGACAGCGCGTTGAACCCACCGCCGGCGCCCGTGTCCAGGGCGCCGGTGTCCCAGCGCAGCGCGACCTTCGCCTTCACGTCCGCGGGGATGGTGACCCGACCTGCCGGTGCGCCACCGCCGCCGATCGCGATGACCCCGCCGCCGCCGGACCACAACCCCGGGTGGGCGGGGAAGACGAATCGGGTCGCCGCCTGCGAACCCGACGAGTAGCCGGAGAACCACAGCTCTCCGGCGCCGTACTGGGCCTTCGTCTCGGCGATCAGCGCCGCCAGGTACTTCGCGTACCCAACCGCGTCCCCCTGCTCCCAGCACTGGCAGGAACGGTTCGGGCTGAACGGCGCCACGAGCACCATGTTGCGCGCCTTGGCCACGGCGGCCAGCCCCTTCGCCCCGCCGATCGCGTAGGACTGGGTCGGGTTCTCGACGCCGTACTCGCCGGTGCCGTCGGCGTACACGAGCAGGCCGATCGGCTTCGCGGGGTCGATGCCCTCGGCGAAGACGCGGTAGTCGGCGGTGTACCCCGCGGCGCTGAAGGACGTCGTCCGGTTGGTCAGCGGCGCCGTGGGAGCCGACTTCGTCGGGGTGGTGGCGACCGGGGCAGGGGCCGGAGCCGGGGCGGGTGCCGGAGCGGGAGCCGGGGCCGGGGCCGGGGCGGGTGCCGGGGCCGGAGCCGGGGCCGGGGCGGGTGCCGGAGCCGGGGCCGGTGCCGGGGCCGGTGCCGGGGCCGGGGCGGTCGCCGTGGGCGCCGGCTTCTGCGTGCCCCGACGTGCCCGCTCGGAGTTCCGCGCAGGCTTCTCGGCTCGGGCGGCCTCGACCTGGACCGCGGTCTCCGCCTGCGGCTGGACGTTGCTCACCGGCGACGCGACGGGTGAGTTGTCAGCGACGCTGGTGGCCCCGAACGTGGCGGTCACGCACAGGAAGGCGGCGGCGAGGCCGGTCCGCGCCCGCCGGCCGCTGCGGGTGGTGAGGGCGGACAGGAAGCGGCGGCCATGGCCACTCCGGGTGTGACGTCTGGACAAGAAGAGACCTCTCCGAGCGTCCGCCATCTGGGTGCGGACGGTGTGCGGTGATTACGGAACTGATCGTTACACGCACTTTGTGCATCCGTAAGGTCACGCTCGGTTCACAGTTGACTCGTTCGTCACAGCAGTAACAACCGCCTCGTGAGTGGGGTGTCCCCGTCCCCCGGCACTGCCGAGGAGGGCGGGTTGGCCCGAGTTGCGCACGATCGAGACAATGGGTGGCGACGGGAGGATCCCGTCGTCCATCTCGAAGGGCAGTGATGCGCGCGGGTCGTCGTCGGGCCGCGGCCGCCGCGCTCACCGGAGCCCTGCTGCTCGCCGGTTGTTCCACGAGCGACTCCCCCGACCCCGTGCCCCGGCCGCCGTCCACCCCGGACGCCGCGGGCTGGCCCGAGCCCCGGGCCGACCGGCCGGTGGTCGACCTGCGTTTCGAGGTAGCCGAGGACCTGGAGACGATCGCCGGTGCGGAACGGGTGGTCTTCACCCCTGACCTCGACACCTGCGTGCTGGTCTTCCGCTCCTGGCCCAACAAGCCGGCCACCGCGCGGGCGGGCAGCGGGCTGACCGTGTCCGAGGTCCGGGTCGACGGCGAACCGGCCGAGGTGCGCGACGTGCCGGCCGGAGCCCCCGAGAACGCGCCCGCCGGCACGCTGCAGGAGGTGCCGCTGACCGAGTGCGCGGAGCCCGGCGAGGAGATCACCATCGACCTCGAGTTCGAGGTCGAGCTCGGCACCGACGTCAACGAGCGGGTGGGCACCGCCGGGGACGTCGAGGTCGCCTGGTTCGCCACCGCCTTCCCGTTGCTCGCCTGGGAGCGCGGGCGGGGATGGGACCGCAGCCCCGCCGTCGCCGTCGCCGGCGAGATGGCGGTGAGCGAGGACTTCGAGCTGGCCTCGCTGGAGGTGGTCGCGGACTCCCGGTACGAGGTGCTGGGCACCGGCCAGGCGGTCGGCACCTCCGACGGCCCGGGCGACACCACGGTCCACGAGTTCACCGCCCCGTCCGTCCGGGACGTCGCGGTGACCGTCGGGGAGCTCGACGTGCAGTCGGCGGAGATCGGCGGCGTCCGGGTGCACGTGGGCCTGGACCAGGGGGTGGAGGAGGCGAGCGCGGTGGAGTGGCTGGCCCGGCTCGAGGAGTCGATGGACGCCCTCGTCGCGTTGCTCGGCCCCTTCCCCTACGACGACCTCTGGGTCTCGGTGCTGTCCAGCCAGACCAGCGGCATCGAGTTCCCCGGGGCGATCCAGTTCGGCGACACCGACCCGGACTTCCGCCGGGCGCTGGTGACCCACGAACTGGCGCACATGTGGTTCTACGGCCTGGTCGGCAACAACCAGGCCGTGCACCCCTGGCTCGACGAGTCGTTCGCGACCTTCGCGCAGATGGTCGTGCACGGGCAGGGCTCGGCCAGCATGGCCGACCTGCCGGGGTCCCGCCGGCACGGCGTGGGCGAGCCGATCCAGTACTGGGAGCAGTTCCGCCGGCCGAGCGCCACCTACTACGACACCGTCTACACCGTCGGCGGGGCGACTCTGGTCACCGCCCGGGACCGGGTCGGCGCCGAGGCCTTCGACGCCGCGCTGCAGGACTACCTGCGCGCGAACGCCTGGTCGATCGCCACGCCGGACGACGTCCAGGAGGCCTTCGCCGAGCTGCCCGACGTGCTCACCGAGCTGGAGCAGGTCGGCGCGCTCCCCTGACCCGCGGCCCGGGTCAGCGGGCGCAGGCGATGCAGGTGCGGGCCTGCGGGCGGGCAGCCAGCCGCTCCGGGTCGATCGGCTGCCCGCAGTCGGCGCACCGGCCGTAGTCCCCGGTCTCCGCGCGGGCCAGGGCGTCGTCGACGTCGGCCAGCCGACGGCGGGCCTGGTCCAGCAGCGCCGCGACCTGCTGGCGCTCGAAGGCGATGGTCGCGCCCTCCGGGTCGTGCTCGTCGTCGGCGTTGGACGACCGGGACGCGGCGACCACCTCGTCGAACTCCCGGGTCAGCGCGTCGATCTGCGCGAGCGTCTCGGCCCGGGCGCGGGCCAGCTCGTCGGTCACCGTCATCGCGCCATCGTCGCGCACCGTGACCCCGTCAAGACGTGGCCCCGTCAGGACGTGGCCCCGTCAGGACGTGGCCCCGTCAGGACGACGTGCGCCGCAGCAGCCGCAGCGAGCCGGTGCCGGGCAGCTCGGTGAACTCCCCCGACCCCAGCACCCGCTGGTAGACCCCGAACGGCGCCTGCCCGCCGTCGGCCGGGTCCGGGAAGACGTCGTGGACGGCCAGCGTGCCGCCGACGGCGAGCTTCGCCACCCAGGCGTCCTGGTCGCGGCGCGCGGACTCCTCGGTGTGGCTGCCGTCCAGGAACAGCAGTGCCAGCGGGGTCGACCACAGCGGTGCCAGCACCTCCGACCGGGCGACGACGGCGACCACGACGTCCTCCGCGCCGGCGGCGGCGACGGTGCGCCGGAAGCCCGGGAGGGTGTCGATCCGCCCGACCAGCGGGTCGACCAGCGACGGGTCGTGGTACTCCCAGCCGGGCTGGTGCTCCTCCGAGCCGCGGTGGTGGTCGACGGTGACCACCTGCCGGCCGGTCTCCCGGGCGGCGGCGGCCAGGTACAGCGCCGACTTGCCCAGCCAGCTGCCGATCTCCAGCAGCGGCCCGGGCACCTGCACCGCCCGCGCGGCGACGTAGAGCGCCCGGCCCTCGTCCGGCGGCATGAACCCGGGTGCGGCGGCCGCAGCGGCCAGCAGGTCGGTGGTCATCGGGCGGCTCCTCCGCTGCGGTCGGCCGGCAGCTCGGCGGTCGCGGGGGTCGCCGACGTCGCCGCGGCCGCGACCAGTGCGCCGATCAGCGTGGTCACCGGGACGGCGAGCACGAGCGCGATCCCGCCGACGAGCGTACGGACGACCTCCTCGCCCACCACCGAGCCGGTCAGCGTCGTCCAGAACGGGCGCTCGTAGATGTCGAACAGCAGCAGCAGCGGCAGCGCGGCGCCGGCGTAGGCGAAGACGATCGTGTAGATCGTCGAGGCGATGTGGTCGCGCCCGATCGCCATGCCGCGCTGGAACAGCTGCACCCAGCCCATCTCCGGCGAGACCTCGTGCAGCTGCCAGACCGCGGACGCCTGGGTGATGGTGACGTCGTTGAGGATGCCCAGCCCGGCCACGACCAGGGCGGCCAGCACGAGGCCGGAGAAGTCCAGGGTCGGGTCGAACTGGAGCAGCTGCACGGCCTCCTCGTTGGCCAGGCCGGTGAGGTGCGCGGCGGCGACGGCGATCGTCCCGAGCACCGCACTGAGCGCGAGCCCGAACAAGGTGCCCAGCAGCGCCGTCGTCGTCCGGGCGTTGAAGCCGTGCGCCAGGTACAGGACGACGTACATGATCGCCGAGGAGCCGACCAGGCTGACCCAGATCGGTGAGGACCCGGCCAGCAGACCGGGCAGCATGAACTGCAGCAGGATGAAGAACGCGAACACCAGGCCGAGCAGGGCGAGCAGGCCGCGCAACCGGGCCACCGCCCCCACCACGAGGGTGAACGCCAGCGCCAGGGTGATGATCGGGGTGCTGCGCGGGAAGTCCTGGAACGAGTACGTGACCTGCCCGGTGTCGATGCCGGGGTCGCGGTTGAGCACCAGCTCGTCGCCCACCTCGATGCCCTCGGCCACCACCTCCGAGGACAGCTCGACCTGCACGTAGTCCCCGGAGCTGTCGCCCTCGGCGACGACCAGGACCGCCCGGGCACAGACCTGCGCGGGCGCGTTGCCGGTCGCCGCGGCGCACTCGTAGGTCTCCAGCGAGACGATGGTCGCCTCCGGGTAGGTCGTGCCCGGCGGCTGGAACGACTCCGCCGCCCGCTGCGCCGCGGTCTGCTCGCTGCTGGGCCACAGCACCAGCAGGCCGACCAGCGTGGCGATGCCCACCGGCACGAGCACGAGGAGCATCAGCCGGACGGCGGTGCGGCGACGTGCGACCGCGGCCGGGTCGGGTGGGCGGACCTCGCCCTCGGGTCCGTGGACGTGGGAGTGGGCCGACACCCGGACAGGCTAGGTGGCCGGTCGGCCGATCTCCGGCCGGACGGGCGGACGGCGTCGCACCCGCCCCTCGCCTCCCGGGCGTCCCCCCGCGGCGCTGCAGGTCAGCCGAGCCGGTAGGCCCGCTCGGCGTTGCCGGCGCCGATGAGACCGGCGATCCGGACGGCGTCGGCCGTCGTCCAGGCGTCCTCGGCGACCCCCTCGGCCAGGTACCGGCCCAGCCCGCGGCGGAACAGCAGCGTGCCCAGCAGGTAGAGCTCGGCCAGGCCGAAGGCATCGGAGGAGAACAGCACCTTCCCGAACGGCGCCAGCTCGAGCAGCTCGCGCAGCAGCGCCCCCGACCGGTGCCCGACGTTGTGGGTGGCCAGCCCGACGTCGACGAAGACGTGGCCGAACACCTGGGCGAGGAAACCGGCGTGCCGGTGGAACGGGTAGTTGTGCAGCAGCATCACCGGCACCCCGGCGGGCTCGGTGGCCCGCAGCAGGTCGGTCAGCAGCAGCGGGTCGCAGCGGTGCAGGTCGACGTCGGCGTCGCCGTACCCGACGTGGAACTGCACCGGCATCCCCAGGTCGATGCCGGACCAGATCAGGAACCGGTGCAGCACCGGGTCGGCGACCCGGACCGGGCCGCCCCCGGCCAGCAGCCGGTCGGCGGCCCTGGCGACCTCGGCGTCGTCCGGCCGGGTGCCCTCCAGGGCCAGCCCGACCCGGTAGGCGGCGATCGACTTGACCCCCGCGGCCTCGGCGGTGCGGGCGGCCAGCCGGGTGCGGAGCCGCTCGGGGAAGTCCGCGGCTGCGCCACCGTCGGCGAGCACCTCCTCGGCGAGCGCCTCCAGCCGCACGACCTCCCGTGCCCGCCCCCCGGCCAGCGCGGCCAGCTCGGCCGGGGAGGTGATCGGCTCGGGCAGGTACCCGGTGTCGACCAGGAACGTGCCGGTGCCGGTCGCCGCGAGCATGCGGCGGTTCACCTCGTCGGCGCCGAGCTCGGCCCGGCGGTCGAGGTACTCCTCGGCCGGGGCGTGCGCGGGCAGGTCGAGCACCGGTGGGCACCACCGGCGGACGGCGAGACCGACCTGCGAGTCGAACAGCGAGCCACCGAGCGCGCTCGGCCCGGCCGCCTCGGTCAGCATCGACTCGAACCCGGCCCGGGTCAGGTCCCGGCGGACCAGGCCGTGGCAGTGGTGGTCGACCAGCGGCAGGTCGGCGAGGTCGGGGTCCAGGTCGCTCACCGGGCCAGTCTGGCTCGCGGGCCGGCCGGGCGCCGCCTGCCGGGAGCCGGGGCGCTGCCTACAGTCGGTGGATGGCCTCCTGGAGCACCGCCGACATCCCCGCGCAGTCCGGCCGCACCGTCGTGGTGACCGGCGCGAACAGCGGCCTGGGCCTGGAGACCGCACGCGCCCTGGCCGTGGCCGGCGCCCGGGTGGTGCTGGCCGTGCGGGACACCGCCCGCGGCACCCAGGCCGCGGCGAACCTGCCGGGTGAGGTGGAGGTGCGCCGGCTGGACCTGGCCGACCTCGCCTCGGTGCGGGAGTTCGCCGCGGGGTGGACCGGCGACCTCGACGTCCTGGTCAACAACGCCGGGATCATGCAGGTGCCGGCCGGGCGCACCGCCGACGGCTTCGAGCTGCAGTTCGGCACCAACCACCTCGGTCACTTCGCGCTGACCAACCTGCTGCTGCCGCACGTGACCGACCGGGTGGTCACGGTCTCCTCGATGCTGCACCGGTCCGGGGAGATCGTGCTCGACGACCTGAACTGGGAGCGCCGCACGTACTCGGCCACCGGCGCCTACGGGCAGTCGAAGCTGGCGAACCTGCTGTTCACCCTGGAGCTGCAGCGACGGCTGACCGCGGCGGGCTCGACGGTGCGCGCCCTCGCGGCACACCCGGGCTGGGCGGCCACCAACCTGCAGGGCCGCACGGGCAACCGGGTGAAGGACGCCGCGATGGCGGTCGCCAACCGCGCCCTGGCCACCAGCGCCCAGCAGGGCGCGCTGCCGACGCTGTTCGCCGCCGCCGCCGACCTGCCGGGTGGAAGCTTCGCCGGGCCGGACGGCACCACCATGCGCGGTGCGCCGACGCTGGCCGGCCGCAGCCCCGCCGCCTCGGACCCGGTGATGGCCGGCCGGCTGTGGACTGCGTCCGTCGAGCTCACCGGCGTCGACTCCCCGACCTGACCACCGCCCGTTCCGCGGCCGGCGCCGCCGCGAGGACCAGGGCCGCGGCCACCACGAACGCCGTCCGGGTGCTCGTCGCGTCCGCGACCGCGCCGAGCACCAGGGCACCGGCCGCCTGGCCCACGGTGAGGCCGATGAACAGCACCGCCGCGGCCTGCGGCGCTGCGGCGGGGAGCCGGTGGCCACCCCAGACGATGAGCACGCCGCTGAGCGCGACGAAGGCGGCACCGAACCCGGCCAGCGCGAGCGCCACGACGGCGGGTGAACCGGGCAGGACGGCGAGTGCCAGGGTGGCGGCCGCCGCGGTCCCGGCCGAGCACGCCCAGGCCCGGCGCAGCCCGACCCGCAGCACCAGGTCGCCGCTGAGCCCACCGATCAGGCCGGCACCGCCGAGCACGCACCAGAGCAGCCCGGTGGTGCCGGCGGACAGCCCGCCGGCGACGGTCATCAGGTCCCGCCCGAAGGTCCACACGGCGGCGCAGCCCGCGCCCGCCAGTCCGGCGGCGACCAGGGGCCGGACGAGGTCGCGCAACGGCGCCTCGGGGCGGCTCTCCGGGACGGTGGGCCAGCGGCTGTTCCGGTCGGCCCACGCGGTGACCAGCACGGCCACCAGGGCGAACCCGGCCCATGCCGCCCGCCACGCGTCCGGCACGGCGAGCACGAGCAGTCCGCCGACGACGACGCCGGCCCCGGTGCCGCTGTTGACCAGGGCCTGGGCACGCGGCTGCGCCTCCGGCCGCACGGTCGAGGCCACAGCAGCGACCAGCGCCGGGCTGGCCGCCCCGGCTCCGCTGCCCGCGACGAGCGCCCCGACCGCCAGGGCCGGGACCGACCAGGAGGCAGCCACGAGCAGCGAGCCCAGGGCAGCGGTACCGCCGGCCAGCCACAGCGCCTGTCGCGCCCGGGCGCGCCCGGCCAGTCGCTGGCTGGCATGGGCGGCGAGGCAGTACGCCAGGTAGCTGGCCGCCGCGATGGCCCCCGCGGTCCCCGGGGACAACCCGAAGGCGGCGCGGAACTGCGGCAGGTAGAGGCCGAAGCCGTAGCGGGCCAGCCCGTAGGTGACGGCGATGACCGCCAGCCCGGGCACGACCAGGGCGGCCGACCGGTGCTCCGACGCTGACTGTAACGATCGTTTCATCATAACGAGCGTTACAGTAGGCGCATGACCCCACGTTCCGCGACCCGGCCCGCGCGCGATCGGTTGCTCGCCGCCGCCGGCGAGCTCTTCTACGAGTCCGGCATCGCCGCGACCGGGGTCGACGCGGTGCTCGCCCGCGCACAGGTCGCCCCGGCGACGATGTACGCGCACTTCGCCGGCAAGGACGGGCTGGTGGCGGCCTACCTGGAGCAGCGGTACGAGGTGTGGCGCCGGACCTGGGACGAGGTGCTCGCCGAGCGCACCGACCCGGTCGACCGGCTGCTGTCGCTCTTCGACGCCGTGGTCCGGTACCGCGAACGCGAGGGCAGCAGGCGCGGGTGCGGGTTCCTCGCCGCGGCCACCGAGCTACCGGCCGACCACCCGGGCCAGGCGTGGCTGCAGGCGGACTCCCGGCTGCTGACCGACCGGCTGCGGGAGTTCGCCGTCGCCGCCGGGCTGGCCGACCCGGACGAGGCCGCCGCCACCGTGCTGCTCTGCTACGACGGCGCACTGGCCCGCTCGGCCCGGGAGTGGACCACCCCGGAGCTCCACGCCGGAGACCCGATCCAGCGAGCCCGCGAGCTCGCCGCCGCCTGGCTCGCGATGCGCGGGCACACCCCGGCTGCCTGAGCCACGCCGCCACCTCGTGGCCGGGGTGCACGCACGGCCGACCTCGCGTGGTGCGCGACCGGGATGCCGTGGTGCACTGCCGCGGTGTCCGTTGTCGAGAAGCTCGACCGGCTGCAGCGCCGGCGCCGCGCGGCTGGGTTCCCCATCGCCGTCATCTACAAGTACGTCGACGACTCCGGCCCCTACCTCGCCGCGCTGATCACCTACTACGCCTTCGTCTCGCTGTTCCCCCTGCTGCTGCTGTTCTCCACCATCCTGAGCAACGTCCTGGTGAACAACCCTGAGCTGCAGCAGCAGCTGCTCGAGTCGGCGGTGAGCCAGTTCCCCGTGGTCGGCCAGCAGATCGGGGAGCCGCGCGGCCTCAGCGGCGGCGTGCTCGGGGTGGTCGTCGGCATCCTGGGCTCGCTGTACGGCGCCCTCGGCGTCGCCCAGGCGATCCAGTACGCGATGAACACCGCCTGGGCGGTGCCGCGCAACAGCCGCCCCAACCCGTTCCTCGCCCGCGGCCTCAGCCTGCTGCTGGTCGCCACCGCCGGGCTCGCCGTCATCGGGACGACGGCGCTGGCCACCTTCACCGCCGGCCACGCCGGCTCGATGGGCGGGGCGTCCCGGGTCCTCACCGTCATCGGGTCGGTGGCGATCAACGCCGCCGTCTTCGTCTTCGCCTTCCGGCTGGCCACCGCCCGGCCCCTGACGATCCGCCAGGTGCTCCCGGGGGCGTTCACCGCCGCAGTGCTGTGGCAGCTGCTGCAGACCTTCGGCGTCACCTACGTCAGCCGGGTCATGACCACGGCGAGCGCCACCAACGGCGTCTTCGCCCTGGTGCTCGGCCTGCTCGCGTTCCTGTACCTGGCCGCGGTGGTCGGCGTGCTGTGCGTGGAGATCAACGCGGTGCGGGTCAACCGGCTGTGGCCGCGGGCGCTGCTCACCCCGTTCACCGACGACGTCGACCTCACCGCCGGCGACCGGCGCAGCTACACCGGCATGGCGAAGGCCCAGCGGACCAAGGGCTTCGAGACGGTGCACGTGTCCTTCGACCCACCCGACCGCAGCACGGACTGAGCACAGCACGGACCGAGCGCGACCCGACCGACGCCGGAGGGCACATGGAACTGCACGAGCGGGACGAGCGACGAGCCGCGGCCGAGGCGGTGCTGGACGACCTGGCGAGTGCGGGGGTGGTCGGCGTCGTCCTGCCCTGGGTCGACACCAGCGGCATCACCCGGATGAAGTCCGTTCCGCTGGCCAGGCTGCCCAGCGCCGCCCAGTGGGGCGCGGGCATGAGCCAGGTCTTCGACGGCTTCCTGGTCGACGACTCCATCGTCGCGGGCACCCACGCCGGCAGTGCGATCGGCGACCTGCGGCTGCACCCCGACCTGTCCGGACTCCGGGTGCTGGCCGGCCAGGACGGCTGGGCGTGGGCGCCGGTCGACCGGTACACGCAGGACGGCGCACCGCACGTGCAGTGCTCGCGCTCGCTGCTGCGCCGGCTGGTCGGTGAGCTCGCCGAGGAGGGGCTGAGCGTGAAGGCCGCCATCGAGGTCGAGTGGGCGCTGGGCGAGGGTGCGGGGCCACCCGGCTCCGACCCCCGCACCTTCCGGCCGGCGCTCGCCGGGCCCGCCTACGGCATGACCCGGCACATCGAGGTCTCCGACTACGCGCGGGACCTGCTGGAGGCGCTGGACGCCCAAGGGGTCGCGGTCGACCAGTTCCACCCGGAGTACGCCGCCGGTCAGCTGGAGGTGTCGGTGGGCGCGCAGGACCCGGTCGCCGCCGCCGACACCTCGCTCCTGGTGCGCACCACCATCCAGGCGGTCAGCATCGCGCACGGGCTGCGCGCCTCGTTTTCCCCCAAGGTGACCGCCGACGGGGTGGGCAACGGCGGCCACGTGCACCTGTCGCTGTGGCGCGGGGCGGAGAACCTGATGAACGGCGGGCCCGGGACCTTCGGGTTGACCGAGGACGGCGAGGGGTTCACCGCCGGGCTGCTCGCCCACCTGCCCGCGCTGCTCGCCGTCGGCTGCCCGAGCGTCGCCTCCTACCTGCGCCTGGTGCCCTCGCACTGGGCCGGCGCCTACGCCGTGTGGGGTCTGGAGAACCGGGAGGCCGCCGTCCGCTTCGTCACCGGTCCGAGCGGCAACCGACAGGCTGCGGCCAACGTCGAGGTCAAGTGCGTCGACGGCGCGGCCAACCCGTACCTGCTGCTGGCCGGGCTGCTCGCCGCCGGCCAGGCGGGACTACGGGCCGGCTCCGTCCTCCCCGACCCGGTCGCCGTCGACCCCGGCACGCTGACCGAGGAGGGACGCCGGGAGGCCGGGATCGTCGCGCTGCCGACCTCGCTGGAAGAGGCAGTGACCGCCTTCGAGCGGGACGACGTGCTCCTCGCCGCGTTCGGGCCGGAGCTGGCGACCACGATTGCCGAGGTCCGGCGAGGGGAGATCGCCCTGTTCGCGGAGACGTCACCGGAGGAGCTCACCGCCGCCGTCCGCTGGCGGTACTGAGCACCGACCCGCTCAGTCGACCCCGCACGGGCAGGCTCGGCGGTCCACCTGGCCGACCTCCAGTGACTGCTGGAACATTTTTCCAGCAACGACGTTTACTTCAGTGCGCGGCCGAGGTAATCTCCAGTTGCCGCTGGAGGTTCACCAGAGCCGGCGACACGACAACCGAACCAGCACGACATCCGGAGGTACGCAGCCATGATGCTGACTTCCTACGACCCCTTCGCCGCGACGTCCGCCGCCTTCCGCGCGCTGGACCAGCTGACCGGCCGATCCGGCACGACCACCGCCCGCCCGCTGGCCGGCATGCCGATGGACGCCTACCGGGTGGGCGACAACTTCGTGGCCCACTTCGACCTGCCCGGCGTCGACCCCGGCTCGATCGACCTGTCGGTCGAGGGCACCACGCTGACCATCAGCGCCGAGCGGTCGGTGCCGCAGATCGAGGGCGCGCAGTGGCAGGTCGCCGAGCGCCCGTTCGGCAGCTACACCCGGCAGCTGGTGCTGGGCCGCAGCCTGGACACCGACCGGCTCGAGGCGAGCTACCACGACGGCGTGCTCACCGTGAGCATCCCGGTCGCCGAGAAGGCCAAGGCCCGCAAGATCACGGTGACCCGCGCGGACACCCCGGCTGCGGTGGAGGCGCACACCATCGAGGGTGAGCAGCCCTCCGTCGAGAGCTGATCGACAGCAACCCGGGAGGGGCGGGACCCAGCGGTCCCGCCCCTCCGGCGTCTTCCGGAGGACCCATGAGCACCGACCCGCTCCAGCCCCTGGACGACCCCGACCACCCGGTGCTCACCATGAGCCAGGCGGCCGACCTGCTCGGCGTCCAGGCGGCCTTCCTGCGCAGCCTGGACTCCTCCGGCGTGCTGCACCCGCACCGCTCCCCCGGCGGGCACAGGCGCTACTCCCGGCACCAGCTCCAGCTGGCCGCCCGGGTGCGGGTGCTCCTCGACGACGGCCACCTGCTCGGCTCGGCCCAGGTCATCGTGCAGCTGCAGGACGACCTGGCCGAGGCCGTCGCCGACGCCGAGCACGCCCGCGACGAACGGGACGCCGTCCGCCAGGAGCTGCGCGACCGGCGCCGCTGAGCCGGCGGATCAGGGCTCCAGCACCAGCTTGCGGTGGGCGAAGGAGGTCTGCCGCTGCCAGACCGCGGCCACGTCGGCCAACGGCGCCCGCTCGACCTCCACGGCGATCCGCCCGTCGGTGGCGTGCCCGGTGAGCTCGGCCCAGCCCCGGGCGACGACGTCCTGCGGCACGTGCCGGGTCGTGTAGCCGAGCAGGTCGACCATCGCCTCCCGGAAGCCGCCCGCGACCACCTCCGCCGCCGGCGCCGCCGAGTGCCCGATCTGCACGTGCCGCATCCCCATCCGGGCAGCCGCCATGGCAGCCAGCGCAGGCTGACCCCACACCGGGTCGATGGTCACGTCGACCCCGCCGCCGGCCGCGTCCCGGATCCGCTCGCCGAGCGCGGCGGTCGACTCGTCGCCGGTGAGCTCGACGGTGGCGTCGGCACCCAGGTCGGTCAGCCGCCGGAGCGACTCGGCGTCCCGGGCAGCCGCGACCACCCGGCCGGCACCGAGCACCTTCGCCGCCTGGACGGCGATCGTGCCGAGCACCCCGCTGGCTCCCAGCACGAGCACCGTCTCCCCCGGCTGCAGCCGGGCCCGCCACTGCAGCGGCAGCCACGCCGCCAACCCGGCGATGCCGAGGGCGACCGCGAGCCCGTCGTCGAGCCCCTCGGGCACGTCGAACAGCGAGTCGGCCGGTACCAGCGTGCGCTGCGCCATCGAGCCGAACGGCGCGACGCAGCCGTTGAAGTACACCCGCCGGTCCTCGACCGTGCCGACGCCCTCACGCCCGGCGACCGACGGGAACGGCGGCTTGGTGACGAAGGCGCCGGCGGCGATGGCGACGTCGACCGGGTTGACCCCGGCGACCCGGACGTCCACCACCACCTGCCCGGGGCCGGCGGCGGGCTCGTCGAACGAGTCGAAGGTGGGGGTGCCGGGCTCGGTGAGCACTGCTGCGTCCATCGGGCTGACGCTAGGCGAGCGGAGGCAGCCGCGCGCTCCGGCTCAGAGCAGAGCGGGGAGCAGCAACAGCAGGGTGGGCACGAGGAGCAGCGCGACCGCGCCGGCGAGTGCGGCCCAGCGGGCGCGGGCGGGCAGCGGGTCCGCCGGTGCGAGCAAACGGCGCACCCGGACCGCGACCGGTCCCCCGGTGACCGCGAGCGCCCCCTCCGGCACCTGGCCCCCTGCCCCACCGGCGGCGGCCACGATCGCGACGGCGAGGGTCCGCCGCGGGTCCGGCCCGGAGAGCGACCGCAGGGCGACGTCGTCGGCGCGCATCTCGACCAGGTCGCGCACCCCGTCGTGCGCCCGGTCGGCCGCCGGCAGCACCGGCAGCGCCGCCCGCCAGGCGACGAAGGGCAGCAGCAGCAGGTGGTGGTGCTCGCGCAGGTGCGCCCGTTCGTGGGCGACGACGGCGTCCAGCTGCGCACCGTCCAGCTCGGCCACCATGCCGGAGGAGAGCACCAGCAACGGGCGCGCCCCGGGGATGCAGAACGCCACCGGCGCGGGGTGGTCGAGCAGCAGCGTCTCCTCCGCCGACGCCCGCTCCCCCGCTGCCGACTCCCCCGACGACGCGCCGGGCCGAACGAGCAGTTCCAGCAGCGCACGGTGCCGCCGCCGGGTGCGCGCGGTGCGGACGCCGGAGAGCGCGAGCACGCCCAGCAGCTCCAGCGCCAGCACCGCGGCGAGGGTCTGGGCGACCCAGTGGTCACCGCGCACCGGTTCGGCGCTGGGCTGCCGGGTCACCCAGTGCCACCACGCCTCGGGGAGCGAGTGCCCCCAGGGCGCGAGCCCGTGCACCAGCAGGGCGCCGATGATCGCCAGGCCACCGGCCAGGCCGATCGCCTGCCAGCAGACCAGGGCCGCGAGCGGGTCGCGCCGGGGCCAGCGGGCCCGGGCCAGCGCGGCCGGCACCGGCCAGGCCAGCAGCGCAGCCAGGAGGCCGAGCGCCAGGGCGGTCGCCGGGAGCACGCTCAGCGAGCGCCGGTGGCGTCCGGACCGGCCGCTGTGCCGCCGCCGCCGAGCAGTTCACGAAGCATCGCGGCGTCCTCGGCGTCGACGCTGCCGACGAACCGGGCCAGCGCTGCTTGCCGGTCACCCGCCTGGCCGAGCACCTCGTGCATCAGCTCGGCCGCGTGCGCCTCGCGCGTGGCCCGGGGGGCGAAGCGCCGGGGGCGCCGGTCGTCGTGGACGACGAACCCCTTCTGCTCCAGGCGGCTCAGCACCGTGTGGACCGTGGTCAGCGCGAGCCCGCGGTCGGCCAGCTCCTGCTGCAGCTCGGTCGCGCTGACCGGACCGGCGGCCGCCCACAGCCGGTCCATGAGTGTGCGCTCCAACTCACCAAGTGAGGCCATTGGTCCCTCCTCTGTCCGGTGTCTCACAACCGATGGTCTCTGCGGGTCGTAGACGAGAAGTTCTACGAAGCGTAGAAATGAGTTCTACGACATGTAGAAGACTACGCGCCGGTCGTAGGAGACAGGGAGGCAACAGCCGTGGACGTCCTGGACGTAGCGCGCTGGCAGTTCGGGATCACCACCGTCTACCACTTCATGATGGTCCCGCTGACCATCGGGCTCGGGATCCTGCTGGTGGTCATGCACACGATGTGGGTGCGCACCGACAACCCCGAGTGGCTGCGGATGACCCGGTTCTGGGGCCGCATCTACCTGATCAACTTCGTCCTCGGGGTGGCCACCGGGCTGGTCCAGGAGTTCCAGTTCGGGCTCGCCTGGAGCGAGTACAGCCGGTTCGTCGGCGACGTCTTCGGGTCGCTGCTCGCCCTCGAGGCCCTGCTGGCCTTCTTCCTCGAGTCGACCTTCCTCGGCCTGTGGATCTTCGGCTGGGGCCGGATCCCGAAGAAGGTGCACCTCGCCGCGCTCTGGGCGGCGGTGATCGGCTCGATCGTCAGCGCGTACTTCATCATCGCGGCCAACTCGTGGATGCAGCACCCGGTCGGGGTCGTGACCAACGGCGCCACCGGGCGGCCCGAGCAGGTCGACTTCCTCGCCGTCCTGACCAACAACACCGCGCTCGCCGCGTTCAGCCACACCATCGTCGGGTCGCTGATGGTCGCCGCCGCGCTGCTGGTCGGCATCGGCCTGTGGCACCTGCGCAAGCGCCGGCTGGCCGGTCTCTCTCCCGAGGACGTCGACCACAGCGTGTGGCGGCGCTCGGTGCGGATCGGCGGGTTCGCCTCCCTCATCGCGTTCGTGCTCGTCGCGATCACCGGCGACTACCAGGCCAAGCTGATGTACCAGCAGCAGCCGCTGAAGATGTCCTCGGCCGAGGCGCTCTGCGAGACCGAGGCGCCGGCGCCCTTCTCGGTCTTCGCCTTCGGCAAGCTCGGCAGCAACGAGTGCGACGACGTGCACTCCTGGACCGTCCCGGCGCTGCTCTCCTACCTGGCGCACGGTGACTTCGAGACCGCGGTGCCCGGGGTCAACCAGCTGCAGGAGGAGTACGCGGCGGCCTACGGGGCGACCTACCCCGACGACCCGTCCTTCGGCGACAAGGCCGGCGAGCCGATCGACTACACGCCGCTGCTGGCGGTCACCTACTGGAACTTCCGGCTGATGATCGGGATGGGCATGCTCTCGGCCGGGGTGGCGGCCTACGCACTGTGGGCCACTCGCCGGGGCCGGGTGCCGACGTCGAAGATCGGCGTCTACGGCTCGCTGCTCGCGGTCGGCGCACCCTTCGTCGCCAACGCCGCGGGCTGGATCTTCACCGAGATGGGCCGCCAGCCCTTCGTCGTCCACCCGAACCCCGACGTGCCGCGCGAGGACCAGGTCTACTTCTTCACCGCCCAGGCCGTCTCCCCCGGCGTCAGCGCGGCTGAGGTCTGGACCTCGCTGATCGCCCTGACGCTGGTCTACGGCGCCCTGGCGGTGGTGGAGCTCTGGCTGATCGTGAACTTCGTCCGCCGCGGGGTCACCACCAGCGACGGCGCCCCGACCCCGGGCCACACCCCCGACGGCGACCCCGACGCCGACGTCACCCCGGGCAGCGCGAGCACCCGCCGGGCCGACGACGACGACGTCCTCTCCTTCGCCTACTGACCGGCCCAGAGACCGAGAGAGACACTCCCATGGACCTGCAGACACTCTGGTTCGCCGCGGTCGCCGTGCTCTGGACCGGCTTCCTGCTCCTGGAGGGCTTCGACTTCGGCGTCGCCGCCCTGATCCCGGTGATCGGGCGCCGCCCGGCCAACCGGCACCTGATGCTCCGGTCGATCGGCCCACTGTGGGACGGCAACGAGGTCTGGCTGATCACCGCGGCCGGCGCCGTCTTCGCCGCCTTCCCCGGCTGGTACGCCACCTGGCTGCCGGCGCTGTACCTGCCGTTCGTGCTGGTGCTGTTCGGCCTGATCATCCGGGCCGTGGCCTTCGAGTGGCGGCACTCGCACCACACCCCGCAGTGGGACAGCACCTGGACCAACGTCATCGTCACCGGATCGCTCATCGCCGCCCTCGGGGTCGGCGCGGCACTGGGCGGCACCACGCTGGGCCTGCCGATCGACGGCGACGGCATCCGGGTCGGCGGCGCCTTCGCCGGCGTCACCTGGTCCGCACTGCTGGGCGGGGTCGCCGTGCTCGCCTACTCGATGGTGCACGGCGCCGTCTTCCTGGCGCTGAAGACCGAGGGCCCGGTGCGGCTGGCCGCGCGCGCCTTCGCCCGCCGCTGGTCGCTGGTCGCGGCGGTGCCGCTGCTGGCCTGGGCCGGGCTGGTGCAGCTGCGCGAGGGCACCGCCGTCACCGCGGTGCTGTGGCTGGTCGCCGCACTGGCGGTGCTGGTCGCCTGGGCGAGCATCCGGGTCGACCGGGAGGGACCGGCCTTCACCGCCTGGGCCGTCGTCATGCTCGCCTCGGCGGCGACGATCTTCGGCGCCGTCTACCCGGTGGTCGTCGTCTCCTCGATCGACCCGGCCTTCGACGTCACCATCGCCGAGGCCTCGGTCAGCGACTACACGTTGACCGTGATGACCTGGGCGGCCGGCTTCGGGCTGCCGGTCGTGCTGGGCTACCAGGCCTGGACCTACTGGGTGTTCCGCAAGCGGCTCACCGCCGACCCGGAGACCCCGCACGCCGACGCCACCGAGGAGCAGGTGCGCGCATGACCTCGCCTGACGGCCACCACAATGGCCATCTTGGTGGTGCCGAGCGGGGGCGGGGGCCGTTGGGGGCGCTCGCGGGGGTGCCCGGGCTGCCCGGGGCGCTGGTGCGGGCCGCGGTCGCCGCACTCGGGCAGACCGTCGGGGTCGTCCTGCTCGCGGCCGGGCTCGCCCGCGCGGTGGCGGACGTCGCCGACGGCGTCACCCCGGGGACGTCGCTGCTCGTGGCGCTGCTCGGCGTCGCCATCCGGGCCGCCGCCGGTGGGCTGGGCAGCGTGCTGGCCACCCGGGACGCCCGGCGGGCCGAGGACACCCTGCGGCGCCGGCTGCTCACCCGGCTGCTGGCCGGCGAGGGCGAGGCGGTCGCGGCCGCCGGCGGCAGCGGGCCGGCCGCGGTGCTGGCCAGCACCCGGCTGCACGACCTGGGCCCGGCGCTGGCCACCTACCTGCCGGCGCTCGCGCAGACGATCGTCGTCCCGCCGGTGCTGCTGGTGGTGCTGGGCCTGACCGACTGGCTCTCCGCGCTGCTGGTGGCGCTCACCCTGCCGCTGGTGCCGCTGTTCATGGCGCTGGTCGGGCTGCACACCCGGGACCGGACCGTCGAGGCGGCCCGGGCGCTGGACCGGATCGCCGGGCACGTCGCCGAGCTGGTCCGCGGCCTGCCAGTGCTGGTCGGGCTGGGCCGCGCCGCCGACCAGCTGTCCGCCCTGGCCGACCTGGGTGAGACCCACCGCCGGCGCACGCTGGCCACCCTGCGGATCGCCTTCCTCTCCTCGCTGGTGCTCGAGGTGCTCGCCACCCTGTCGGTCGCGCTGGTCGCGGTGACCGTCGGCGTGCGGCTGGTGCACGGGGACATGGGCCTGGACGTCGGCCTGCTCGCCCTGCTGCTCGCCCCCGAGGCGTTCGCGCCGCTGCGGGCACTGGGCGCGGCGCACCACGCCTCCGAGGACGCCGCCGAGGCCGCCGCCGCCGCCCGCGCCGTGCTCGCCGTCCCCGCTCCCCGGCCGGTGCTGGCCGCGCCGCCCGCCGGGCAGCTGCGCGGGGTCACCGTCGACGGCCTCACCGTCTCCTTCCCCGGCCGCGGCCGGCCCGCCGTCGACGGCGCCTCGTTCGAGGTGGCGCCGGGCGAGCTGGTGGCCCTGCGCGGGCCGAGCGGATCGGGCAAGTCCACCGTGCTCGCCGTCCTGGCCGGCCAGCTCCTCGACGGGGCCACCGCGCAGGTCGACGGCGTGGTGCTGGCACCTGCGGACGTCGCCGTCGTCCCGCAGTTCCCGCACACCGTCGCCGACACCGTGCTCGACGAGCTGCGCCGGCACGCCGGCGACGTCCCCGACGAGTGGGCCACCGACCTGGCCGACACCGCGCTGGCCTGGCTGGACGCCGGGCACCTGCGCGAGCGCGCCTGCCGCACCCTCTCCCCCGGCGAGCTGCAGCGGGTCGCGCTGGCCCGGGCGCTGGTCCGGGTGCAGCGCGGCGCCCGGGTGCTGCTGCTGGACGAGCCGACGGCGTCGCTGGACGCGGCGAGCACCGCGCAGGTCGCCGAGCTGCTGGTCCGGCTGCGCGGCTCGCTCTGCACCGTGCTGGTCACCCACTCTCCCGCGCTGGCCGCGCTCGCCGACCGCGCCGTCGACCTCACCGGACCCCACGCCCTGCCGCCGCTCACCACCGTCCCGGCGCCCGAGCGCACCGACAGCACCGAGGACGCCGGTGCCCCGCTCCCCGCCGCCGTCGCCGAGCCGGCCGCCGCCCCAGAGGCGGACCGTGGCACCGCCGGCCTCAGCTGGCCGCGGCGGGCGGTGGTGCGGGCGGTCGCCGCCGGCTCGGCCTCGGCTGCGTCGGCCGTGGCGCTGACTGCGGTCTCGGGCTGGCTGATCGTGCGGGCCGCCGAGCAGCCGCCGATCCTCACCCTGCTGGTGGCCACGGCCGGGGTGCGCGGCTTCGGGCTGGCCCGGGCCGGGCTCCGCTGGCTGGAGCGGCTGTCCGGCCACGACGCCGCCTTCCGGCTGGCGTCGAGCACCCGGCTGCAGGTGTGGCGCGCGCTGGTCGCGCAGGGCCCGGCCGCCGACCGCACCCCCGGCCGGGCCCTGGCCCGGGTCGTCGGGGACGTCGGCCTGCTGCAGGACCTCTCCGTCCGGGTGGTCACCCCGCCCCTGGTCTCCGGCATCGTGCTGGCCGGGACGACGGCGGTGCTGGCCCTGCTCGACCCGCGGGCCGGCGCACTGGTGGCCGCGCTCGTCGGGGTCGCGGTACTGGGCGTGCTCGGCGTGCACCGCTGGGCCGACCGGGGCGGCGCCCGGCACGCCGCCGAGCTGCGCACGGTGACCCTGCGGGAGACCAGCGCAGCCCTCGAGGCCGCCGGCGACCTGCGGGCGCACGGCCTCACCGGCGAGGCCGTCGACCGGCTCGACCAGCTGGGCCGCCGGCAGGGCCGCGCTGCCCGGGCCGGGGCCACCGCCACGGCGCTGGGCGACGCGCTCGCGGTGCTGGCCACCGGTGCCGCCGCCGTCGGTGCGCTGGCCGTCGCGGCCGTCGGCGTCCGCGCCGGGGAGCTCTCCGCACCCACCGCCGCCGTCCTGGCGCTGGCGCCCCTGGCGCTGCTCGAGCCGCTCACCGCACTCGGCGCCGCGCAGCGGCACCGGCTGGCCTGGCACGACGCGCGGGCCCGGGTCGAATCCGTGCTCGCCGAGCCGGTGGCCGCCGACCCGGCGCCGGCCGAGCGGGTGGCCCCGCCGCGGCCGGTGCGCGAGCTGGCGCTGGAGCAGCTCACCGCCGGCTGGCCGGGGCGCCCGGCGGTGCTGCGCGACCTGGACGCCGTCGCCACCGCCGGGTCCGACTGGCTGGTGGTCACCGGCCCCTCCGGATCGGGCAAGTCGACGCTGCTGTCGGTGCTGATGGCCTCGCTGCGCCCCGCGGCCGGCGCCTACGTCCTCGGCGACGGGCGCCGCCCGGTGCCGGCCGACCGGCTGACCCGGGCCGACGTGCAGGGCGCCATCGCCTGGTGCCCGCAAGAGGCACACGTCTTCGACGCTCCGCTGCGGGCCAACCTCGCGCTGGCCCGCCCCCGCGGCGAGCTGGCCGGTGCCGACGGCGAGGAGGCGATGCGCCGGGCCCTGACCGACGCCGGGCTCGGTGCGCTGCTGGCCGGCCTGCCGGCAGGGCTGGACACCCCGGTCGGGGCGGGCGGCACCTCGCTGTCCGGAGGCGAGCGGCGGCGGCTGGCCGTGGCTCGGGCGCTGCTGGCCGACCGGGACGTCGTGCTGCTGGACGAGCCGACCGCCCACCTGGACCCGCCGACGGCCGCCGCCCTGGTGGCCGACCTGCGCCGGGCGCTGGCGGGCCGGCTGGTCGTCTGCGTGACCCACGACCCGGCGGTGGCCGAGCAGCACGACAGCGTCCTGCGGCTGGCCGGGGCGGTCCCCGAGCACACTCCGGCTCCGGCGCGCCGCTGACCGGTTTGCCGCGGCTCCTGCTGCGGCACGTCTCCGGGATGACCCTGGCCGAGCGCTTCGCCGCCGCGGCCGCGGCAGAGGCGGCCGCGGCGGCGGACGACGAGGGGCACCTGCTCCCCGACCAGCTGACCCGGGCCACCGTCCAGGTGCTGGCGGTCGACGGTGCCGGGCTCAGCGTGCTGACCGGCGCCCGGGGCCGCTGCCCGCTGGGCGCGAGCTCCCCGGAGGCCGGCCGGGCCGAGCGGCTGCAGTTCACCGTGGGCACCGGCCCCTGCCTGCTGGCCCACGCGACCGGTGAACCGGTCTTCGCCGCCGAGCAGGACCTCCGCCGACGGTGGCCGGAGTTCGCCGACGTACTGGTGGCCCGCACCCCCTACCGCGGCGTCGTGTCCCTGCCGATCCCGAACGCACTGGCCGGCGCCGGTGCGCTGGACCTCTTCCTCGTCGACCCCGACGACGTCCTGCGGCTGGACGTGTTCGACGCCCTCGCCATCGGCCACCTGGTGTCCGGCGCGCTCAGCGAGGCCGTGGCGTGGTCGGCGCGGTCGGGCGCCGCGGACCCGGACTGGCTGCGCAGCCCGGCCGCGGTGCGCCGGGCCGCCGTCTGGCGCGCGGTCGGGTCGCTCAGCGCGTCCCTGGACGTCGACGCGGGAGCCGCGCTGGCCATGCTGCGGGCGCACGCCTGGGCCACAGGACGCTCGGTCGACTCGGTGGCGGCGGACCTGGTGAGCGGCCGGCTGGTGACCGCCGACGTCGTCGGACGGCCCGGCGGACCCTGAGCGGGAGCGTGCATGGGGCACGCTGGGCCCATGGCGCAGCCGACGGTCGAGGAGTTCCTCGACGCCCTGGACCACCCGCGCGTGGACGACGTCCGGCGGCTCCGCGCGGCGATCATGGCCTCGGACGCCGAGCTCACCGAACACGTGAAGTGGCGGGCGCCGAGCTTCTGCGCCCGTGGGGTGGACCGGGTGACCTTCCGGCTGTTCCCGGCCGACCACCTGCAGCTGGTCTTCCACCGCGGCGCGAAGCCCCAGGAGACCGAGGGCTTCGCGTTCGGGGACGACACCGGGCTGCTGCGCTGGGCCGACACCGACCGCGCCGTGCTGTCACTGGGCGACTCCGCCGATGTGGCCGCCAAGCTGGACGCGATCGTGGCCCTCGTGGAGCGCTGGGTGCGGGTCTGAGCCGGCTCAGTCGCAGGGCGGCCCCGCCGGGACGTCGACCTGGATCTCCGGGCCCAGCTCCGCGTCGACCAGCGGCAGGTCGTCACCGGACCAGAAGCTGCCCGGGTCGTAGGCGTTGAGCGGCCGGTTCTTCGGCAGCAGGCCCATCGCCGTGTAGGTGGTCGCGACCAACTCGGCGCAGAAGATCGTGTCGTTCGTCTGGTGCCGGCGCAGCTTGCCGTTGACCCAGCCGTGCGCCAGGTGCCGGGTGGTGGGGAACGGCTTGCCGTCGAGCCGGGCGATGGTGCGCAGCACGGCGTCCTCCATCTCCCGGGGCACCCCGCCGTCGTCGGCGGGGCCGACCAGCTGGCGCAGCCAGGCCTGCTGGCCGTAACGCTTCTTCCAGACGCAGACCGCATCGGAGAGGTCGTGCAGCTGGACGCCGCGCTGATGGCGGCCGGACCACACGTCGGACAGGGAGTGCCCCAGCTCGGCGTGCCATAGCAGCGGCGGCAGGTCCTCGATGACGACGGCCATGCCGACGTGGTTGACCGGGGCGTTGGTGACGGCCTGGATGGCCCGGTCGGCCACCGACCCACCACGGAAGACCCAGACGTCGCCGGTCCGGGTGAGCTCGACGGCGTCGTGCAGCGGCAGGACGCGGGCGGACGAGGTGCGGAACCCAGCGCGAGAGTGAGCCACACCACTACCGTAACGGTTCATGCGCCTCTCGAAGCTGCTCGGAGTCGCCGGGATCGTCGGCGTTGCCGCGACCGGCACCGTCCTGCTCCGCCACGAACGCCACCGTCGGGCCTACTCACCGGAGGAGGTGCGCGCCCGGCTGCAGGGCCGGGTGGCGGAGGTGGCGACCGCCGACGCCGACCCGGACCTCGTCCCGGACTGGCCGGCCGAGGTCGAGCGGCCGCAGCGCCACCCGATGGAGGCGCTGCTCAGCACGGTGATGCGGGTCGGGCCCCTCCGCCGCTTCTGACGGCTCTCTCTCAGGGGCCCGCCCCGAGCGTGTGCGAGGGGTGGGGGGAGAGAGGGTCCTTCAGCCCGCGCCCGGCGGGAGCGTCGTCCCCTCGTCCTTGAGCACGACCCCGGAGGCCCCCAGCTGTCGGGACGCCTGGAGCAGCCCGGCGAGGGTGTCGGCGGCCTGGGCGTAGCCGAGGCCGTGCGGTGGACGCACGTTGGAGATGCAGTTGCGCTCGGAGTCCGCCCGCCCGGGGCGCGGGCCGTGGGTCAGGTACAGGCCGAGGCTGTCGGCGGAGCTCAGCCCCGGCCGCTCCCCCACCAGGACGACGACGATCCCCGCGCCCAGCGCCTCGCCCACCGGGTCGCCGAGGGCCACGCGTGCCTGGTGGGCGAGGACCAGCGGGGCGACCGACCAGCCGGGCAGCCGGGCCAGCACGGCGGCCACGGTGCCGGCCGCGTGCTCGTGCACCGCCCGTGGGGACAGCCCGTCGGCCAGCACCAGCGCCAGGTCGTGCGGCCCGCCGGGCAACCGGGTGTCCGGGGCCAGCCGCCGGCCCAGGTCCGGCCGCTGCAGGTAGGTGGTCCGGTCCGGTGCCTGGCTGTGCACCTCCAGCACGTCGAGCCCGACCCCGGCCTCGGTGAGCGCCGTCCGCACCCGGTCGGGGTCCAAGGCGGTGTGCACCGCGTCGCGGGCGGCCGCGTGCGCGGCGCGGAACTCCAGCTCCCGGGACGTCGGCAGCCCGTCCCCGGCCCGGCCCAGCGCGACCCGCGCCCGGGTGGCGTCCCGCAACACCGCCCACGGGTCGTCCGAGGGGCCGAAATCGCGACTCTGGCCCTGGAGGTCGGTCATGGGCGGGCGGCGGCGAGGAGGGCGCGGGCCGCGGGCGCCTCGGGGGTCAGCTCGCGGACGTGGCCGGCGTCGTCGAGCAGGTCCATCATCGTCAGCCACGCCTCGAACTCCGGCGCCGGCCGCAGGTCCAGCACCGCGCGGGCGGTGAGGACGTCGGTGAACGACAGCGACTGGTAGTGCAGCATCACGTCGTCCGAGCCCGGGACGGCGATGACGAACGAGCAGCCCGCCGCGCCGAGCAACAGCGTGAGGGTGTCGGTGTCGTCGCCGTCGACGTCGGTGTGGTTCGTGTAGCAGACGTCCACGCCCATCGGCAGGCCCAGCAGCTTGCCGCAGAAGTGGTCCTCCAGCCCGGCCCGGATGACCTGCTTGCCGTCGTAGAGGTACTCCGGGCCGATGAACCCGACCACGGTGTTCACCAGCAGCGGGTCGAAGTGCCGGGCCACTCCGTAGGCGCGGCACTCCAGCGTCTGCTGGTCGACCGGGCCGTCGACGCCGTGGTGGGCGTCGGCCGACAGTGCCGAGCCCTGCCCGGTCTCGAAGTAGGTGACGTTGTCCCCCACCGTCCCCCGGCGCAGTTCCAGTGCGCCGGCGCGCGCCTCGGCGAGCAGGTCGAGGGTGACGCCGAAGCCGCGGTTGCCGGCCTGGGTGCCGGCGACCGACTGGAAGACCAGGTCGACCGGCGCACCGGCCTCCAGTGCCCGCAGCGTGGTGGTCACGTGCGCCAGCACGCAGGACTGGGTGGGGATCTCGTACCGGCTGATCACCGCGTCGACCAGCTCCAGCAGCGCGATGGTCTGCGCCGGGGAGTCGGTGGCCGGGTTGATCCCGATGACGGCGTCGCCGCTGCCGTGCAGCAACCCGTCCAGGATCGCCGCGGTCACCCCGACGGCGTCGTCGGTGGGGTGGTTGGGCTGCAGCCGGGAGGCCAGCCGACCGGGCAGCCCGAGCGTGCTGCGCAGGCCGGTGACCACCCGGGTCCGGCGGGCGACCGCGATCAGGTCGGCGTTGCGCATCACCTTGGAGACGGCGGCGGCCATCTCCGGGGTGAGCCCGCGGGCCAGGCCGGAGATCGCCGCCTCGTCCCGCTCGGCGGCACGGGCCAGCAGCCAGTCGCGGAACTCCCCCACCGTCAGTGCGGAGACGGGGGCGAAGGCAGCCGGGTCGTGGGTGTCCAGGATCAGCCGGGTGACGTCGTCCTCGTCGTAGCCGACCACCGGTTCGGTGAGGAAGGTGGCCAGCGGGACGTCGGCCAGCACGTGCTGCGCGGCGACCCGCTGGGCCTGCGACTCCGCGGCCACCCCGGCGAGCACGTCACCGGAGCGGGCCGGCGTCGCCTTCGCCAGCACGTCGGTCAGCGAGCGGAACTCGTGGGTGTGCCCGCCCAGCGTCGTCCGGCGGACGGTCATCGCACGTCCTCCTCGGCGGCGGCCAGCAGCGCGAACTCCTCCTCCGGTGCGGAGGCGACCAGGTGGTGGCGGCTGTAGAGGGCGAAGTAGCCGAGGAAGACGGCGTAGGCGGCGAGCGTCCAGGCCGCGGCGACGGGGTCGACCAGGAAGGTGGCGAGCACCGCGGCGGCGGCCAGCACCAGGGCCACGCCGGTGGTGACCGTGCCGCCGGGCGTGCGGTAGGGCCGGTGCAGCTCCGGCTCCCGGCGGCGCAGCACGATGTGGCTGACCATCATCAGCACGTAGGAGACGGTGGCCCCGAAGACGGCCATGTTCAGCAGCATGGCGCCCTGCCCGGTCAGCGAGAGCGCGAAGCCGATGACCCCGGGCACCAGCAGGGCCAGCGTCGGCGCCTTGCGGGAGTTGGTCACCGACAGCGCCCGCGGCAGGTACCCGGCACGGGAGAGCGCGAAGGTCTGCCGGGAGTAGGCGTAGATGATCGAGAAGAAGCTGGCGACCAGGCCGACCAGGCCGGCGTAGTTGATCACCGTGGTCAGCCCGCTGGAGGCCCCGGCGACCTCGAGCGCCTCCACCGGCGGGTTGCCGCTGACCGACATCGTCTGCGCACCGCCCGCGCCGGCGGTGAACACCAGCATCAGCACCGCCAGGACCAGCAGCAGGCCCATCGCGGCGACGATCCCCCGGGGCATGCTCCGGGCCGGGTCCTTGGCCTCCTCCGACGCCAGCGGCACGCACTCCACCGCCAGGAAGAACCAGATGGCGAAGGGGAACGCCGCCCAGATGCCCATCAGCCCGAACGGCAGGAACTCCGAGGCGCCGGCGGCGTCGGTGGGCGCGATGTCGGTGAGGTTGGCCGCGTCGAAGGCCGGGACCGCCCCGACCAGGTAGAGCACCAGCCCGGCCACGGCGACCGCGGCGATCACCAGCATCACCTTCAGCGCCTCACCGACGCCCAGCAGGTGGATGCCGATGAACAGGCCGTAGGCCGCGAGGTAGACCCACCAGCCGTCGGTGATGCCGAACAGCCCGAGCGACTCCACGTAGGCACCGATGAAGGTGGCGATCGCCGCCGGGGCGATCGCGTACTCGATCAGCACCGCGACGCCGGTCGCGTAACCACCCCAGGGCCCCAGCGCCCGGCGGGCGAAGGTGTACCCGCCGCCGGCGGTGGGCAGCGCGGAGCCCAGCTCGGCCAGGCCGAAGACCATCGCCGAGTACATGACCGCCATCAGGACGACGGCGATCAGCAGCCCACCGAACCCGCCCTGCTCCAGCCCGAAGTTCCACCCGGCGTAGTCACCGGAGATGACCGCGGCGACGCCGAGCCCGGCGAGCAGCACCCAGCCGGCGGTGCCGCCGCGGAGCTGCCGCTTCTCCAGGTAGCCGGCGTCGACCGTCTCCGCCTCGACCCCCCGCCCCGGTCCGTGGACTGTTCGGGCGGGTGCGGGTTCGACGGTCATCTGCGGTCCTCCGGCTCGTGGCCCCTGGGATCAGGCGGGGGCCAGCGTGTTCCCCTCGCCCCCGCCGGTCAACGGGGTGCGACGTCCCGGAACACGTTGTTCACAAGCGCCGGTCAGCCGACCTCGAGCAGCTGCAGGTCGCGCACGTAGCTGCAGGCGCCGACGTTCACGCGGGCCGCGGCCGGACGCAGCGCCACACCGACCGGGCGCAGCACGACCGCCACCGGGCGCCGGCCGAAGAGCACCGGCTGCGTCCAGCCGCGCCGGGGCAGCGGCGGGCGCCGCACCTGCTCGCCCTCGATGCCGAGCACCAGCACCGCGGCCAGCACCGCCATCAGCGCCACCGTGCCCAGCGCGGCGGGCAGCCCGGCGTGCTCGGCGAGGAAGCCGATCACCGGCGGGCCACCGAGCAGGCCGGTGTACCCGACCGTGGTGGACAGCGCGACGCCCGAGGGCCCGCCGAGCGCACCGGCCCGGGCGATCGCCAGCGGGAAGACGTTGGCCAGCCCGAGCCCGACGAGCACGAAACCGGCCAGGGCGACCGGCAGCGACGTCGTCGTCACCGCGGCCAGCGCACCGGCCGCGGCCAGCAACGAGCCGCCGACCAGCAGCCGCCGCTCACCCAGGGCGAGCACCAGCCGACCGCCGGCCAGCCGGCCGGCGGCCATCGCCGAGGAGAAGCCGGCGTACCCGGCCGCCGCCAGGGCGGGGGCGGCGGCCAGCTGCTCGCGCAGGTGGAGCGCACCCCAGTCGCTGAGCGCGCCCTCGCCGTAGGCGGTCGCCCCCGCCACGGCGCCCAGCAGCACCAGGACGCCGGTGGGACGGGCGCCGCGGGTGCCCTCGGCGGCCGGCCCCCGCAGGTCGACCGCCGGCTCCGGGCGGTCGCCGCGGACGAGCACCGGCCCGGCCCAGGCCATCGCGAGCAGCCCGATGATCGCCACGCCGGCCAGGTGCGGGGCGACCCCCATCACGGCCGAAGCGAGCCCGCCGACGAGGGCACCGACCAGACCACCACCGCTGAACGCGGCGTGCAGCCCGGACAGCAACGGCCGCCCGGCGCGCGCCTCGACCTGCACCCCGACGCTGTTGGCGGCGACGTTCACCGCACCGGTGACGGCGCCGAACAGGAACAGCCCGGCGCACAGCGCCGGGAGGGTGCCGGCCAGCCCGGGCAGGACGGCGCTCAGGCTGGCGGCGACGCCGGCCAGCGCCGCCACCCGCCCGGTGCCGAACCGGGTGCACAGCGCACCGGTGACCTGCATGCAGGCGAGCGCGCCGAGGGACAGGCACAGCAGCGCGACGCCCAGGGCGGTGTGGCCGGCGCCCGTGGCGGCGCTGACGTCGGGCACCCGGGCGGCCCAGCTGCCGAAGACGAAGCCGTCGAGACCGAACAGGACGGCGACGGCCACGCGCAGCCGGCGCAGCGAGGGCGGGGTGGACGAGGGGACGGCCCGGGCGAGCACCGAACGGAGCAGCCCCGGGACACGGGAGGACACAGGAATGACCATGGGAGACCTTCAGGGAGTGGACGCGCAGCACCGCGGAACGGCTGGCGGGGGTCGGGGAGCACACGACCTCGGGCGCTGTCTCCCACGGTGCCACTCGGATGTGCACGATGCGTGTCGATCCGGGGTCGACCGGGGGTGAGAGCGCCCACGGTGTCGCACCGCACGTCCCGGCCGCCTCTGCAGTTGCCGGAGCAGCGCGGGAGAACGAGGGTCAGAGGATGACCGGGACCTTCGCTCGTGGGCTGCTCGCCGGCGCCGCCGGCACGACCGCCCTCAACGCCCTGACCTACGCCGACATGCTGCGCCGCGGCCGTCCGGCCAGCACCGTGCCCGGCCAGACCGCCGCCGCGCTCGCCGACGCCGCCGGAGTGGAGGTGCCGGGCAGGGGTGCGGAGCGCCAGGCCCGGACCACCGGGCTCGGTGCGCTCCTGGGGATCGGCAACGGCCTCGGCGTCGGCCTGCTGGCCAGCCTGGCCCGCGCCGGCGGGGTGCGGATGCCCGGGCCGGTCGGTGCGGTCGTCGTCGGTGCGGCGTCGATGGCGGCCACCGACGGGCCGACGGCGGCGCTGGGCGTGACCGATCCGCGCACCTGGACGTCCTCGGACTGGGCGGCCGACGCGGTGCCCCACCTCGCCTACGGTGCGGCCGTGCAGGCGGTCGTCTCCGCACTGCCGACGCGCAAGGAGCGGGTCCTGGTCAAGCAGCGCGCCTCGGCCGGGCTGGTCGCCCGCTCGCTGCTGCTCGGCACGGCGGCCGGGTGCCGCAGCTCCCTCGGGCTCGCCGCGCCGACGCTCACCGCCGCCGACACCGGCGTCGTCAAGAAGCTGGGTTCCTTGCTCTCCGTGGGCGGCGAGGTCTACGCCGACAAGCAGCCCGGCATCCCGCCACGGACCAGTCCTGCGGTCCTCCCCGCGCGCCTGGCCAGCGGGGCCGGCGGCGCCGGGCTCCTCGCCCGGCGTCAGGGGCAGAACGCCGCGCTGCCGGTGCTGGCCGGCGCCGCCGGTGCCGCGGCCGGCTCCTTCGGCGGCCTGGCCTGGCGGCGCTGGGCAGCGGACCTGATGCCGGACTGGCAGGCCGCGCTGATCGAGGACGGCGTGGCCGTGGTCCTGGCGCTGTCCGCCTGCCTGCCCGGCCGCCGGCGCTCGACCCGGCTGCGCGTGGTCACGATGCTCGACTGACCGGTCAGGCCCGCCAGCCGGGGTCCCGGCCGACGAGCCCGAGCGCCCGATCGAAGGCGGGGGCGTCGGCCGGCACGGGCACCGCGGGCCCGTACCAGCCGCCGTCCCGGCCCATCGGCGCCAGCGGCTCGACCGCCGCCAGCACCGCCTCCCCCAGCCCGGCCGGGACGTCGTAGCGGGCGCCGATCGCCCGGGCCAGGTCCCAGCCGTGCAGGGCGAACTCGGCGAGCATCAGCGGGCCGACGACCCCGGCGGGCATCGGCGTCGTGCCGAGCAGCGTCTCGCCCTGCCACGCGGCGCGGTCGGCCCAGGCGTCGGCCGCGGTGTCCAGCTCGACGGGGACGGCAGCGGCCCACTGCTCCACCGGCACGCCGTCCAGGAACGGCGCCGGCCGCAGGCTGCTCCCGTCCTGCTCCAGCGGCATGCCGGTCGCCGACCGCTGGGACAGCAGGGCGGCCCACGCCAGGTGGTCGACCAGGGCGCGGACGTCGTAGTCGCCGCACGGCGTGGGCGCGGTGAGCTGCTCGGGGCGGACGGCGACCAGCGCGGTGGCGGCCAGGTCCGAGGCGGCGCGCACCGCAGCGGGCGGGCTGAGGGGCGAGGTCATGGAGGCAGCCTGCACCCTGCCCGCCCGGTGGCTCAGCCGGGGACGAAGCCCGAGCGGTAGGCCAGCACCACGGCCTGCGTCCGGTCCCGGGCCCCGGTCTTGGCGAGCACCCCGGCGACGTGGGTGCGCACGGTCTCCACGCCGAGGAACAGCTCTCCGGCGATCTCGGCGTTGCTCAGCCCCTGGGCCATCAGCCGGAGCACCTGCCGTTCCCGCTCCGTCAGCCGCGCCAGCTCCGGGGCAGCGACCGGGTCGGCGGCGCGCACGTGCCGCCGGGCCAGTTCCCGGACGGCGTCGGGGAACAGCAGCGACTCCCCGCGGGCCACCGTCCGGATGCCGTGCAGCAGCTCCTCGGGCGTCGACCGCTTGAGCAGGAACCCGTCGGCGCCGGCGGCCAGGGCGTCGAAGACGTGGTCGTCGTTGGAGAAGGTGGTGAGGACCAGCACCCGGGCGGGCGAGCCGGCCCGCACCAGCGCCCGGGTGGCGGCGATCCCGTCCAGCCGGGGCATCCGCACGTCCATCAGAACGACGTCCGGCGAGGTGCGGCCGACGAGGTCCAGCACGTCAGCGCCGTCCCCGGCCTCCCCGACCACCGACAGGTCCGGCTCAGCGCCGATCACGGCGGCCAGGCCGCGGCGGATCATCGGCTCGTCGTCGACCAGCGCCACCCGGACGGTCACCGGACCGCGCTCCGGGCGTGCACCGGCAGCCGGACGGCGAGCTGCCACCGGCCGTCGTCGCCGACGCCGGCCCGCACCTCGCCCCGGAGGTCGCGCACCCGTTCCCGCACGCCGCGCAGCCCGCGCCCACCGCCGGCGCCGGCGGCCGCGGCGCCCGGCCCGGTGTTGGCCAGCACCAGCTCGAGGTCGTCGCCGGCGGCGTCGACCACCAGCCGGCAGGCGGTGCCCGGGGCGTACCGCAGCACGTTGGTCAGCCCTTCCTGCACGATCCGGTAGGCCTCCCGGGAGACCAGCGCCGGCAGGCTCTCGACGGCACCGCGGACCTCCACCGAGACCACTGCACCGGCGGCCCGGGCGGTGCCGACCAGCTCGGTCAGGTCGCGCAGGTCCGGGGCCGGGGCGACGTCGGTGGCGGCCTGTTCCTCCTCGCGCAGCAGGCCGAGCACGTGGTCCAGGTCGACCAGCGCCCGCCGCGTGGCGTCCTCCGTCGCCCGGATGGCCTCCTCTGCGGCCACCGGGTCGCGGGTGAGCAACCGGCGGGCGGCGCCGGCCTGCACGCTGGCCAGGCTCAGCGCGTGCCCGACGCTGTCGTGCAGCTCGCGGGCCAGCCGGTCCCGGCCGGTCAGCACCGACACCGAGGCCTCGGCCGCAGCCAGCCGCTCGGCCGTGGAGCCGGCCAGCAGCCGGGGGGCGACCGCGGCCAGGCCCCGGCCGAGGAGCTCCCCGCCGGCCACGACGAGCAGCAGCAGGCCGGCGGTCAGCACGACCCGGCCCGGCCATCCAGCGGGCACGGCCATCCCCAGCAGGTCCTCCGCTCCCGCGCCGCCCGGCACGGCCACCAGCACCACCGCGGACGGCACACCGATGACCAGCAGGGCACCGGCGGCCGTGCCGGCCAGCACGTGCAGGGCCAGCAGCAGCGCGGTGCGGGCCCGCTGCGGCGCGGTGGTCGACGGCCCGGGGCGGTCGGTGAACCCACGGGCCAGCAGCCCACCGACCGCGACCGCCTCCACCGGCCGGACCTCGGCGAGCGCGCCGACCGCCACGACCGGGGCGGCCACCAGCAGCGCCACGAGCACCCCGATCAGCACCGGCGGCAGGCCGGACGTGGCGATCACCTGCACCGGCCAGGCCAGCACGATCCCGACCGCCACCCCGATCGCCCCGCCCAGCAGCAGGTAGAGCCAGCGGTGCAGCGACTGGGCCACCGTCCGCCGCACCACCTCTCGAGCCACGACGCCATCCTCTCCGGCCGGACAAGACCCCGACGACGCCCGCGCCACCCGATCGGCGCGGGCGTCGAAGGCCCCGGTCAGTCGCGCACCGACAGCGCCGGCTCGCCCTGCCCGCAGGTGGCGCACGTACCCCGGCGCCGGAACGCGTAGCCTGTCACCGCCGCGGCCAGCGCCAGTCCCCAGGGGAGCGTCGGGAAGACCAGCACGAGAGCAGCGTCGCCCAGGTCGCCGGCCAGCAGCTGCTCCACCGCCATCGCCAGGAACGCCGGGCTGGCTGCCAGCAGGGCCACGGCGACCACCCCGCCGGCCAGCACGGGGACCCGCACCGGCACCGGGCGGCCGCGCAACCCGGGCACCCAGCGCGGCCAGACCTCACCCCACGGCCGGATCAGCCCGAGGGTGAGCACCGCCCCGCCGAGCGCGGCGAAGCCGAGGCCCAGCCCGAACAACCGCATCTGCGGCTCCAGCACCCCATCAGTGGGCATGCCCAGCGGCCACGGGGTCAGCCAGGTCATCCGCAGCAGGGCGTACGGCAGCGGACCGGCCACGGCGATCCAGGTGGCCACTGTCCCCCAGCGCCGGGCCGCGGCCGGCCGGGTCCACGCGGCACCGGGGCGCCCGCAGACCGCGCACCGGCCGGTCGCCGACCGCCGCAGCAGCATCGCGGTGGTCCCCCAGATCGTGGCGCCGGCCAGCAGCAGCGCCAGGTGCAGGTGCGGCATCGCGTGCTCGGCGAAGCCGGAGCCCAGCTCGCCGGCGAGGTCGGTGACCGTGCCCGGGCGCAGCAGTCCGGCGGCCATCCCGGCGGCGACCACCGCAGCCACCCCGATCAGCCAGGGCCGGGTGCGCCGGTCCCGCGCCGCCCCGACGGTGAAGACCACCAGGAAGGTGGCCGGGCCGACGATCGCGGCCAGGTAGCCCAGCAGCACCAGCGAGCCGAGGTCAGCGGCGAGCACACCGAGGACCGCAGCCTGCACCGCCATGGCGGCCACCAGCGGGGGCGCCCCGTCCCGCCGGCGGGTCAGCAGGACGAGGAACAGGCCGGCGCCGGAGAGCGCCAGCACGGTCCACGCCGTGGACGTGCGATCGAGCAGGGTGAGCACGCCGTACCGCTCGTCGGCGTCCAGTCCGGGCCAGCTGCCCGGGTCCAGCAGCCAGCGCAGGGCCAGCAGGGCGTGCAGCAGGCTCCAGACGGCGGCGGCGACCAGCAGCCGGCCGACCGTGGGCGCGCGTCGCCGCGCAGTGGAGGACGGCGCAGGGGCGAGGTTCACGGGAGGCCTCCGGATCAGCGGCCCGGGTGGGTCCCGGGGTCGCCGTCCAGCGTCGTGAGCGCGCTGGACCACCGGCTCCCCCGCTCGGGGGACGTACCTCCGCCGTGCGGGTGGCTCCGCCGTGCGGGTGGCTCAGCCCTCGGCGGGGTCGGCCGCTCGGTCGGCCGCGGCCAGCAGCCAGCCGGGCCCGGCGATCCGGGCGACGGCGGGGAGCCGGTCCCGCAACCCCCGGTCGGCGGTGACCACCAGCAGGTCGTCGTCGCCGTCGGCGAGGTCGGCGGCGGTCTCGGCCAGCGCATCGTCGCCGCTGCCGGGCGCCCGGACCACCCGCAGGCCGGCCGGGGCGGAGACGTCCCGGGCCTGCCCCTCGACCACCGCGACCAGTGCGGTCACCGGTACCGGCTCGCCGTCGGGCCCGGTCAGCTCCCGGCCGGGCAGGGCGGCGAGCCGCTCCAGCAGCCGGGCGGTGGCGCCGGCCCGGTCGCGCCACCAGCCGTCGGGCCGGGCGCCCACGGTGTTGGCGACGTCGACCAGCAGGGTCGTCATCGTCGTCGGGACGCGCCGAGGACCGCGGTGGCGACGAAGAAGAGCAGGCCGACGATGGCCAGCCAGAACAGGCCCTCCACGATCACGCCGACCACGGTCACCGCGACCCAGACGAGGAGCAGCAGGAGCAGGAGACGGAGCACGGGTCCGACCGTAGCGAGGGTCAGCTGCCCTCGGCTGCGCCCAGCCGCCAGTAGCCCATGAACGCCACCGAGGTGCGAGGCACGCCGAGGTCGCGGACCAGGCGGCGGCGCAGCTTCTTGACCATGCCCGCTTCCCCGGCCAGCCAGGCGTAACAGCCGTCGGCGCCGCCCTCGTCGGGCACCTCCCAGAGGACGCCGCCCTCCAGGTCGACGTCCTCGACCTCCTGCCCGGCGGTGCGGGCGGCCACGCCGAGCTCGCAGAGGGCGGCGTGCACCGCCGTGCCGAGCGCCTCGCCGGGGGCCCGGCTGCCGCGGACGAGCCAGCGGACCTCCACCCCCGGCGGGACGGCGAGCGACAGCACATCGCGGGCCTCGGGGACCTCGAGCACGGCGATGGCGCGCCGGCCGGCGGGCAGCCCCTCCACGATCGCACTGATCGCCGGGACGGCGGTCTCGTCCCCGGCGAGGAACAGGGGACCGTCGGCCGGTGGCGCCCACTCGACCCCCCAGGGCCGGCCGGACCCGGCCCGGCCGGGGCGGGGCCGGTCGGGGCCCAGCACGACGATCGGGTCGCCCGGGACGGCGGCGGCGGCCCAGCTGGCGGCCGGGCCGGAGTGGCCCTCCTCGACCCCGTGCAGCACCACGTCGACGTCCAGCTCGCCGAGCTCCGGGCGGGCGGCGCGCACGGTGTAGGTGCGGAGGTACGGACGGCGCTCGTCGGGGAGCGCGCAGTAGTCCTGGTACCAGGTCGGGCCGTCGGTGAGGAGATCGGTGACCGGGGCGCCGTCCCGGGAGAGCACCAGCTTGATCCGCTGGTCGTCACCGGCCGCGCCGAAGCCGGTGAGCTCCGGGCCGCGGAGGGTGAGGCGCAGGAAGCTGGCGCTCAGCCGCTGGACGCGCCTCACGGTGGCGCTGAAGAAGCGGTAGCTCGGTGCGGCGACCGCCGGTTGCGGCTGGGTGAGGTTCTCGAGAACCGCCGTTCCGGCACGTCCGGTCACCGCCGTGGTCATCGCTGCTCCCGCGCTCGTCGTGACCGGCTCGTGCGCAACCGGACGATGGTGAGGCTAGCCTAACCAGAACATCGAGGGAACGCCCAAAGCAAGAACATCTACTTGAGGCCGCTCACCGAGCGCCCGGCGCGCGCCCCAGCGCGGCACAGATGGCCTCCGTGACCACCTCGGGGTCCTCGTGCTCCCAGAAGCGCAGCACCCGCCATCCGAGACCGGTCAGCACCGCGTCGGTGCGCCGGTCGCGGGCGACGTTGGCGGTCAGCTTCGCCGCCCATCGGCCTCTCTGCAGGGGCCCGCCGCGAGCTTGCGAGTGGTGGGGGGCAGAGAGGTCCTTCGACCGTCGATGAAGACGACGAGGCGCCGGCCCTTCCACACCAGGTCGCCACGGGCCCGGGTGGCGCGACAGGGCCGGACGTCGACCCGGTAGCGGACCCCGCGGGCGTGCAGCCGCCGGCGGACGGCGAGCTCCGGTGCGGTGTCCCGCCTCCCCTGCCGGCGGAACCGGGCCCGCACCGGAGCCGACGAGGGGACCGGGGCGCGCCGGAGGTCGACCGCCGCCGCCGTGTTCACACCTGGGCGACGGCCGGAGCCGGTGGCGCGGGCAGGGCCGCCGCGGTGGCGATCTCGACCAGCCGGCACAGCCCGTTGACCAGCCGCAGCTGCTCGGGGGTCTGCACCGGTGAGGTGAGCAGAGCCGGGCTGCCCACGAGGTAGGCGACGGTCTTCGCCCGGGACAGCGCGACGTTCAGCCGGTGCCGGTCGAGCAGGAAGTCCAGCCGCCGGGGCACGTGGGCACCACTGGAGGCGGCCAGGGAGAAGACCGCCACCGCCGCCTCCCGGCCCTGGAACTTGTCCACCGTGCCGACCTCCACCTCACCCAGCCCGACCGCGGCGAGTGCGCTGCGCACCTGGTTGACCTGCGCGTTGTACGGGGTGACGACCAGGACGTCGGCCGGCCCCATCACCCGCTCGACCCCGCCGGTCCGCCAGCTCCGGCCCATCAGCCCGGCGACGAGCTCGGCGACGACGGCCGCCTCCTCCGGGGAGGCGGAGCCGTTGCCCTCGTGCACCACCGGCACCCAGCCGATCCCGGCCGGCGCCGCCCACCGGGCCGGGGCGTCGAGCTCGTTGTCGGCCGTGACCGGCGCCGGCTGCAGCTCCCCGCCGTAGGACAGCCCGGAGACCACCCGGCACAGCGCCGGCGCCATCCGCCAGCTGCGGTCCAGGAAGACCCCCCGGTCGGGGGTGAGCACCTCCTGCTCGCCGAGCACGTGCTGCAGTGCGGAGACGTCCGCGCCGTCGGGGTGGATGCCCCGGCCCGGCTGGCGGAGCTGCTGGGGGTCGCCGAGCAGCACCAGGCTGGCCGCGGCCCGGCTCACCGCCAGGGTGTTGGCCAGGGACAGCTGCCCGGCTTCGTCCACCACCAGCACGTCCAGCCGGCCGGCCAGCTCCGGGCGGGCGAACAGCCACGAGGTGCCGGCCACCAGGTCGACGTCGCCGCCGTCGAGTGCGTCGACGACCTGCCCGTTGGAGCCGACGCACTGCACGTCGACGTCGCCGCACCGCTGCAGCTCGTCGGCCTTCTGCAGCGCCCGGACCGGCACCCCGGCCTCGCGGGCGGCCGCCATCACCGCATCGAGCAGGTTGCCGATCACCTTGTGGCTGGAGGCGGTCACCCCCACCCGCTTGCCGGCGCGGATCAGGTCGACGACCGCGCGTGCCCCGGTGTAGGTCTTGCCGGCTCCCGGCGGGCCCTGGACCGCGAGCACCCCGCCGTCGAGCAGTCCGGCCAGCCGGCGCACCGCGGCCGCCGACTCCTCTCCCGGCTCGCGCTGCGGCGCCGCGGCGAGCAGCCGCGGCGGTCGGCGCAGCAACAGGTCGCGGGCCGACCGCGCAGGGCCCGGGGCGTCGATGCCGCTGACCGCGACCTGCTCACCGAGGTCGGTGAGTGCGGCCCGGAACAGCTTGTCGCTCGGTGGCGAGGTGGGCAGCAGTCCGGTCGGGTGCTCGAGTGCGGCGGCCGCGCCGCGCGCCAGCACCACCCAGCCGGCGGTCGGGTCGATGTCGACGACCGAGCTGGTCAGCCGCTTCCCGTCCGGGTCGGGCACCAGGTGCTCGTACCGGTTGCCGGCCGACACCTTGGTCTCCTGCGGCGGGAAGCGGTAGCGCCAGTGCTGCGACCGCTGGGCCGCTCCGACCAGCTCGGGGGCCTCCAGCGGGCCCAGGGCCGGGGTCTCCCGCTCCAGGTCGTCGGCCGCGAGGTCGCGCAGCCGGAAGTACTCCCACCAGGCCGAGCGGGCCTCCCGGGCGTGCCACCCCAGCTGCTGGGCCAGCAGCCAGGTGGCCTCCTGTTCCGGGGTCCGGTCGGTGTCGGGCAGCCCGGCGGTCAGCCGGAGCTCCAGCTCCTCGCGCAGCTCCTGGGCCGCGGCGTTCTCGGCGGAGCCGTCCGGGTCGCCGTCCTCCGGCCGGCCCAGCCGCGCGCCCGAGGCGAGCAGCTCGGTGCGCCGGGCCTCCAGCCAGTCGCGCAGCTCCCGGGTGGAGACGCAGTCGTCGCGGTTGTAGGCCTCGATCTGGTCGAGCAGCGCCTGATCGCGGGTGGCGAGCCAGCGCTCGAAGGCGACGATGCTCTCCCCGGCGTCCGACACGTCCGCGCCGTGCGTGCGGGTGTGCCCGCGGTAGTAGTCCTCCACCTGCTTGATCGAGTACGACTCCTTGCTCAGCCGCAGCCCCTGGCGCACCACGGCGTAGAGGTCGACGAGGACGTCGCCCCGCAGCAACCGGTCGACCTCGGCCTCCCGCGTCTGCAGCCGGGCCGACAGCGTCGTGAGCCGGGTCGGCTCGTAGGGCGCGTAGTGGAAGACGTGCATCGCCGGGTCGGCGGCGTGGGCCGCGGTCAGGTGGTCGACCAGCGCCTCGAACGCGAGACGCTCGGCATCGGACTGGTCGTCCGCGGCCGGGTCACAGCCCCAGAAGGCGGTGAACTCCCCCGCCGTGTCCAAGACCCCCCAGAGGTACTCCAGCCCGGCGTCGCCGGCGAACGGATCGCCCTCGATGTCGAAGAACAGGTCGCCGGCGCTCGGCGGCGGCAGCAGCTCGAAGCCGCGCCCCGGCTCGCGCGGCAGGAACTCGTAGCTCGGCAGCCCGGACTCGCGCTCGGCCACCTGCAGTCGCGCCTGCTGGGTGAGCCGCTCCCGCGAGCTGCGGCCGATGGCGTCGGGCAGCTCGTCGGGGGCGCGGGTGGCCAGCGCGGTGACGGTCGGGACACCGGCCTCGACCAGCGCGGTCGCGTGGTCGCGGCGCATGAAGGCCACGAGGGACAGCGAGTCCTCCTCGCGCCAGCGCGCCGTGCAGGTCTCCCGCCAGGGGCAGACGCCGCAGTGCGCGTTCGGGTACGGCGGCGCCAGCTCCCCGTCAGCGAGCCGGGAGAGGAACCGGGTGCGGGCGGCCCGGGTGTAGGCCTCCGCGTCGGAGTACCGGAAGACCAGTTCCTGCTGGTCGCCGGTGACCACGGTGAGCAGCTCAGGCGGCACGCCCTGCAGCCCGGCCAGGAGGTCGCCGTACAGCGCCATCTGCAGCAGGGCCGGCACCTTGATCCGGCGGGCGAGCTTCGTGTCGGCGACGTCGTAGGCCCAGGCCCCCAGGTCGCTGACCCGGTCGGTGCGCTTGAGCAGGAAGTCGGCGTGCCCGCGCCAGGTGCCGTCGAAGAAGGTGGCCTGGTAGACGACGTCCGCGCCGGCGCGCATCGCGGCGAGCGTCTCGTCCTGGGCGCGACGCAGCCCGGCGGCGTCCTTGCCCGACGGCCCGGTGACCTCCACGACGGACAGGCCCCGGTCGCGCAGCCGCTGCACGTGCCGCTCCTCGTGCGCCATGCCGTGGGCGGCGACCAGCTCGGTCATCGGGTCGACCACCGGCGGGCGGCTGCGGGAGCCGCGGGCGACCTCGAGGGAGAGCCGGGTGAGGTGCTCGCACTCGATGAAGCCGGTCAGGTCACTGGCACTGACCACCAGCGCGCCGTCGAACTCGTACACCTTGCCCCCGTCCCCTCCCCCTCGTGGAGGAGCTGCAGCGACCGTACGGCGGGGGTACGACACGTCGGCGGAGGCGCCGGCCGCTCCCCTCCCACAGCACTGGTCAGCTGAGGAAGCGCTCCACCACCGGCGCCAGCTCCGGCGCCTCGGTGACCAGGGCGAGGTGTCCGCCGCGGTAGAGGTGCAGCTGCGAGTCGGGGATGAGCCGGGCCATCAGGCGGGGGTTCACAGCGGGGATGATCGGGTCGTCGTCGCCGGCGATCACCAGGGTGGGCTGCTTGATCATGCGGAGCAGCGGGAGGCTCGACCAGCCGGCACCTGCGGCCAGCTGGTAGTAGTAACCGCGCCGCGGGCCGAGCCGCGAGTCGGCATGCAGCACCTCGGCCGCGCGCTCGGGGTGCTGGCGCATCGTGCCGCCGTAGATCTCCCCCGCGATCGTCCGGGCGTAGCCGGGGTCGCGGTGCCGCCGCGGGGTGAGCATCTTGGACAGCACCCGCGGGTGCGCCGGCACCATCAGCGACCCCGTCCCGGTCGCGGCCAGCACCAGCCGCCGACACCGCCGCCGGTGCTGCACGGCGAACTGCTGCGCCAGACCGCCACCCCAGGAGAAGCCGAGGACGTCGACGGCCTCCCGGTGGCCCAGCTTGGTGAGCAACCCAGCCACGACGGGCGCGAACGTCATCATCGTGTAGGGCATGACCGGCCTCGGGGAGCCGCCCACACCCGGGACGTCGAACCGGATCACCTCACGCCGGGGATCGAGCGCATCGACGAAGGGCTGCAACACCTCCAGGCTCGCGCCGATGCCGTTGAGCAACAGCAGCGGCGGCAGCGTGCCGTCGCCGGGGTGGACCGAGACACGCAGCGTCCGGCCCCCGACGGTGACCGTCCGCAGCGGGGGGTCGCCGGCCCGGCGGGTTCCCTGCCCGGCGCTCATTTGTCGAACACGTACGTGCCAGGAGCCGCGCCCAGGGTGGGCCGGCCACCGCCGAGCTCCGCCGGCGCGTCGACCCCGTCGCCGGCCCGCTCACCCACCCACCGGGCGTAGTCGGTCCACCACGACCCCTTCTCGGTGTGTGCGGCGGCGAGCCACTCGTCGGCGTCCGGGACGTTGGGCGCGCCCGTCCGCCAGGTCGACTTCGGGTTGCTCGGCGGGTTCACCAGCGAGGCGATGTGCCCGCTGGTGGAGAGCACGAACCGGGTGTCCCCACCGAGCAGCTGGGTGGTCGCGTAACAGGACTGCCACGGGCAGATGTGGTCGGCGATCCCGGCGACCACGTAAGCGTCGACCGTGACCGCGGACAGGTCCACCGGCGTGCCGAGCATGGTGGCCGCAGCCGGCTTGGTCAGGGAGTTGTGCACGGCCATGTCCAGGAAGCCCCGATGCAGTGCCGCGGTCATCCGGGTCGTGTCGGAGTTCCAGTAGAGGATGTCGAACGCCGGCGGGGGCTTGCCCTGCAGGTAGTTGTTGACCCAGTAGTTCCAGATCAGGTCGTTGGGCCGCAGCCAGGCGAACACCTCCGCCAGCGTCGCGCCGTCCAGGTACCCCTTCTTCGTCGACGCCCGGATGGCCGACTGGGCGGACTTCTCGTCCAGGAACGCCCCCACCGTCCCGCCGCGGGCCTGGTCGAGCACGGTCACGGCGAAGCACACGGAGGCGACCCGCTCCTGCTCGCCGATCGCGGCGAGGTGCCCGAGCACCATCGCGGTGATCATCCCGCCGGAGCAGAAGGACATCAGGTTGGTCCGCCGCGCGCCGGTGATCCGCTCCGCCGCGGCCATCGCGTCGAGCACCGCCTGCCCGTAGGTGTCCAGGCCCCAGTCGGCGTGCCGCGCGTCGGGGTTCCGCCAGGACATCATGAAGACCTGCTGCCCGTCGGCGACCATGTGCTCGGCGATGCTGCGGCCCTCGGCCAGGTCGGCGATGTAGAACTTGTTGATCGTCGGCGGCACCATCACCAGTGGGACGGCGTGCACCGTCGGCGTGGTGGGCTGGTACTGGATCAGCTCGAAGACCGGCGTCCGCAGCACGACGACGCCGGGGGTGCGCGCCAGGTCCTTGCCCACCTCGAAGGCGTCCGGCTCGACCATCGAGGGCACCCGGGGCGCCGAGGACAGGTCACGGACCAGCCGCCTGGTGCCGGACACCGCGCTGCGCCCGCCCGTGTCGATCGCCGTCTTCCACGCCGAGGGGTTCAGCGCCGGGTTGTTGCTGGGCGCCAGGGCCTCGACGATGTTGGTCACGGAGAACCGGATCCGCTCGTCGTGGGCCCACGGCAGGGCTGCGTCGTCGACCAGTCGGGTCGCCGTCTGCGCCGTCACCAGGTGCGCCTGCATGGCCCGCTTCAGCACCGGGTTGCCCGACCAGGCGGGATCGACGTAACGCTTGTCCTTGGCGTTCGGCGCCACCTCGGAACGGCCGAGCCCGATGCGACCCCACTCCCCGACGAGCCGGCCGGTGTGGCCGAGCACGGTGCGCGGACGGCGGGCCAGCGCCGCGGTGAAGCGGAGACTGCTGCTGACCGGCGGTACCAACCGGCGCAGCGGCCCGAGCGCAGCGTCGGTCAGGATCATGTCCAGACCGGTGGCCGACTCGGCGATCCGCTCCGGTTCGGCATCGGGATCGCCGCCGGTGGTCGACGCCGCCACCGGTACGGACCGTGCGATGCCCTGCGTGGACGAGCGCGCGGGGCCGCTCACGTCGCGCTCCTCGGGCCGAGCTGGACTGACCGTGCTGGGGTGGTGCGGAGCTGGCACACGAGGGCTCCTCGTCTCGACACGCTGGCGGTCACGCGATGGTCCATCCGGGCGTACTGGACGTGAGGACCATCACACAGCCCGCAGGCCGGGTGAGCAACCGGGCGGGCCCGACGGCGGGCCGCGTGCTGCTCCTCGTGCGGCGTGCCGTGGGTGTCGCCGTCCTGTGGGCGCGCCGACCGGCCACGTGAGGACACATGGACCCGTACATCGAAAGACACATCGACGGATGTGCCCTCCCCGGACAGCACACCTACACCCGCCGGCTGTGCACGGCCCAGCGCTTTCCCCCTTTCTCCACTTCGGTAGAAAGCGCGCTGTGCCTACGACGTTGAGCTCCGTGGCTGCGGCCGCGGGGGTCAGCACCAGTACCGCGAGCCGCGCCCTGTCCGGTCACCCGGCGGTGCTGCCCAGCACCCGCGCCCGGGTGGAGGCGGCCGCCGCGGCCCTGCAGTACGAGCCCAACCGCACGGCCAGCGCACTGCGCACCCGGCGAACCGGGTTGATCGGCCTGGTCGTCAACAGCCTGCGCACCGCGACGTTCCACACGATCGCGGAGACCCTGCAGGGCTGGGCCGCCGAGCACGAGTACCAGCTGCTGGTCTGCACCACCGGGGGCGACCCGGCGCGCGAGGCCTCGTTCCTGCAGACGGTGCGCCAGCACCACTTCGACGGCGTGGTGATCGCTGGCTCCGGCGCGAACACCGACCTGGTCAACGCCCTGGTCGAGGCGGGGCACGCGGTCGTGACGATGAACCGCGAGGTGCCCGGCTCCCTGGCCCCGTCGGTGATGTCCGCCTACGAGACCGCAGCCCGGCTGGCCACCGAGCACCTGCTCCAGCTGGGGCACACCCGGATCGCCGCGATCGAGGGCCCGCCGGCGGTGACCTCCGGCCGACTGCACGACGCCGGCTTCCGGGCCGCGATGGCGACGGCCGGCGTCCCGGTCCTGGACGAGCTGGTGTGCCGGGGGCCCTTCACACCCGACTTCGGCCGGTGGGCCGCCGCCGAGTTGCTCGGCCTGCCCGAGCCGCCGACGGCGCTGCTGGTGACCAACCACGAGGCGTCGTTCGGGGCGCTGCCGGTGATCGGCGACAGCGTGTTGCGGGTGCCCGACCAGCTGTCGGTGATCTGCACGGAGGACGAACCGTTCTACGAGTGGTGGTCGCCGCCGGTCACCACCGTCGACAACCGCGCCGCCCTGCTCGCCGTCGGCGCGGCCGACCTGCTGCTCGGTCAGCTGACGACCGGCGCGCAGGACCTCCCGTCGCGCCACACCGAGCTGGTGACCCCGGTGCTCGTCGAGCGCGGGTCGACCGCGCCACGACCTGCGCGGCCGCCGGGCCGCCGCGGAGATGTCCACGGCGGCCCCGGGGTGCACTCAGCTCAGCCGACCAGCTCGGACAGCTCCGGCGCGAAGCCGTCCAGCAGGTAGGGCAGGCTCAGGGCGCTGGCGAACTGCAGGGCCGCGTAGTCGTCGCCCTCGATGAAGATCGACCGGCCCTCGGTCACGGTGGGGAGCCCGGACAGCACCGGGTCGCCCTCGATCCCCGCCCGTTCGGCCTCGGACCCGGACTGGAAGACCAGCACGTCGGCGTCCAGCATCCGGGCCTCCTCCCGGCTGACGGTCCCGTAGAACTCGCTCTGCGCCGCGGCGTCCAGGGCCGGGTCGACGACCATGCCCAGGTCCAGGAAGAACCGGGTGCGGGTGTCGTCGGACGTGTGGAAGGGGTACTCCCCGCCGTACGCCGGGCCGGAGAGGGTCACCGTCTTCCCCTCCAGCTCCGGGTGCTCGGCTCGCGCCGCCGCGATCTGCTCCTCGACGTCGGCGATCAGCTCCTCCGCGCGGTCGGGCTGACCGAGCGCCTCGCCGGTGATCCGGGTCTGCTCCTGCCAGGGGGTGCCGAAGGCGATGTGCTCCTCGGGCTGGACGACCGTCGGCGCGATGGCGCTGAGCGTCTCGTACTCGTCCTCGGTCAGCCCGGCGGTGACCGCCATGATCAGGTCCGGGTCGAGCGACGCGATCTGCTCCGGGTCGACCTCCGCCCGCGGCAGGATCTCCGGATCGGCGTCCCCGGCCGCCTCGTCGGCCCACGGGAAGAAGACGTCGTCCTCGGGGCCGAAGGCGTAGCGGACGGCGACCGGGACGACACCGAAGGCGAGGATCGCGTCCTGCTCGGTGTAGCCGAGGGAGACCACCCGCTCGGGCTCCTCCGGGATCGTCGTCGTCCCGTAGGCGTGCTCGATGGTGACCGGGAAGGCGGCCTCGGCTGCCGAGCCGGCGGCGGCCTCGGCCGGCTGCTCGTCGGACTCCGACGAGCAGCCGGCCAGGACGGCGACCGCGAGGACAGGGAGGACCACGGCGGTGGTGGACGTGCGTCGCGCGAGCGACCGGGAGAGCAACATGGTGTTGTTCTACCTGAGGGCAGCCTTACCTAACTAACCGGTCGTCGCCCTCGTTGCCCGATCGAGACCTGGGGGTGCGGTCAGACGACCCGCTCGAACACCGCGGCGAGCCCCTGCCCACCGCCGATGCACATCGTCTCCAGGCCGTAGCGGGCCTCCCGGCGGCGCATCTCGTGGGCGAGCGTGGCCAGGATCCGGGCGCCGGTCGCCCCCACCGGGTGCCCCAGGGAGATGCCGGACCCGTTGACGTTGACCCGGTCGCGGTCGTCCCCGCCCAGGCCCCACTCCCCCAGGCAGGCCAGCACCTGGCTGGCGAACGCCTCGTTGAGCTCGATGAGGTCCATGTCGGCCAGCGTCAGCCCGGTCTGCTCCAGCACCTTGGCCGTCGCCGGCACCGGGCCGATGCCCATGGTCTCCGGCGGCACGCCCGCCACGGCCCAGCCGGTCAGCCGGACGAACGGCTGCCAGCCACGGCGGTCGGCCTCGGCGCGGGTGGTCACCACGCAGACGGCGGCGCCGTCGTTCTGGCCGGAGGCGTTGCCGGCCGTCACCGTCGCCTCCGGGTCGACCCGGCCCATGACCGGGCGCAGGCCGGCCAGATCCTCCATCGTCGTGTCCGGGCGGGGGTGCTCGTCCTCGGTGACCGTGCGGGCCGGCGTCTTGCGGGTCCCGGGCACCTCGACGCCGATGATCTCCTCGGCGAACCGGCCCTCGCGGATGGCAGCGCCGGCAGCCTGCTGGGAGCGCAACGCCCAGGCGTCCTGCTCCAGCCGGTCGACCGAGTACTCACGGCGGACGTTCTCCGCGGTCTCCAGCATGCCGCCGGGCACGGGGTGGTGGAGGCCACCGGCGGTCTCCCGGGCACGCGCCAGCCGGTCGTGCAGCATGACGCCGTCACCCTTGGCCCCGCTGCGCAGCCCCAGTGCGTAGTGCTCGACGTTGCTCATCGACTCCACCCCACCGGCGACGACGACCTTGCCGGCGCCGGCCGCCACCTGCATCGCGGCGTAGATGATGGCCTGCAGGCCGGATCCGCAGCGCCGGTCGATCTGCAGGCCGGGCACCTGCACGCCCAGGCCGGCGTCCAGGGCGGCGATCCGGCCGATCGCCGGGTTCTCACCGCTGGGACTGCAGTTTCCGAGGATGACGTCGTCGACCTCACCCTCCCCCAGCCCGGTCCGCTCCGCCAGGCCCCGCAGCGCGGTGGCGGCGAGCTCGTTGGCGGACAGACCGGCGAAGACCCCGCCGAAGCGACCGACGGGAGTGCGGACCGGGGAACAGATGACGACGTCGTCCATGCCCCGACTCTGCCAGCTCCGCCCCGGCTCGGTGCAGTGGAGCCGACCACTGACCGGAAGCCGGCGTCGCCCGGAACGCCGACGACGCCCCTGCCGGCGGACCGGGAGGGGCGTCGTCGGAGCAGGTCAGTCGCGCGGCTTGGCCATCGCCTCGTGCGCGGAGGACTTGAGCGAGTCGGGGAGCAGCTTGTTCGCCGCGCCCTGCACCTTCGTCTTCAGCGAGGCGGCGAGCACCTTCTCCTCCCCGGCCATCAGCGCCTCGAAGCCCTGCGCGGCGACCTCGGCCGGGTCGTCCTTGGGGCCCTGGCCGATGGCGGTGTCGTCCAGGTCGGCCCGGGAGAAGAACTCGGTGTCCGTGGGGCCGGGCATCAGCGCGGTGATCGTGACGGCGGAGTCCTTGAGCTCCTGCTGCACGGCCTCGGTCAGCGACTGGACGAAGGACTTCGAGGCGTTGTAGACCGGCTGGTAGGCGCCGGGCATGGTCGCCGCGATCGAGGAGGTCACCAGCACCCGGCCCGCGTTGCGACCGGTCATCTGCACGAGCACCAGCTTCAACAGCGCGGCGGTGGAGACCACGTTGAGCTGCATGACCTCCAGGTCATCGGCCCAGTCGGTGTCGACGAACGCACCGCCGCGGCCGACGCCGGCGTTCAGCGCGGCGGCGTCCAGCGGGCGGCCGAGGCCCTGCACCCGGGTCCACAGCTGCTCGATCCCGTCGGGGGTGCGCAGGTCGGCCTGGACGGCGGTCACCTCGGCGCCCTCGGCGCGCAGCTTCGCGGCCGCCGTGTCGATCGTCGGGTCCTCGGCGTCGATCACCAGGTCGAAACCGTGCTGGGCGAACTGCTTGGCGAGCTCGTACCCGATCCCGCTGGAGGCACCGGTGACGAGGGCGAGGGGCTTGGTGTCGGTCATGCACCTCGCCCTACCCGCCCCCATGGCCGGGTTCACCCCCCGCGACCGCCTTTCCGGCCGCGGGGGCTGGTGGCCGCACCCGGGGTCAGGGAGTGCGGCCGGACCGACCCTGGCACCCCCTCCTGACAGTTCCCTGTGCACCGGCTCAGACTCGGCCCATGACCGAGGACGCGAGGCCGGCCGGGGACGCCGGCGTGATCTGTTCGGCGAAGGGCTGCCGGGAGCCGGCGACCGTCGTCCTGGTGTGGAACAACCCGAAGGTGCACACCCCCGACCGGGAGAAGACCTGGACGGCGTGCGAGGCGCACCGCGAGCAGCTCTCCCACCACCTGGCGATCCGGTCGTTCCTGCGCCGCGTCGAGCCGGTTCCCCCGCTGCGGTAGCTTCAGCGGCGCACACGGGAGCCCGGGCGCGGGCTGAGAAGGCGGACGACCACCGCCGACCGTCCACACCTGATCCGGTTCATGCCGGCGGAGGGAGCTGCTCGATGCTCGCTGCTCGATTCCACGCACCCGGTCGACCCCTGGCCCTGGACGACGTCCCGGTGCCCGAACCCGCCCCCGACGAGGTGCGGGTGCGGGTGCGCGCGGCCGGGGTCTGCGGCACCGAGCTGCACTTCACCGACGGCCTGTACGCGCCGTCCCGGACGCCGATGACGCTGGGCCACGAGGCCGCCGGCACGGTCGACGCGGTCGGGTCGGCGGTCACCGGCTGGGCCGAGGGCGACCGGGTCGCCGTCTACTACTACCTGTTCTGCGGCAGCTGCCGCTGGTGCCTGCGCGGCCGGCAGAACCTGTGCCTCACCCCGCGCGGCGTGCTCGCCTTCGCCGCGGACGGCGCCTTCGCCGAGCAGCTGGTCGTGCCGGCGCACTGCCTGGTCCGGCTGCCCGACGAGCTGCCGTTCGAGGCTGCCGCACCGCTGTGCTGCGCCGGCACCACCGCGGTGCACGCGCTCACCGAGGCCGCGGTCGAGCCCGGTGACGTGGTCGTCGTGCTCGGCGCCGGCGGCGTGGGGCTGGCCGCGGTGCAGGAGGCCCGGCGACGCGGCGGCGTGGTCGTGGCCGTCAGCCGGGACGACGCCCGCAGGTCGGCTGCCCGGTCCGCCGGGGCGGTGGCCGCGGTCGCCCCCGCCGAACTCGCCGACACCGTGGCCCGACTGTCCGGCGGGCAGGGCGCCGACGTCGTCGTGGAGCTCGCCGGCGTCACGGCGACGCTGGAGCTGGCGACGGCGGTGCTCGGTCGCCGCGGCCGGCTGGTGCTGGTCGGCTACAGCGCCGACGCCCTGACGGTGAGCCCGCTGGCGCTGGTGGTCGCCGAGCAACGGGTCATCGCCAGCGTGGGCAACACGCTGGCCGAGCTGGAGCAGGCGGTGTCCCTGGCCGCGGCCGGGCAGCTGGCGCCACCGGTGGCCGGCACGCTGCCGCTGACCCAGGTGAACGAGGCGCTGGACCGGCTGCGCGCCGGGGACGTCGCAGGGCGGCTCGTGCTCATCCCCTGACGCCCCGCAGCGGCGTGCCGGGCCGCGTGTGAGGATCGGCGCTCGTGCGACATCGCAGCAAGGACGCCCCGCTCCCCCGCGAGGTCGGTGTCCTGGCGATCGTCGCCTTCGTCGTCGCCCTCGGCTTCGGCATCGTCGCCCCGGCGATCCCGCTGTTCGTCCGCGACTACGGGGTCGGCACCACCGCCGTCGGGTTCGCCGTCAGCGCGTTCGCCTTCTTCCGGTTCATCTCCGCCTTCGCCGGGGGCTCCCTGGTCGAGCGGATCGGCGAGCGCGCCGTGCTCGCCGCCGGGCTGGCGATCGTCGCGGTCGCCACCGCCGCGGCCGCCCTGGCCGGCAACTTCCCGCTCTTCGTCGCCCTGCGCGCCGCCGGCGGGATCGGCAGCGCGATGTTCACCGTGGCCGCCCTCTCGCTGCTGCTGCGCACGGCTCCAGCGGCCCAGCGCGGCCGGGCCGCGGCCACCTACCAGGGCGGTTTCATCCTCGGCGGCATCGCCGGCCCGGCGGTCGGCGGGTTCCTCGCCGAGGTCTCCCCGCGGCTGCCGTTCTTCGTCTACGGCGGCTTCCTGCTGGTCGCGGGGGTGGTCGCGCTGGTCCTGCTGCGCCCGGCCGCGCTGCCCCCGGTCGCCGAGGCGGCGGCCGACCCGGATCCCGCCGCCGACCCGGCCCCCGCCGCTGACCAGGTGCGCGGCGGCGGCCCCTCGGCCGTGGCCGTGCCCCCCGCGGGCGCCGACGGTGGCGGGCTGCGCGCGGCGCTGCGGTCCCGGGCCTACGTCGCGGCGCTGGTCGCCAACCTGGGCGTGGGCTGGGTGCTGTTCGGCGTCCGCAACTCCCTGGTGCCGCTGTACGTGACCGAGGAGCTGGGCAAGACGGTGGCCTGGGCCGGCGCCGGGCTGCTGGCCGGGTCGGTGGCGCAGGCGATCGGGCTGCTGCGGGCCGGCCGGCTGGCGGACAGCTGGGGCCGCCGTCCCTCGCTGCTGCTCGGTTCGGGGCTGGCCACCGCGGCGATCGCCGTCCTGGTGCTGCCGCCGACCACCGCGGCGTTCCTGCTCTCGATGGCCACCTTCGGGCTGGGCGCCTCACTGCTGGCCAGCGTGCCGGCCGCGGTGGTCGGCGACGTCAGCCCGGCTCGGGGCGGCCGGGTGGTGGCGGTGTTCCAGATGGTCGCCGACCTGGGCGCGGTGGCCGGGCCGCTGGTCGCCGGCTGGCTCACCGACGCCTTCTCCTACCAGGTCGCCTTCGCGGTCAGTGCCGCCGTCCTGGGTGCGGCGATGCTCGCTGCGCTGGCGATGCCGCGGGACCGTCCCGCCAGCTGAGTCGGCAGGCCGGTCAGAGCCAGGGCGCCAGCGTCGGCAGCGGACCGTCGGCCTGCAGCTCCTCCCCCGCACCGCGGCCGGTGACCCACGCCGCGACCGCCGGCAGCGGACCGGCGACGGCCAGGGTGCCGGTGCCCCACTCCCGGTCACCGGCGAACAGCGCGACGTCGGGCACGGAGTCGCGGCGGTCCCACATCCGGAAGACGTCGTCGACGAGCGCGGCCAGGACGTCGTCCGGGAGATCGGTGAAGGCGACGCCCTCGTCCAGGTCGACCGCGTGCACCCACACCTCCCGACAGCGCATCCAGGGCACCTCCGCGGCCGGCACCTGGCGCCCCTGCGCGGTGCGTACCTGGGCTGTCCACGCCTCCTCGGGCAGGCCACGGACCGCGGCGGCCAGCCGGCCGGTCGCCGCGACCACGGCAGCGCGCAGCTCGGGGGCCGGCAGCTGCGCCGCCTCGTAGATCTGGGCGTCTCGCGCCTCCATCGAGGGGTACATCGGCGTCTCCACCCCGGTGCGCGCCCAGGTCAGCAGGTTCACCAGCGCGTCGGCGTTGGCCGCCAGGTGCGCCAGGAGGTGCCGCCGCGACCAGCCGGTGAGCAGGGACGGCGCGTCGAGCTCCTCGTCGGTCAGCCGGCCCAGCGCCGTCCCGAGGAGCCGTTCGCCGTCCTCCCACCAGCCGAGCGTCTCGACCGGCGCGGTCATCGACGGGTTCCGGGCTCGTGCGCGGGCGCGGTCATGACGTCACCCTGCCGCGCCGAGCGCCGGTGTGCCAGAGCTGGCGGTCGGGACTACCGCCGTTCACCTGCACCCGGTTGGATGGAGGCGCCATCGGGGGCCTGCCCACCGGGGCGGTCACCTCGACGGCGCCGACCGGAGGTGCTGTGCCCGCGCGACCCGTCCTGCTCACCGTCGACGACGACCGGGCGGTCAGCCGCGCCGTCGCCCGCGACCTGCGACGCCACTACGGCGACCGCTACCGGATCGTCCGCGCCGAGAGCGGCCGCGACGCACTCGCCGTGCTGCGTGAGCTGACCGCGCGCGGAGAGGCCACCGCCCTGCTCCTCGCCGACCACCGGATGCCCGGGATGACCGGCGTGGAGTTCCTGGAGCAGGCGATGGACCTGGCGCCGACCGCCAAGCGGGTGCTGCTCACTGCCTACGCCGACACCGACGCCGCGATCCGGGCGATCAACGACGTCGACCTGGACCACTACCTGCTCAAGCCCTGGGACCCGCCGGAGGAGCTGCTCTACCCGGTGCTCGACGAGCTGCTCGAGGACTGGGCCCGCACCGCCCGGGCGCCGTTCGAGGGCATCACGCTGCTGGGCCACCAGTGGTCGGCGGAGACCCAGCAGCTCAAGGAGTTCCTGGCCCGCAACCAGGTGCCCTACCGGCACCTGCAGGGCGAGGACGCCGCCGGCATCCGCACCGCCGCGGACCTGGCGGACGACGCGACGCTGCCGGCCCTGCTCTTCCCCGAGGGCACCGTGCTCCGCCGGCCCACCCTGCAGCAGGTCGCGCAGCAGGTCGGGCTGGCCACGACCGCCGGCAGCCCGTTCTACGACGTCGTGGTGGTGGGCGGCGGGCCGGCCGGGCTGGGCGCAGCGGTGTACGCGGCCAGCGAGGGGCTGCGCACCCTGCTCGTCGAGCGCACGGCCACCGGCGGGCAGGCCGGCCAGAGCAGCCGGATCGAGAACTACCTCGGCTTCCCGCTGGGGGTGTCGGGCAGCGAGCTCGCCCAGCGGGCCCGCGACCAGGCCGTGCGGTTCGGCGTCGAACTGCTCACCGCCGCCGAGGTCGTGCAGATCGCACCCAAGGGCGACGGCCGGGCGCTGCTCTTCGCCGACGGCAGCCAGGTCGCCGCGCACGCCGTCGTGCTGGCCACCGGCGTCTCCTGGCGGCTGCTACCGGCCGAGGGCGCCGCCGACCTCACCGGCCGCGGCGTCTACTACGGCGCCGTCGCCCACCAGGCCGCCGACTGCGCCGGCGAGGAGGTCTTCGTCGTCGGCGCGGCCAACTCCGCCGGCCAGGCCGCGCTGCACTTCGCCCGCTTCGCCAGCAAGGTGGTGGTGCTCTGCCGGGGCACCGACATCCGGCAGAGCATGTCCGAGTACCTGGTCGCCCGGATCGAGGCCGACCCGCTGATCGAGGTGCGCACCTGCACCCAGGTACAGGCCGTGGAGGGCGCCGACCACCTCGAGCGCCTGGTGCTCGCCGACTCCCGTACCGGTGCGACCGAGGTCGTCCCGGCGTCCCGGCTGTTCGTGTTCATCGGCGCCTCGCCGCCCACCGAGTGGCTGGGCGAGGCGTTCCTGCGCGACGAACGCGGCTTCCTGCGCACCGGGCCGGCGCTGCTGGACGAGGCGGGCCGCCCGCCGCGGGACTGGCCGCTCACCCGGGCCCCGTACCACCTGGAGTGCTCCGTCCCCGGCGTGTTCGTGGCCGGCGACGTCCGCGCCGAGTCGGTGAAGCGGGTCGCCTCCGCCGTCGGCGAGGGCGCGATGGCCGTCACCCTCGTGCACCGCTACCTGGAGGCGAACTGAGATGACCGCGAGCCACGGGCCCTCCTCGGGGGTCGACCTCGCCGAGGTGCGCAGCCTGTTCCTGTTCGCCGAGCTCGAGGACGTCGACCAGCGCTGGGTGGCCGAGCGCAGCGACGTGCGGGTGTACGACGCCGACGTCGTCGTCTTCGCCGAGGGACAGCCCTCCGACGCGCTGTACGTGCTGCTGGAGGGTGGGCTGCTGCTGTCCAAGCACACCGACGGCGAGGACGTCGTCCTCAACGACACGACGCACCGCGGTGCCTACGCCGGCGCCGTCCGGGCGTTCACCCAGAGCCGTGACCCGAACTTCCAGACCACGCTGCGGACCACCCGGCCCAGCCGGTTCCTGCGGTTGCCGGCCGAGGACTTCGCCGCGCTGGTGCACCGGCTGTGCCCGATGGCGGTGCACCTGCTCGACGGCCTGTACGAGGGCATCCGGATGACCGAGTCGACGATGCGCCAGCGCGAGCACCTGGTGCAGCTGGGGGCGCTGTCGGCCAACCTCGCCCACGAGCTGAACAACCCGGCAGCGGCCGCGGTGCGGGCCACCGAGCAGCTGCGCTCCCGGGTGGCCGGCATGCGCCGGAAGCTCGGCCTGCTGTCGGAGGCCGGGCTCTCCCCCGAGCTGGTCGGCCGGCTGATCAAGACGCAGGAGATGTCCGTCGAGCGGGCGCTCAAGCCGCACGCCGATCTGACCGCGCTCCAGGAGAGCGACCTCGAGGACGCGATCGCCGACCGGCTGGAGGAGATCGGCGTCGAGCAGGCGCTGGAGCTCGCGCCGGTGTTCGCCGGCTCCGGCATGGACGCACAGTGGGTGGACGACGTCGTGGAGCAGGTCGACTGCGGGCTGGAGTGGGACGCCGCGTTCGGCTGGCTGCGCTACACCCTGGAGACCGAGGCGCTGATGGACGAGATCGAGGAGGCCACCACCCGCATCTCCTCCCTCGTCGGCGCGGTGAAGCAGTACTCGCACCTGGACCAGGCCCGGCACTCCGACGTCGACGTCAAGCCCGGGCTGGAGAGCACGCTGGTGATGCTGGCCCGCAAGCTCACCGGCATCGAGGTGCACCGCCACTACGCCGCCGACTTGCCCCTGGTGCCCGGCTACCCGGCCGAGCTGAACCAGGTCTGGACCAACCTGATCGACAACGCCGCCGACGCGATGGACGGGTCCGGGGTGCTGACCCTGCGCACCCGGGCCGACCAGCACGCGGTGTTCGTGGAGGTCACCGACGACGGCCCGGGGGTGCCGGAGGCGGTGCGCCAGGACCTGTTCGAGCCGTTCGTGACCACCAAGCGGGCCGGCGACGGGAGCGGGCTCGGCCTGGACAACGCGAGGCGGATCATCGAGCGGCGGCACGGCGGTTCGCTGACGTACACGACCGGTCCGGAGGGGACGACGTTCTGCGTCCGGCTGCCGCTGAGCCGGACGCACTGACCCGCCATGTCCTGGCGGGTGGACGGGGACGCCGTCTGTCGGCATGCCGAGGGGCTGCCGGCCGCACCCGGCCCGGCCGAGGCGTGCGCGGACTGCCTCCGGGACGGCGGGCAATGGGTGCACCTGCGGCGCTGCCTGAGCTGTGACCACGTGGCCTGCTGCGACTCCTCGCCGAGCCGGCACGCCACCGCTCACGCGACCGCGACCGGGCACCCAGTGGTCGCCTCCGCCGAGCCCCGCGAGCACTGGGCCTGGTGCTACCCCGACCAGGCCCTCCTGCTCCCCCAGCGGTGACCCCGCGCCGGAGGGCGGACCGTCAGCCCTTCACATAGGGGATCGTCTGCGGGCCCTCCGGGAGCACGCAGACCCGCGCGCCGGGGCCCGCCTCCGCGACCGCCTCGGCGACGGTGGCCGCGATGTCGGTCGTCTGCGCCAGGTGCGCCTCGGCGAGCTGGGCGTCGGTGAGGTGGTCGGTGTGCATCACGACCCGGTGCGCGGACTGGATCCGCGCCTGGATCTGCACCTGCCACTGGTCGGGCACAGTCTGCTCCCGCGCGGAGATCAGCTCCAGCAGCGCCTCCGGTGACGCCGCCGAGGTGAGCACCTCCCGGTAGGAGCCGTGGTCGGGGAAGCCGTCCTCGCAGGCGGCGGCGCAGACGATCAGCCCGTCGGGCCGGGTGACCTGCGCGGCCGCGGACATGCCCTTCACCGACTGGTAGAGGTTCTGGTCCAGCGGGAAGCCCGAGCCGGTGGTGACGACGACGTCGAACGGCGCGTCCACCGGTGCCATCGCCACCTCGCGGGCCCGCTCGATCGCCACCGCGTGCATCTGGAGGGTGTCCCCGCCGAACGCGGCGATGACCTCCTGCCGGGTGTTGAGCACGACGTCGAAGGAGTAGGTGACGTCCGTGGCCGCCGTGATCGCCCGGACGTCGTCGTGCACCGGGTTGCCCTGGGTGACGCCCCACGTCGCCCGCGGGTCGCCGATCCGCTTCGCGTCGTGCAGCACCAGCACCGTGTCCAGCGCGGCCAGGCCGGGGGCGACCATCTTCGGTCCACCGGAGAAGCCGGCGAAGAAGTGCGGCTCGACGAAGCCGGTGGTGATCCGGACGTCGGCGTCCACCCACTGCTCGTTGAGCCAGACCGGGACCCCGTCGCCGAAGGTGCCCATCCAGCGGTGGGTGTCGCTCGCCCGCGAGTCGTGGTTGACGATCCGCACGGTATCCACGACCTCGTCGCCGAACATCGCGCGCAGCTCGGCGTCGGTGTTGGCCCGGTGGGTGCCGGTGGCGACCAGGACGACGACGTCCTCCAGTCGCACGATGCCGTCCAGCTCCTCGAGCACCGCCGGGATCATCAGGTGCCGGGGCTGGGCGCGGGTGCCGTCGCAGGCCGAGATCGCCACCGTCTGCCCCGGCCGCACCCGCTCGCGCAGCGGCGCACCGCCCACCGGCTCCCGCAGTGCCCGGCGGAGCTCAGCGGCGACGTCGGGGGCGGCCGCGTGCTCGACCGGGGTGATCACCGCCGCGTCGTCCGGCAGCTCGACGGTCAGTCCTGTGCGCCCGTAGGCGAGCCTCACCTGCTGCACGTCGGCCTCCTCGCCGTCGACTTGCCCCATCAGACCACTGCCGCCCGACAACGGCCTGGCCGAGCGGGCGCGCTCGCCCACCGTCCGCCCGGTGGAGCCGCGGCCGGCGGTGCAGAGCGGCGAGACGCTGTCCTCAGCCGCCGACCGGCGCTGCCGGGTGACCGGCCACCCACGGTGGTGGGCGCATCGCGGTGGCTCCGCCGTCGACGGTGAAGGTGGCGCCGGTGACGTAGCTCGATGCCGGGGAGGCCAGGAACAGTGCCAGCCCCTGCAGCTCCGCCGGCTCACCCAGCCGCCCGACCAGCGTGGTGGCGGCGAACTGCTCGGCCACGCCGGGCTCCCGGATCCGGCCGTCGGCGATCTCGGTGCGGAACGAGCCCGGGGAGATCGCGTTCACGAGGATGCCGCGCCGGCCGAGGTCCGCGGCGGCCTGGCGCACCAGGGCGAGCACCGCGGCCTTGGACGCGGCGTAGGCGTAGCCGACCATCGGGTCGCCGCCCAGCCCGGCCACCGAGGAGGTGACCACCACCCGGCCGCGGCCGTCCGGGGTCACGTGCCGGGCGGCCGCCTGCAGCGTGGCGAACACCCCGCCGAGGTTCACGTCCAGCACCCGGTCCCAGCGCGCCCGGTCGACCGCGGTCAGCTGCCCGGTCTCCGACGTCGGCCCGGGCCCGGCGGAGATCCCGGCGTTGGCGAACACGACGTGCAGCCCGCCGTGCGCCTCCGCCGCCTCGCGGAGCAGGTCGTCGACGGCGTCCGGGTCGGCGACGTCGACCACCTGGCTGCGCACTGTCGTCCCGCGGTCGGCCAGCTCGCCGGTCGCGCGGTCCAGCCGCTCGGCGTCCCGGTCGGCGAGGGTCACCCGGGCACCGGCGCAGGCCAGCACCTCGGCGATGGCGAACCCGAGGCCGCTGGCCGCGCCGGTCACCACCACCCCCAGCCCGCGCACGTCGAACAGCCGGTCCAGCACCGCTGCGCGCTGGTCGTCCACTCAGACCACCTGGACCGTCATCGAGCCGATCCGGCTGATGCTCATCTCGAGCTTCTCGCCTGCGGTGATCGGGCCGACCCCGGGCGGTGCGCCGGTGAACAGCACGTCGCCGGGGTTCAAGGTCATGATCGTCGAGGCGTAGGCGACGATCTGTGGCACCGGCGTGACCAGGTCGGCGGTGGTCACCGACTGGCGTACGTCGCCGCCGGAGGTCAGCAGGATGTCCAGGTCGCCGCCGTCGCCGGCCTCGTCACGGGTCACGATCCACGGCCCCAGCGGGCTGAACGAGTCGTAGGACTTCCGCTTGGAGCGGTCGGCGGCCGACCGCACGGTGATGTCCAGACCCGCGGTGAAGCCGAGGACGGCGTCCATCGCCCGCTCCAGCGGGATGTCGCGGCCGCCGCTGCCGATGACGATGACCAGCTCCGACTCGTGGTGCACCTCGTGCCCGGCCGCCACGACCTCCGGCGGCAGCACGATGTCGGCGCCCGGCCCGACGATCGACGACGGCGCCTTGAGGAAGACGTCGAACTCCATCATCCAGGGCTCGACCTTGCCCAGCGTGCGCTCCTGGACGCCGTGCATCTCCTCGACGTGCGCGCCGTAGTTGCTCGCCGCCGCCACGATCTTCGTCGGTCCCAGCACCGGGGCGCGCAACGTGACCTCGTCGACCGGGCGTGGGGTGCCGGCGGCGGCGGCCGCTTCCAGCGCCGGCCGCACCGCGTCCAGGTCCCGGCACAGCGCCCGCCACCAGCCCGCGGTGAGCGGGTCGGGGTCGTGCGGCCAGGGCAGCGCGCCGGTGACGTCGACGACCCGGTCGCCGTCCGCGCCGGTGGTGACGATGCCGAGGCGGGCGGGGCCGTCGGCGGAGTCGAACAGGGCCAGCTTCATCGCGTACTCCTCGGGGTCAGCGGGCGGTGAAGGTGCGGGTGACGGCCTGCGGCTCGGCGAGGACCTCGGCGCGCGCGATGCCGAGGGCCCGGAGCACCGGCTCGTCGGAGACGACGAACAGGTCGGCCTGTTCGTCGGCGGCGTGCTCCACCGCCGCCCAGGACGGGACGACGAACATGTCACCGGGGCCCCAGTCGAACCGCTGGCCGTCGATGACGCTGGAGCCGGTGCCGGTGAAGACGACGTAGATCGCGTTGCCGGCGCGGCGCACGGCAGCCGTGCGGCGGCCGGCGCGTACCCGGTGCACCGCGCACGCCATCGTCGGCAGCACGCTCGCACCTGTCTCCGGGTCGACGTACTGGACCGCGAGCAGCGGGTCGTCGGAGGCCGCCGCGAGGCGGTCGAGCTCGGCGCTGGTGTCGACCCACCGGTAGTTGAGCAGCCGGGAGTGCCGTGGGCTCAGCTGCTCGGCGACGGCACCGGAGACGTACCGCGTGCCGCCGGCGTACCGGCGCTCGGAGACGTTGTGCTCGGCAGGCTCGGGCTGCGACTCCCCCGGCCCCGGGTACTCCTCGAAGAAGACGCCGTCCAACGCGGCCACCATCGGCAGGTCCAGGCCGTCGAACCAGAACATCTCACCGTCGACGCTGCTGGTGTGGTCGTGCCAGTTCATCGACGGTGTGAGCACCAGGTCGCCGGGGCGCATGTCGCAGGCGTCGCCGTCGACCGTCGTCCAGACACCCTCCCCCTCGAGCACGAAGCGGATGGCGCCCGGGGTGTGCCGGTGCGCCGGGGCGACCTCGCGCGGCCCGAGGCACTGCAGCGCACCCCACAGCGTGCCGACGGCGTACGGCCGGCCGCCCAGCCCGGGGTTCTGCAGGCTGAGCACCCGCCGCTCGCCGCCGCGCTCGACGGGCACCAGCTCGATGGCCCGGCGGGCCAGTGGCTTCATCGTCGCCGCCGACCACAACCACGGCACGGCGGCCGGCCGCGGGGTCGGGGTCAGCAACTGCTCGGTGATCGTCCAGAGCGGGCGGAGGTCGACCGCGGCGAGGTCGCGGTACAGCTCCTGCAGGTCCGCCTGGTCGCCGAACTCCTGCGCCGGCGCGGCATGGGTGTCGATGCTCATGGTGAGAACTCCTTCGGTCTCGGGTCGGGCGGCACGGACCCAGCGGTCACTTGAGCGAGAAGTGCACCCACCGCTTGCCGTCGGCGAGGCCGGCCAGCTCCCGGCCGGCGGACTGCATGATCATCGGCGAGGACGAGATGTGCTGGGTCCCGCCGTGGACGTCGCGGAACAGCCGCTGGATGGTCCCGGAGCGCAGCGCGCCGGTGCCGCCGGACTTGTAGACGAACTCCGCGATCGCGTGCGTGCTCCAGGTGGCGTTGTTCAGCGCGGCCCGGTTGAGCGTCTCCAGCCGCAGCGGGAGGGCGTCGCCGGCGGCCAGCACCGCCTCGATCTCCTCCCAGACCTCGTAGAGCAGGGCCTGGGCGGCGCGCAGCCGGACCTCGGCTGCGGCGTACTGCTCGGCGAAGCTGTCGCTGCTGGCCTGCCCACCGGGCTGCCCGGCCTTGGCGCGCACCACGGCCGCGAGCTCGTCGAGCAGCCGGCGGCCCACCCCCAGCGCCCAGGCGCCGTGGTTGAGGCTGGCGAAGTTGCCGATGCCGATCCGGTAGAGATCGCCCCCGGTCACCGGCTCGGTGCTCAGGCTCGGGTAGCTGTGGCTGGCCGGCACGAAGACGTCGGACAGCGTGTAGTCGATGCTGCCGGTGCCGCGCAGCCCCAGGACGTCCCAGTTCTCGATGAAGGTGACCTGCTCGACCGGGACGATGAAGAACCGGGACTCCCCGGTCGCCGTGTCCGCCGCGGCGGTGTGCAGGTGGGTCGCGTGCTTGATGCCGGAGGCGAAGGCCCACTCCCCGCTGAGCAGGTGACCGCCGTCGACCGGCACCGCCCGCCCGGGGCGGGTCCCCTGACCGGCGATGCCCAGCCGGGGCGTGGCGAACAGCTCCTCGGCGGTGTCCCGGTCGAAGAAGGCCCCGGCCAGGCCGGTGGCCAGACCCAGCGCCATGGTGACCCAGCCGGTGGAGGGGTCGGCGTAGGACAACGTGCGGAAGAGGTCCATCGACTGCCGCGGGCTCATCTCCGCCCCGCCCAGCCCGCGGGGGGTGAAGACCGAGATGGCCCCGCTGGCGTACAGCGCCTCGACGACCGGCTCAGCGATCCGCCCGGCCCGGTCGTTCTCCGGTCCGTGCGCGTCGACCAGGTCGTGCAGCGCTGCGGCATCGTGCAGGACCGCGCCGGCGTCGAACCCCGTGACCGAGGTAGTCCGGTCCACTTCTACGGTCGTCATGCTCAGCTCCTACGTCATCGTGGGAAACGCCGACTGCGCCGCCGTCGTCCTGAACCTAGGCGATCCATGACGCATTCTCGATGCCCGAGTGATGAGCACCAGTGCGTTGCTCATAACTCCGGGGAATGAGCGGCCGCGCCATTCCTGCACAGAGCACGGAACGGCATCACAGGAATTATCTGGGCATTGGCGGAGAAGCCGTCCGCTGCCGTAGACAGAGCAGGACAGAACGGCGCCACCGTGCTGCGCACGTGCCGATCGGACGACGACGACGTCGCGAGGAGAGGACCACCCGGATGACGATCGAGGCCACCCCGCCGGCACCGCTCCTGCCCGCGCCCGACCCGCTGGCCTTCCGTGCCGTCTGCGGCACCTTCGCCACCGGCGTGACGGTCGTGACCAGCACCGGGCCCGACGGCCCGCAGGGCGGCACGGTGAACTCGTTCACCTCGCTGTCGGCCGAACCGCCGCAGGTGATCGTCTGCCTCGCCCGCCAGTCCCGGACCTGGCAGGCGATCGAGGCCGCAGGCAGCTTCGCGGTGAACATCCTCGCCGCCGACCAGCAGGCCGTGGCCCGGCTGTTCGCCTCCCGCGAGCCGGACAAGATGGCCCACGTCGACTGGGCGGCGGGCGTCAACGGCGCCCCGCTGTTGGCCGGCGCCGCCGGCTCCATCGAGTGCACGCTGTCCGCGGCACTGGAGCAGGCGACCCACATGCTGCTGATCGGCTCGGTCACCGCCGCCACGAACCGGCACGACGCCGACCCGCTGATCTTCTTCCGCAGCGCGATGCACGAGGGGCTGGGCGGCGCCGAGGCCGCCCGCGGACTGCCGCGGCCGGCATGAGGGCGCTGCGCTGGGCAGGCCCGGACGAGATGACCGCCGCCGACGCCGACGAGCCGGTCGCCGGCCCGGGCGAGGCGGTGGTCACGGTGCACCGGGCCGGCATCTGCGGCTCCGACGTCTCCGCCTACCGCGGGCGGATGGGGATCGCCCGGCCCGGTGACGTGCGCGGGCACGAGTTCTCCGGCGTGGTCGCCGCGGTCGGCGACGCCGCGGACGGGGGCTGGGTCGGCTGCCGGGTGACCGTCAACTCGCAGGTGACCTGCGGCGAATGCTGGGCCTGCCGCAGCGACCGGGACAACCTCTGCCCGCGCCTGGAGATCATCGGCGTGCACCGGCCCGGCGCATTCGCCGAGCGGGTCGCGGCGCCCGTGCGCAACCTGGTGGCCCTGGGTGACGGGGTGAGCGACGAGCTCGCCGCGACCGCCGAGCCGCTGGCCCAGGCGTGCCACGACGTCCAGCTCGCACTGCCCGCCCGGCCGCGGGCGGCCCTGGTCATCGGCGCCGGCTCGGTCGGTGGGCTGCTGGTGCAGGCCGCCCGGCTCTCCGGCATCCCGGAGATCACCGTGGTCGAGCCGCACTCCCGGCGCCGGGCCGCCGCCGCCGAGGCCGGCGCCGACGTCACCGTCGGGTCGACCGAGGAGGTAGGCCCCCTGGCGGCCCAGCGGGCCGAGGACGGGTTCGACGTGGTGTTCGACGTCGTGGGCACCGCCGCCACCCGGGCCGCCGGCGTGCAACTGGCCCGGGCCGGCGGTCAGGTGGTGATGGTCGGGCTGCACAGCGACGTCACCGAGCTGCCCTGGTTCTCCGTCATCCGCCGAGAGATCTCCATCGTCGGGGCCAACTGCTTCGACCGGGCCGACTTCGAGCGGGCGGTCGGCTGGCTGCGGGCCGGGACGGTGCGGCCGCCGGAGTCGGTGCGGCTGGTGACGATCGACGAGGCACCCGCGGCGTTCGCGGAGCTGGCCGAGGGCCGGGGCTCCGCCGCCAAGACCTTCGTCGCACCGACCGGCTGAGGTCGTCGGGCCGGTGGGCGGCGCCCCGCCCCCAACCGGCCCGACGGTCAGACGTGGTCGTACAGCGGCGAGCGGACGTCCCGGCTGATGTGGCAGTCCAGGAACATCGGCCCGGCCGCGGGGTCCCAGTCGCGCAGCGCCGGTGCCAGCCCGGCCACCTCCTGGACCAGCGCGGCCTGCGCACCCATGCCCCGCGCGGCGGCGGCCAGGTCGGCGTAGCCGAAGACCGCCTGCTCCGGCGGCACCGACCAGTCCTTCATGTGCGCCAGCTCCGACCCCGCCGCCCCGTCGTTCATGCAGACCACCACCAGTGGCAGGCGCTCGCGCACGGCCAGCTCGAGGTCGCCCATGGTCAGGTAGAAGCCGCAGTCGCCGATGAACAGCACCGCCTGCCCGTCGGGCTCGGCGAGCGCGCCGGCCGCGCTGGCGGCCAGCGCACTGCCGACCGCGCCGAACTCCGGCAGCCAGACCAGCGAGCCGGGACGGTCGTGGGTCATGTGCATGATCGGGAAGCCCCCGAAGTGCCCGTTGTCGACGTAGACCCGGCGGGGCCGCGGGAGCAGCCGGTCCAGCTCGACCGAGACCGCGCGCGGGTCCATCCGGCCGGGCGCCGAGACGTCGGCGAAGCCGCCAGGCACCGGGGCGACCGCCCGCGCCCGCTCCCCCACCCGGCCGGCGAGCTCCGCGCCCAGCCGCTCGGCAACTGCCCGGGCGTCGCCCCGCACCGCCACCGTCGGCTCGTCGAACGCGGTGAACGCGGCGGCGTCGGCGTCGACGTGCACCACCGTGCGGCCGGTGACGAACTGCGACCGGCGGGTGTGGAAGAAGTTCAGCGAGGTGCCCACCGCCACCAGGCAGTCGGCCTCGGCGACCACCGCTGCCGCCTCCGGGGTGGAGAAGCCGCCGAGGATGCCGAGGTCGGCCGGGTCGCCCTCGAACAGCCCGAGCGCACGCACCGTCGTCGCCAGGTGGGCGCCGGTGAGCGCGGCCAGCCGGCGCAACGCCGGCCCGGCGCCGGACTCCACCGCTCCCCGGCCGGCCACCACCACCGGACGGCGGGACGACGCGATCGCGGCCACCGCCGCAGCCAGCGCTGCGGCGTCCGGCTCGGGGACCGGGCGGCGGACCGGGGCCGCGACGGCCGGCGGGTCGCCGGCCGGCAGCAGGTCGATGCCGACGGGCACCACGAACACCACCACCCGCGACTCCTCGACCGCGCGCCGGTGGGCGGTGACCAGGTCGGCGGCCGCGGTCTCCGCGCGGGCGCGGACCACCGGCAGGCCGAGCGGGTCGAGCAGCAGCTCCGGGTCCAGTCCCTGCACGCCGCCGGCGAACGGCGCCTGCCGGGCCGACAGCCCCGAGGAGTCGGAGGTGATGAGCACGACCGGCGAGTGCGCCCGGTCGGCGGTGAGCAGGGCGGTGAGCGTGTTGGTGAACCCCGGCCCCTGGGTGACGGTGCACCAACCCACCCGGCCGGTGACCCGCGCCCACCCGTCGGCCGCCCCCACCGCGCCGTTCTCGTGCCGCAGGTGGTGCACGGCGACCCCGTGCCCGGTGGCCAGGTGGTGCACCAGCCGCAGGTTGCCCGCGCCCATCAGGGTGAACAGGTCCGTCGTCCCCAGCGCTGCCATCGTCGCGGCGAGCTGCTCGACGACCGTGGTGGTCGCCGAGGGAGCCCGCCCGATCGTCGTACCGACGGTCACGTCAGTGCGGCATGACGAGGGAGAGCAGGTGCTTGCGCAGCTCGAGGAACTGCTCGCTCGAGCGGGTGGCGACCTGGTCACGCCGGCGCCCGAGGGGCACGTCGACGATCTCCCGCACCTTGCTCGGCGAGCCGGACAGCACGACGATCCGGTCGGACAGGTAGATCGCCTCGTCGATGTCGTGGGTGACCAGCACGACGGTGATGCCGACCTCCTCGCGGACCTTGAGGATCAGGTCCTCCAGGTCGAAGCGGGTCTGCGCGTCGACCGAGGCGAACGGCTCGTCCATCAGCAGCAGGTCGGGCTGGTAGGACAGCGTGCGGGCTATCGCCACCCGCTGCTGCATGCCGCCGGACAGCTGCCAGGGGTACTGCTTCTCCACGTGCCCCAGGCCCACCTCGGTGAGCACCTCGGCGACCCGCTTCCGCCGCTCCTCCTTGCCCACCCCCCGCGCCTTGAGCGGGAGGGCGATGTTGCTGCCGTTGGTGAACCACGGGAACAACGAGCGGCCGTAGTCCTGGAAGACCACACCCAGCTGATCGGGCACGCCGGAGAGCGGGGTGCCCTCGAACTCCACGCTCCCCCGGCTGGGCGCCGACAGGCCGGAGATGCAGCGCAGCAGCGTCGTCTTGCCTGCGCCGCTGGGCCCGACGATGCAGACGAACTCGCCCTTGGCCACGCTGAACGTGACGTCGTCGATGGCCATCCGCTCGTCCGGCCGGCCGGCGTTGAACACCTTGCGCAGGCCGACGACGTCGAGGACGGCGGAGCCGCCGGGGGTCGAGCCGGCCGCGTGTGCACCGAGGGTCTGGGTCATGCCGTGTCTCCGATTCCGTGCCGGGGAGGTGCGAGGAGGGGGTGCGGGAGGGGCCGTCAGGACTTGTCGGTGCCGACGGCGCGGGAGCCGTAGTACCAGCGCAGCAGCCGGTGCTCGGCGAAGACGAACAGGTAGTTGAGCAGCGTGCCCAACACGGAGAGGACGACGATCCCGCCCCACATCGTCACGATGGCGAAGACGGTCTGGGCCTGGAGGATGAAGTACCCGATGCCCTCGGAGGCGGCGATCATCTCGCTGACCACCATGAGGATGATCGAGACCTGGAGGCTGGCCCGCAGGCCGGCGGCGATCTGCGGCGAGGCTCCCGGCAGCACCACCGTGGTGACGGTGCGCAGCGAGCTGAACCGCATCGCCCGGGCAGTGTCGAACTTGACCTGATCGATGCCCCGCATGCCGTCGAGGGTGTTCAGCAGCGCCGGCCAGGTGGCACCGAAGGCGATCAGCGCGATCTGCCGCGCCTCGCCCAGCCCGAACAGCGCGATCATCGCCGGCAGCAGCGCCGGGGCGGGCAGCACGTAGAGGAAGTAGACGACCGGGTTGGCGCCCTTGCGCAGCACCGGCAGCCGCCACAGCAGCGCGCCGCCGAGCACGCCGATCAGCGAGCCCCCGACGAAGCCGGCCGCGAGGTTGCGGAGGCTGGGCAGCAACTGCTGCTTGGCGTCGCCGACAACCCACTCGTCCCACACCGACTGCAGGATCTGCTGCAGCGGCGGGAAGTACGGCGAGGTGCTGTTCGCGGACAGGAACCACCAGCCGACCAGCAGGACGACGGGCAGCCAGAGCGCCAGCAACACGTTGCGGCCGCGGGCCCGGGCCCGGCTCGGACGGCGTCCGCCCGGGGCGCCGGTGACCTGAGTGCTGGGCACGTCGGTGACCGGGACGGCGGCGCCCGGCGCGACACCGCTGGCACTCGCCGAGCCGGTGCGGCCGGCGTCCTGTCCCGCTGCCGTGCTGCCGGTCGTCGCGGTGGTCATCGGGCCCCCAACTCGTTGTTCTTGGCGTTGCGCTGGCTCTCGTGCCAGTGCATGGCCTTCTTCTCGACCAGGAAGAACGCGCCGGTCAGCACGATGCCGAGCAGACCGGAGACCAGGATGTAGGCGTACATGGTCGGGTAGGACGTGACGCCGGCGTTGCGGGCGAAGAGGATCGCCCGGCCGATGCCCTCGGCGCCGCCGACGAGCTCGGCGACGACGGAGAGGATCAGCGCGCTGGCCGAGGCGATCCGCAGCCCGGTCGCCATGTACGGCGAGGCGCTGGGGATGGTGACGGTGAGGAACCGCCGGATCCCGCGCACGCCGAGGACCCGGGCGGTGTCGCGGACGGTCGGGTCGACCGACCGGACGCCGTAGACGACCTGGACCACCAAAGGCCAGAAGGCGCCGAAGGCGACCAGGAAGACCTTCATGTCCAGCGTCGACCCCAGCACCAGGATCACCAGCGGGAGGATCGCGATCGCCGGGATCGCTTTGAACAGCTCGATCACGCTGGCCGCGCTGCGGAAGGCGGTGTCGTTGGCCGCCAGCAGCGAGCCGACGACGACGGCCAGCACAGCGGCGACGGCGAGGCCGATGGCCCAGCCCTGCAGGGTGGCGCCGACGGTGGACCACAGGGCCTCGGTACCGAGCGCGGTGGCCAGCGCCTGCAGCGTGGCGGTCATGGTGGGGAACTGGTCGGGGCGGAACAGGCCGCCGGCAGTGACCGCCTGCCAGAGCGCCAGCACCAGCGCCAGCGTCGCCAGCGGCACCATGGCCACCCGGGCGAACCGCGAGATCACGGACATGCTCAACCTCATCGTCGACACGTGCACGGGGTCGGGGGCGGGAGGCCCCCGGAGGAGGGGTCCGGTGCGGGCCGGCTCGAGCCGGCCCGCACCGGACCCCGGGATCACAGGTCCAGCGCCGGCTTCCAGACGTACTCGTCGACGCCCGGGGCGTCCTCCAGGCCGGCGTACTTCTCCATCAGTTCCTGCGCCGTGGCGAAGCCATCGGTGTCCAGCTCCGGCGTGCACGTGGTGCACCAGGTCGCCGCCGCGGCCGCCTCGGGAGTCAGGCCGAGGTGCTCGACCAGCGTCTGCCGGGCCTCGTCGACGTGCGCCGCGGCGTACTCCTGCGCTTCGACCATGGCGGCGGCGAAGCCACGGACGACCTCCTCGTCCTCAGCGATCTTCTGCTCGCTGGTGGTGAACAGGCCCACGGCGGAGTCGGCGAACAGCTCTACGTTGGGCTTGGCGATGACCGTCGACCCGCTGGCCACCGCCTCGGCGATGAACGGGCTCTGCACCACGGCCGCGTCGATGTCGCCGGCGGCCAGTGCCGCCGGCATCTGACCGAACGGCATCTGGACCAGCTGGATGCTGGTGGGGTCGACGCCGGCCGCGTCGGCGAGCTCCTGGGCGGCGAGGGTGTTCAGCGAGGCCAGACCGATGACACCGAGGGTCTTGCCCTCCAGGTCCCCGGCGTCGCTGATGCCCGAGTCGGGTCCGGCGACCAGGGCGTTGCCCATGTCCGGGGCCTCCTCTACGGCCTGCTGGCCGTCCGGGGTGGCGACCGCCTTGATCGGGATGTTGTTGGCCCGGGCGTTGATGACGTGCACGACGGTGGCGAACCCGAAGTCGTACTGCCCGCTCGCGACGCCGGAGATGATCGCGGCGACGTCGGTCTGCGGCACCAGCTCGAGCTGGACCCCGTGCTCCTCGAAGATGCCTTGGTCCATCCCGACGAACATCGGGGCGAACTGGGAAGCCGGGTTGTAGCTGACGGTCACCGTGGTGGCCCCTCCCTCGGAGGCGGACGACCCACCACCACCGTCGTCGGAGTCTCCGCCACAGGCGGTGACGCCCAGCAGCACTGCCACGGAGAGTGCCGCGGCAGACGTCGTTCGACGACCATTCCTCACGGGTCGCACCTCTTTCCATCGTCATTGATGTGTGCGGGACGAAACGGCACGGTACGGCCATTTTCCTGACTTCGTCCCGGTGGGCGTGTCGCAGTTCACAGTAGCCAGCGAGGACATTCCGCGGAGAACTCGGATGTTCTCAATTGATGACCCTGGGGAATCAGCCGGAACGGCGGTGTCGGAACTGCCCGAGGCTGCTTCCCGGCAGCCCGGCGAGCGGCCGCCCGCAGGTCGGTTCAGACGCCACGGGACACCACCGGCACCGCACGGGTGCGGACTGCCGGGGGCGGCGCGGCCTCCCAGGGACGCAGCCGCAAGAAGTTGTCCAGCACCGTGGGCCGCGGGCCGGAGTGCCACAACGCCCCCATGGTCAGCCGCGGAGCCTCGCCCTCGATCGGCAGGTAGGCGACCCCGTGCTGGGCGGCGAGCCGGGCGGAGGAGGGCGCGAACGCCACGCCCAGCCCGCCGGCCGCCAAGCCGATGGCCACCGAGGTGCTGTTGACCTCGTGCGCGACGTGTGGGCTGAAACCGGCGTCGTTGCACAGGGCGACGTAGTAATCGTGCAGCTCGGGTTCCACCTTGCGGTCGATGAGGATGACGTCCTCCCCCGCCAGGTCTGGCAGCCGCACCGAGCCGCGCTCCACCAGCCGGTGGTCGCGCGGCACGACCAGCAGCACCGGCTCTTCGCTGAGCACCTCGGTGCTCAGGTCCGGACGGGCGTCGATCGGCAGCCGGGTGAAGGCGAAGTGCATGTTCCGGCTGGAGATCCGCTCCACCGCCATCCGGCTGGTGGCCTCGCTGAGGGTCAGCAGCACGCCGGGGTAGTGCTGCCGGAACGCCTGCAGCGAGCGCGGCAACAGGTCGGCCAACGCCGGCTGGATGAACCCGATGTTCAGCCGGCCCACCTCACCCCGGCTCACCGCCCGGGCCCGGGCCACCGCCCCGTCGGCCTGGGCCAGGACCTCGAGGGCCTCCTCCAGGAAGACCCGGCCGGCCTCGGTGAGCGTGACGTGCCGCCGGTCGCGCTCCAGGAGCTGGACGCCGAGCTCCTTCTCCAGGGCGCTGATCTGCTTGCTCAGCGCCGGCTGGACGATGTGCAGCTTCTCCGCGGCCTTGCGGAAGTGCAGCTCCTCGGCGACGGAGACGAAGTAGCGCAGGTGCCTGAGCTCCATGTCCGCCGCCGCTCAGTCGAGCCGGGCGAGTTCGGCGGACACCGTGGGCTGCTCGACGTGCGGCAGGTGCCCCGTGTCGGGCACGACCGCCAGCTCCGCCTGCGGCAGCGCCGCGGTCCAGGCGCGGGCGTGCGATGGGGGCACGATCCGGTCGCACGCCCCCCACAGCAACCGCACCGGCTGGCGCAGCCCGGCGACCCTGGCCGGGAGTTCCGGGTCGTGCATGTACGGGTCGCCGGCCAGCCGGCGGGCAGTGGTCCGGTTGCGCAGCTCGCGGGCGGCGGCGGCGGGGTCGGTGGCGGCCAGCTGCCGGGCCCGCGCGACGGCGGCTTCCCGGGCGGAGACGCCGTGGAAGGTGAGCTCGGCGGACTCGGCCGGGGCCAGGTCCAGGACGCGCGGCGCCGGCTCCGGTGCCGGCATGCCGGCGGGGTCGATCAGCAGCAGCCTCTGCACCCGACGCGGCTCGAGCCGGGCGAGCTCGGCGGCGACCCAGCCGCCGAAGGAGCAGCCCACGACCGTGACGTCGGTCAGGCCCAGCCGGTCCAGCAGCCGGGCATGTCGCCCGGCGACGTCGGCGGGAGTGGTCACGTCGGCGTTCTCGCTGCCGTTGAAGCCCGGGTGGTCCGGCCGGACGACCCGGTACGAACGGGCCCGGTCGGCGAGGAAGGGCAGCCACCCGCCGAGGTCCCCGACCCCGTGCAGGTAGACCAGTGCCCGGCCGCTGCCGGCGGTCAGCACGCGCATCCGGGCGCCGTCGACGTCGACGTCCTGCTCTGCCACCTCAGGAGTCCGGGAACTGGTCACAGCGCGGTGAAGCGGTGTCATGGTTGTCCTCCTCGCGCGGTATGGCCCTGTGCCGACGTGACCCTAGACACACAGCGTGATGAGCGCTAATGCCTTCTCGCACCCATGTGATCACCTGAGGTGATCAGATGGCCACCGCTCTCTCCCCGGTCGACATGTCGATGGGTCGCTGACACACCGCCGGGTAGCGGGCGGGGATGACAGACCCCCAACGCTTCGTGGAGACCCTCGGCGTGTACGACCGGACGGCGGACGACGGGGAGGCGCACCTCCGGCTGGACGTCACCGAGCAGCACCTCAACGAGGCGGGCACGCTGCACGGCGGGGTGCTGGCCACCCTGGTCGACACCGCGATGGGCCAGGCCGTGCGCAGCCGCACCGGGGAGGACGACGTGCCGGCCACCAGCCAGCTGACCATCACCTACCTGCGGCCCGGCGGTCCCGGCACCCTCCAGGTCACCGGCCGGGTCAGCAAGCAGGGCGAGCACCTGACGGTGTGCGAGGCCGACGTCGAGCAGGATGGCCGCAGCCTGGTGCACGCCGTCGCCACGTTCGCGGTGCTGCACCGGTGACCTGACCTCGAGCAAGGGAGCTCGCATGCCCACCGTGCACACCGTCCGTGGCCCGATCGACACCGCCGAGCTGGGCCGCACGCTCATGCACGAGCACGTGTTCGTGCTCTCCACCGAGCACCAGCAGAACTACGGCACCGGCGACTGGTGGGACGAGGAGGAGCGGGTCGCCGATGCGGTGTCCAAGCTGAACGAGCTGAAGGGCCTGGGGATCGACACCATCGTCGACCCGACGGTGTGGGGGCTGGGCCGCTACCTGCCCCGGGTACAGCGGGTGGCGGCGCAGACCGAGCTGAACATCATCGTGGCCACCGGGCTGTACACCTACGACGAGATTCCGTTCCAGTACGCCCATCGCGGGCCGGGCACCCTCATCGAGACGCCCACCGACCCGATGGTCGACGACTTCACCCGGGACGTCCGCGACGGCATCGCCGACACCGGCGTGCACGCCGCCTTCCTCAAGTGCGCCGTCGAGGCCAAGGGGCTCACTCCGGGCGTCGAGCGCACCCTGCGGGCCGTCGCAGCCACCCACCGGGAAACCGGGGCGCCGATCACCGTGCACACCTCAGCCGCCGCACAGACCGGCCGACTGGCTGTCCAGGTGCTCCGCGAGGAGGGCGCCGACCTGACCAAGGTGGTCATCGGTCACGCCGGCGACAGCAACGACCTCGACCACCTCAAGGAACTGGCCGACGCCGGCTGCATCCTGGGCATGGACCGGTTCGGCCTGGACCTCTACAACCCGACCAGCGCGCGGGTGGACACCATCGTCGCGCTGGCCGAGCAGGGCTACGCCGACCGGATGGTGCTCAGCCAGGACGCCAGCTGCTACATCGACTGGTTCCCCGGGGAGGCGCGCACCGCGATGACCCAGGCGATGCCGAACTGGAACTTCACCCACGTCCCGCAGGACGTGCTGCCGATGCTGCGGGAGCGCGGAGCGAGCGAAGGGCACCTGGACCAGATGCTGGTCCAGGTGCCCCGGCGGTACTTCGAGTAGCGGGTCAGGCGGGCCGGCGGCCGGCGAGCTGGCGGGCAGCGGCGACGGTGTGGGCGTCCAGCGCCTCGACGTCCCCGTCGCGGCGCGCCGCCGCCTGGCCGTCCAGCCAGCTGACGTGTCGCTCCCAGGCGGCCCGCGGCGAGATGCCGAGCGCCCGCCCGATCTGCTGCCAGTCGGCACCGCCACGCAGCGCCGCTCGGATGCCGAGCTGGCGGTGGGCGTGGGCCTTGCGGGCGACGACCTCGCCGAGGGCGAGCAGCTCGAGGGCCTCGTCGACGTCCAACGAGGTGCCGAGTGCCTTGAAGCTGGCCCAGTCGTCGTCGTCGTCCGCACGGTCGTTGGGGCCGTCGATGGCGACGTTGTCGCGCCGGCTCAGGAAGTTCAGCCGGGTCACGGCGGTCACGAGCGAGAACTCGCTCTCCAGCACCTCGGGGGTGGTGGCGACCTCAGGCACAGTGGTCATGAGAACCAGCATTTCCCGAAGCCAGCAGGCTGTAACCCGATCGTGACCAGCGTCTCGTGTACGACCGAGTGGCCTCGCACACGGTGGTCGGCCGGACGCGGGACGTGCCCGGCTCCGGCCCGCCGTACGGCGGGCCGGAGCTGGGAGCTCAGAGGGTCTCCCGCACAGCGCCGGTGGAGGCACCGGCCTGCTCACCGGCGTGCTGCGCGGTGGCCACGGCCCGGTTGACCGTGGTGGCCGCGAACCGGACCGGCAGGTTCGCCAGCTCGGTGGCGCCACCGGCCACCCGCTGGAACGGAGTGGCCACCAGCGCCGCGGGGCCGCCGAGCGCCTGCTCGGCGAGGACGACGGTGAGCCACTCGACGGTGGCCGAGTGCGCCGTCACCAGCCGCTCGGCGAGCGCCTTCACCTCCGACTGCCCGGCGGTGTCGGCCAGCACCTTGAGGTAGGTGGCGCGGTCCAGGAGCTGGTGCTCCAGCTGGAGGTCCTGCAGCAGCGCCTCGTCGATCGGCTCCGCCTGCTCCAGCGTGCACTTGACCAGGGCGCCGAGCCGGCCGAGCACCGGCGTGACGACGTCGGTCACCCCGCCGAGCTCGCGCAGCTGGTCGGCGATGGCGGCGCTGCGCTCGGCCGCGTGCTGGGCGTTCTGCTCCAGCTCCCGGCGGACGGCGTCGGTGCGCGCCTGGGCGACCCGGATCGGGGACTCCAACGGGTCGGGTGTGACCGGACCCCTGCTGCATGCCCAGCACGACCCAGGTGCTAACAACAGCAAGCGGTGTGCCCGCGATGACCGTCGTCACATCCGGTGCCGAGTAGCCCCCTCGCACTGGGTAGCGGCCAGGGGAACCGTGCCCTGAACGGGCGACGACGTGGACAGTGGGGGGACACGAGGAGGTGAACGGTGGCGACGATGAGTGAGCAGACGAGTGACGACGTGCGCGACCCCGACCTGGTGGCCGTGACGGAGGGCCCCGAGGCGGCCAGCGAACTGACCCGTCCAGCCGGCCTGGACCGGGACAAGATCCTGCAGGCCGCCGTCGACTTCATCGACGAGGAGGGCCTGGCCGCCCTCACCATGCGCCGGCTGGGCTCCACGCTGGGCGTCGAGGCGATGGCGTTGTATCGGTACGTGCCCGGCCGGGAGGACCTGCTCGACGGGGTCGTCGACCGGGTCGTGGAGACGCTCTGGGACGACGAGGACGGCGACGACGTCTACATCGGTGACCACTCCGGCTGGCAGGACTACCTGGTCCGGCTGGCGCACGGGATGCGCCGGATCGCACTGGCCCACCCGGCGGTCTTCCCGCTGGTGGCCAGCCGTCCGCCGGCTGCGCCCTGGGTGCGCCCACCGCTGCGCAGCCTGCGCCTGGTCGAGTCCTTCCTCGGCACGCTGCAGGACGCCGGCTTCTCCGACCAGGCCGCCGTCGCCGCGTACCGCGCCTACTCCAGCTTCCTGCTCGGCCACCTGCTGCTCGAGGTCACCCAGATCGGTGCGCAGGTGAGCCTGCTGGACCAGCCCGAGGGCGACCCGCAGGCCCAGGAGGAGACCGACTTCGCCGAGTACCCGAACCTGGCGCGGACCGAGCCGCTGCTCGGTCAGGACAAGTCGGCCGCGGAGTTCGAGGAGTCGCTGGAGAACCTGCTGGACCGGCTGGAGCGGGTGCTGCACGAGGCGAAGAACTCCGGCGGCGACGTCGGCGACCTCTGATCACACCCGGCCCCGGCCGAGGAGGATCCGAGAATCTGACCTTGGTCTCGTTTACGGCGTAAACGGTCGGGCACAGAGGCGTTCGGCGACCGGCCGTCCCGAGACGGTCCGCACCGGTCAACCCAGAACCCCTGGAAGGGAACGCCCGTGATCACGCAGCAGGACATCACCTCCATCATCGGCAGCAACGCCGTGGACGCCGACGGCGACAAGCTGGGCAAGGTCGGCCAGGTCTACCTGGACGACCAGACCGGCAGCCCCGAGTGGGCCACCGTCAGCACCGGCATGTTCGGCACCTCGGAGACCTTCGTCCCGCTGACCGACGCCACGGTCGCGGACGGCACCCTCCGCGTCCCCTACCAGAAGTCCAAGGTCAAGGACGCCCCCCGGGTGGACGCCGACCAGGGTCACCTCAGCCCCGAGGAGGAGACCGAGCTCTACCGCTACTACGGCGTGGGCGTCGGCACCGACACCGCCCGGGTCGACACCGCCCGGACCGACACGGTCGGGACCGACGCCAACCGTCACGGGACCGTCGGCCACGACACGTCCGGCCCGACGACCGACGACGCGATGACCCGCTCCGAGGAGCAGATCCGGGTCGGCACCCAGCAGGTCGAGGCCGGCCGGGCGCGCCTGCGCAAGTACGTCGTCACCGAGGAGGTGACGACGACCGTTCCGGTCTCGCACGAGGAGGTCCGGCTCGAGCGCGAGCCGATCACCGACGCCAACCGTGACGAGGCGCTGGCCGGTCCGGCCATCTCCGAGGAGGAGCACGAGGTCGTGCTGCACGCCGAGCGTCCGGTGGTCGCCAAGGAGACCGTCCCCGTCGAGCGCGTGCGCCTGGAGACCGAGACGGTCACCGAGCAGGAGACCGTGACCGACACGGTCCGCAAGGAGCAGATCGAGAGCGACGTCGACGGCGTCCGGGACACCGACCGCCGCTGATCCACCGGGTCGGCCCGCCACACGGCGGGCCGACCCCGCACCACCCCGCGACCGTGCCGGCCAGCCCCGCCCGCCGGTCGCCCCTGCACTCGTCACGGTCGGCGAGCGGCTGCTCGCCCGCCGACTGTGACGACTTCTTCCCTGGAGCGACCATGACCGGCAGCACCGCCCCCTCCGACCCGTCCGACCGCAGCACCTCGGTCGGCGACAAGACGACCAGCTTCCGCAACAACGACGTGGACCCGGGCACCGGCGCCCGCGCCAGCCGGGGCACCGCCCACGACGCCGTCGACCGCCAGCACGACCGCTTCGGTGGCATCAAGTGGGGTGCCGCCTTCTTCGGCTGGCTGTCCGCCAACGGCCTGGCCGTCCTGCTCATCGCGGCGATCTCCGCCGCCGGGGTCGCCATCGGGCTGACCGAGGGCGTCCCCTCCGTCGACGAGGCCGCGTCCAACGCCAGCGGCATCGGGATCGGCGGCGGCATCGCGCTGCTCGTCGTCCTCTTCCTGGCCTACCTGGCCGGTGGCTACGTCGCCGGCCGGATGGCCCGCTTCGACGGTGCTCGACAGGGCATCGCGGTGTGGGTGGTCGGCCTGCTGGTCGTCCTCGCCCTGGCCATCGCCGGCGCGGTCCTCGGCTCGGAGTTCAACGTGCTCTCCGACCTGAACCTGCCGCGCATCCCGATCGACGAGGGCACCCTCACGACCGCCGGCATTATCGCCCTGGTCGCCGTCCTGCTGGTCACGCTGCTCGGCGCCGTGCTCGGCGGCAAGCTCGGCGAGCGCTACCACCGCAAGGTGGACAAGGCCGGCTTCGCCGCCTGACCCACCCGGACCAGCCCACTGGTCCGTACGCACAGCAGTTCCAGTACCGCCGCCGTTGGCCTGGGGGAAGGCCAACGGCGGCGGTACTGCTGTGTCCGGGGTCGGGCCGGCCGGGCCACCGGACGCCTGCCGGGGTGGCTGGGGCTGGTGAGGTGACACCCCGGACACGGCCTGCGTGTTGCGCGCGTCGCAGCCGCCGGCGTCTCACATCGTGGCGTCATGGCCTTCCCCTACCGCACGGCCCGGGCCGTGATGATGGTCGGCTCGCTGAACGACCCGGCCGGCCAGACGGCGCGGCTCATCGGACCGGCGCACGCCACCCTCGGGCTCAGCGGGGCACGTGGCCGTACCGCCCTCTGCGGCGCCTACGTGGCCCGGGACGAAGCGGTGCCGTGGCCCCCGCAGTCCGAGCTCTACGACGCCCTCTGCACCGACTGCGACACCCTCGCCCGCCTCTGAGCGACCGGGCCGGGGCGACACCGAGACCGCCGAGCGGATCGGCCCACCCCGACCTCACCGGACATCGGCTGTCACACCCGCCCCACGAGCGGCTCGCCTGAGCGGAACGGTCCGTCCGACGAGGTACACAGACTCCATGCGCAACGCGGCCGACCTCCAGGTGAGCTCCGAGGGCCCGGCGGCGGCGTCCTCGCCGTCGGTCTCGGTGGAGCTCAGGGTCAGCCCGGTGGTCAGCTACGCGCTCGCCGCCCTCGCCGTGCCGGTCGTCTCGCGGCTCACCCTCGCCGGCAGCACGTCGACCGTCCGCGGGGCGGTGCTCCGGCTGTCCGTGCAGGACGCCCAGGGCGAGCTCGCCCCCGCCGTCGAGCGGTTGGTCGACCTGGACGCCGGCCGCACCACGGTGATCGACGACGTCGGCCTCACCCTCGACCCGGCCACCCTGCGGCGGGGCGGAGAGCGCCGTCCGGGCTGGGTGCAGGTGGAGCTGACGGCCGCAGGCCAGGTGCGGGCCGAGCACCGGGTGCCGGTGACGGTGCTGGCCGCCGCCGAGTGGCTGGCCGCACCCCTGCCACTGGCCCTGGAGGTGCTCGCCGCCCACGTGCAGCCGCAGCACCCGGCGGTCACCGCGCTGCTCGCCGACGCTGCCACCCTCCTCCAGGAGGGCACCGACAGCGACAGCATGACCGGCTACGCCGACGGGCCCGAGCGGGTCGACGAGGTGGTCGAGGCGATCACCTGGGCGGTGCGCCGCCGCGAGGTCCGGCACGGTCAGCCGCCGGCCAGCTGGACCGAGTCCGGGCAGCACGTCCGCGACCCCGGTGAGGTCCTGCACGGCCGGACCGGCACCTGCCTGGACACCGTCGTCACCCTCGCCGCCGCCCTCGAGCACGCCCGCCTGCGCCCGCTGCTGTGGGTGGTCGAGGGGCACGCCTTCCTGGGCTACTGGCGGGAGGAGCGCAGCGCCGAGACGGCTGCGACCACCGATGTCGCCGCACTGGTGGAGCTGGTCGACCAGCGCGTGATCGGCCTGGTCGAGACCACCCTGCTGACCGACCGCGGCAACACCACGCCCGACCTGCACGGCCCGGCCTACACCGCCTGGTTGTCCGGTGACCTCTCCCGGGTCCTCGGCGTCACCGACGTCCACCGCGCCCGCCTCGACGGCGTCCGCCCGCTGCCCGTCCACACCCGCTCGGCGGACGGCTCGGTCCAGGTGGTCGAGCCGCACCCGGCCGCGGCCCAGGCCCCGGCCCTCCCCGCCGCGCAGGCCCTCCCCGACTCCCCGACGGCGCCCGGGCCCGACCACCGCCCGCCTGCCCCGGCCCCGGTCCAGCAGTGGCAGGACGACCTGCTCGACCTCAGCCCCCGCAACCGGCTGATCGACTCCACCGACGGCTCCGGGCTGCCGCTCACGGTGCCGCAGGACTCGCTGGCGACGCTGGCGGAACTGGTCAGCGGCGGGGCCACGCTGACCCTCCTGCCCAGTGACCGGGTCGCCGGCGTGCAGGCCGAGCCCGGGGTGCGCACCGCCGGCGACCTGCCACCCCAGCAGCTGCGGCAGCAGCTCACCGAGCGTCGATCGGTGCACGTCGACGTCCCGCACGCCGGCTACCCGTCCCGGCTGCGCGGCCTCGCCCACCGGGCGCGCACGGTGGGCGAGCAGACCGGCGCCAACGGCCTGTACCTCGCCCTGGGCAGCCTGGTCTGGGAGCTCGACGGCCGCCCGCTGCGGTCACCGCTGGTGCTCGTCCCCGTCCTCCTCACCCCGCCCGCCCGCGGCGGCGAGTACCGGCTGACGGTCGACGAGGCCGGGAGCAGCCTGCCGAACGGCTGCCTGCTGGAGGAGCTCCGCCGGGTGCACGGGCTGACCGTGCCCGAGCTGAGCGCGCTGGCCGACGACGGCGCCGACATCGACCCGGTCACGGCGCTGCAGGCGCTGCGCGAGGCGCTGGCCGCCGCCTCGCTCCCCCACCGGGTCGAGGCGACCGCGGACCTGGCCGTCCTGCCGGTCGCGGCGTACCGGCTGTGGCGTGACCTCGGCGAGCACTGGGCCGAGTTCGTGACCAACCCGCTGGTCGCCCACCTGGTGCACGCCCCGACAGAGGCGTTCGTCGACCCGGTGCCCGCCGCCGCCGACCCGGTCGACCTGGACGAGCTCGCCGCGCAGTGCCCGGTGCCCGCGGACGCCGCGCAGCTGCACGCGATCGCCGAGGCCACCGCCGGGCGGACGTTCGTGCTCGAGGGCGCGCCCGGCACCGGCAAGTCCCAGACCATCACCAACCTGCTCACCCGGGCCGTCGCCGAGGGCAAGCGGGTCCTGTTCGTCGCCGGGAAGCGCGCCGCGCTGGACGTCGTCGCCCGCCGGCTCGACGCGGTCGGCATGGGCCCGTTCGCGCTCGACCTGCACGACAAGGGCAGCCGGCCGGCCGTCGTCCGGGCCCGGATCCGGGCTGCGCTGGAGCACGCGGTCGACGTCGACGCCCAGGGCCTGGCGGCCGATGCCGAGGAGCTGCGGACGGCCCGGCGCAGCCTGCAGCACTACGCGGAGCGGCTGCACGCGGACAACCCCGCGGGCCTGTCGCTCTACTCTGCCCGCACCGCGGTGCTGGCCGCTGCCCCCGACGTCGACCCGCTGCCGGTGACCGCCCGCTTCGCCGCTCGGGCCACCGCCGAGGTGGTCACCGAGGTGCACCGCGCGCTGGCGCTGCTGCCGGACATCGCCGGCCTGGCCCACCCGTCGGCCGGGCACGCGTGGGCCTTCATCGACACCATCGAACTCGACATCACCGAGGTGCAGCAGGCCGCGGTCGCCGTCGACGCCGCGATCCGGGAGCTGCCGGGCGAGGGTGGGCTGGCCGCGGTCCTGCGGGCCGTCCGCACCCCGGAGGACCTGGACGCCCTGGTGCACCTGCTCGGCGGCCCCCGGATCGGGCTGGCCGTGCTCGACGAGGTGCGCTCCGCACGCTGGGCGGCGGCCACCGACGACCTGCTCGGCGACATCGCCGCGCTGGCCGACGCGCCGCACCCCGGCCTGGAGGCGCTCACCCCGGCCGCCCTCGACCTGCCGCTGGCCGACCTGTTCGTGCAGGCCCAGGAGGCCGCGGCGGCGAGCTGGGTGGCGCGGCGCGGCAAGCTGGCCGCCGTCCGGGACCAGCTGACCCCCGCGCTGCGCCCGGGCGCCTCGATCAAGCCCGGCGACGTCCCCGAGCTGACCGCCGAGCTGCGGCGGGTGCAGACCGCCGTCCGGGCCCTGGCCTCGCGGGCCGCCGGCATCCCGGGGCTGCAGGTGCCGCCCGGTTGGAACCCCTTCACCGAACCGGGCCGGTCGGTGTTCGACGCCGAGGTGCGCTGGCTGCGCCGCGCCGCCGCCACCGTCGACGGCAGCGCCGGCTTCCCCGCTGCCGTGCGCCGGTTCCTCACCGCCGGCCCGGTGACCGACGCCTTCGGGGCCCGCACCGTGGCCCGGCTGCGCGACGCGCTCCGCCAGTTGCTGACGGTCTGCGCCAGCAGCTCGGCGCAGCTGGGCGCGTGGAGCGGCGAGGACGGGCTGGTGCTGCGCTGGACGCTGACCCGGCCGGAGCGCGGCGTCGAGTACGTGCACCCGATGTCCCTGCGCCGATGGGTCAGCCTGCTGGACACCCTCGAACCGCTGCGGCTGGCCGGGCTCACCGAGGCGCGGCTGCAGCTGCTGCACGGCGAGGTGCCCGCCGACGACGCGGTGCGTGCCTTCGACCGGGGGCTCGCCGAGGCCTCGGTCCTCGAACGGCAGCAGGCCACCGGGCTGGACACGTTCGACGCCGGGCTGCACGAGCGCACCCTCGCCCGCTTCGGGGCGGCGTCCCGCGCAGTGCGGTCCCACCTGGTCGACGCCGTGCCGGCCGCGGTGCTGGCGGCCCGCCCGTTCGACGCCGCCGGCAGCGGTCAGGTCAGTGCCCTGCTGCGCGAGCTGGCCGAGCAGCGGCTCGGGGTGCGCGGCCTGCTCTCGACCCACGGCGACCTGATCACCGCCGTCCTGCCCTGCGTGCTGGCCACACCGGAGTCGGTGGCCCGGTTCCTCCCCGCGGTCGGCGGCCAGTTCGACCTGGTCGTGTTCGACGAGGCCTCGCAGCTCCGGGTCGCCGACGCCATCGGCGCACTGGGCCGGGCCCGGTCCGCGGTGGTGGTCGGGGACAGTGCGCAGCTGCCCCCGCTGCCCCCCGGCCTCGACGACGACGCCGACACCGACACGGTCCGCGATGAGGCGAGCATCCTCTCCGAGTGCGTGCTGGCACGGGTGCCCCAGCAGCGGCTGACCTGGCACTACCGCAGCCAGGACGAGTCGCTGATCGCCTTCAGCAACGCCCGGTACTACGGCGGCCGGCTCTCCTCCTTCCCGGCGCCGGTGCACGAGCCGGCATCGGCCGCCCCGGACGGTCACGGGGTCTCCCTGCTGCAGGTCGAGGGCACCTTCGTGCGCTCCGGCCCCGGCCGGCGCACGAACCCGGTGGAGGCCCGCAGGGTCGTCGCCGAGGTGGTGCGCCGGTTCTCCTCGGCCGCCCCGGGGGTGCCGTCGATCGGGGTGATCGCCTCGACCGCGCCGCAGCGGACGCTGATCGAGGAGCTGCTGCGCGACTCCGGCGACGAGCGCGTGGTCGACGCGCTGGACCGCAGCGACGGCGAGGGGCTCTTCGTCAAGGACCTGGACAACGTGCAGGGCGACGAGCGGGACGTCGTGTTCCTCTCCACCGGCTTCAGCGCCGACGCGCGCGGCCGGCTGCCCCTGGACCTCGGGCCGCTGAGCCGCAGCGGCGGGGAACGGCGGCTGAACGTGGCCGTCACCCGCGCCCGCCGGCAGGTCGTCGTCGTCAGCTCCTTCGCCCCCGAGCAGCTGGACGCCGAGCAGACCACGTCGGCGGGGGTCGAGCACCTGCGCGCCTACCTCGACCTCGCCGCCCGCGGCACCGGTGCACTTCCCCGCACCGGGACGTCACTCGATCGGCACCGCGACGACGTGGCGACCGCGCTGCGCGCCCGGGGCCTGGTGGTGCGCACCGACGTCGGCCTGTCCGGCTTCCGCCTCGACCTGACCGTCGCCCGCGAGTCGGCGCCCGACGCCCCGGTGCTGGCGGTGCTGCTCGACGGCCCGGCCTGGGCGGGACGCCAGACGGTCGGGGACCGCGACGGCCTCCCGGTCGAGGTGCTCCAGGAGCTGCGCTGGCCGGCGGTGGAGCGAGTGTGGCTGCCGAGCTGGCTCGCCGACCGCGAGGCCGTGCTGACCGCGCTCGAGGCGGTGGTGGAGGCAGCGTCCCCCGCCCCGGCCGCGGCAGCGGTCGAGCCCGAGGTCCAGGTCGAGGTCGAGGAGCCGCCCTACGACGGCCCGCTGGCCGACGTCATCCCGCTCCGCCCGCTCGCGGCCCGGGTCACGCCGGCCCCCGAGCCCGAGCCCGACCCCGAGCCCGTCGTGGTCGAGCCCGTCGTGGTCGAGCCCGTCGCAGTCGAGCCCGGACCCGGGCCGGTCACCGTCGTCGAACCGGCCGCCGTCCCGGCGCCGGTCGCCCCGCAGCCGGCGGCGGCGCCGGCGACGGCCCCGCCGGAGCGCGCCGCCGGGACGTCGCCGAAGGCGCCGGCCAAGGCCGCCCGCACCCGTGCGCCGCTGGACGAGGAACAGCCGTTCATCGCCTGGACGCCGAAGCCCGCCGGGGAGAAGAAGCAGCTGGACCAGCTGAGCGACCCCGCCGTCGCCCGGCTGGTCCGCCGGGTGCTCACCGCCGGCATCAAGGCGGAGGGGCCGGTGCACCGCGACCGGCTGGCCCGGCTCACCGCCGCGGCGTTCGGGCTGTCCCGGGTGACCGAGGCCCGGCGGGACGCCCTGCTGGCGCTGCTGCCGGCCACCGCCGTCGACGGCGACTTCCTGTGGCCGGCCTCGATCGACCGGGCGACGTGGAGCTGGTTCCGCCGTCAGGCCAGCAGCGCCGAGCGGCCGCTGGACCACGTGTCGCCGCAGGAGATCGCCAACGCCATGGTGGCGCTGTGCCGGGCCGGCACCGGCCTGTCCCGCGACGAGCTCCAGCTCCGGACGCTCGAGGTCTTCGGCCACCGCCGGCGCACCGCGGCCCTGCTGCCGCTGCTGGACGCCGCCCTGACCGGCGCCCTGGCCGCAGGCCGGCTCACCGAGCAGCCGTCCGGTCTGCTCAGCGTCTGATCCCGTCCAACGGGTTGGCCCGCACCCGGTCGGCGAAGCCCTCGGCGACGAACTGCCCGGCCAGGGACGAGGGCTTGCGGCGGGCCTGCTCGGTGAAGCAGCCGAGGAACTCCTCGGCCAGCCCCAGCCGGGGGTGGGCGTCCAGCACCTCGGCCCGGAAGGCGGCCGGCCAGTCGTCGGGACGGCGGCCGGAGACGTCGAGCCCGGTGGCCAGCTCGAGCAGGTGGCCCTCCGGGTCGGCCGCGACGTCCACCTCCGGTGCCATGTGGGCGACGATGACCTCGGCGGTGCGGCGACGGCGGCCGGCGTCCCACCCGGCGCCCGCGCCGAAGACCCAGGCGACCGCGCCGCCGGCCTCCTCGAACGGCACGGTGGCGCTGTCGAACACCGGCACCAGCCCGATGTCGTGCAGCATCGCCGCGACGTAGAGCAGCTCGGCGTCGAAGGCGATCCCGCGCTCCCGGCCGTACTCGGCGGCCCAGAGGTGGGCGCGCCGGCAGTGGTTCAGCAGCGCGGGTGAGTGGAAGGCCTGGGCCACCTCGAAGGCGGAGGTGGCAGCGGCGGTGTCGGGGACGAGGTGGTCGAGGGGCACGGACGGCAGTCTGGCCGCCGTCCGTGCCCCTCGTCCCGGGTCCGGCCCGACGTGGCAGGAACCCCGCGATCAGCGGCGGGATCAGCGGCGGGATCAGCCCCGTCAGGTCAGCGGGCCGGCGTCCAGCCGGTGCTCTGCAGCCACCCGGGCAGGTCGTGCAGGTCGGGCACCAGCGCCCGGCTGGCGGTCAGGTCGCCCTGGTAGGCGGGGAGCTCGGCGAACCAGCGGAACATCCGGGTCATGTCCTCGTCCCCGCCGAGCACTGCCAGCGGCAGCGCCTCGTAGCGGCCGGGCAGCCCCGCTGCGGCTCCGAACGCGGCGGCGATCTGCGCACCGGTCCGCTCGTCCCCGACGAGCTCGACCGAGCCGCCGGGCAACCGGCCGGGCTCCCGCAGCAGCGCTGCGGCGGCGACGCCGATGTCCCGGACGGCGACCATCTGCAGCGGCACGTCGGCCGGGAGCGGCAACCGCACCACGACCACGCCGTCCTCCACCGTCGGGCCCTGGGCGGTCAGGTTCTCCAGGAAGAACACCGGCCGCAGGAAGGTGGCGGGCACCCCCAGCGCCGTGACGTGCTCCTCCACCCGCCGCTTGCTCTCGAAGTGCGGCACGCCGGTCTCCCGCTCCGCGCCGCCGACCGAGCTGTAGACCAGGTGCCCGACACCCGCCTCGGCTGCGGCATCGGCGAGTGCCCGGCCGCCCGCCACCTCGCCGGCGACGCCGCGCTCGTCGGCGAAGGTGGTCATCGCGAACACCCGGTCGGCTCCGCGGAACGCGGTGCGGAGCGACTCGGGGTCGCGGAAGTCGGCGTGGACCAGGTCGGCCCCGCGCGCGGCCAGTGCCTGGGCCGTGGCCTTGCCCGGGTCGCGGACCAGTGCGCGGACCCGCACGCCGGCGTCGAGCAGCGCCCGTGCGGTCGCCCCGCCCTGCTGTCCGGTCGCGCCGACGACGGCGACGACCGGGCTGTCGCTGCTGGAGGTGCTGGTGTCCATGCTGTACTCCCTCGGACCAGGGACCGCCTCGTGCGATTCCTGTAGCCGGCTAACCAGTAGCCGGCTGTCTTTCATTCCGGGGGTGAGCACACTGGAGCAGGAGCACGCGCACGGAGCATCGTCGGTCGCTGCGGCCGGGCCGGTCAGCGCACTGATCCCGACGGTCGCGCGGGCCCACCGCACACTGGCGGGGACCCTGCTGCGAGAGGTCGGCCTCTACCCGGGCCAGGAGCTCCTGCTGATGCAGCTCTGGGAGCACGAGCCCCGCTCCCCGGGCGAACTCGCCCGAGCGCTGCGGGTCGAGCCGCCGACGGCGGTCAAGGCGGTCTCCCGACTGGAGGACGCGGGGTTCGTGCAACGGGAACGGTCGACCGACGACCGTCGGGTGGTGCTGGTGTCGCTGACCGCGAGCGGCCGGGCGCTGCGCGCGCGGGTCGAGCGGATCTGGATCGAACTCGAGCGACGCACTGTCGGGGACCTGGACGAGGACGACCGCGCGCGGCTGATCGAGCTGTTGAGCTCGATCAGCCGCAACGTCGGTGACGTCGGCCCGGACCCGTACGGACTCTGACCTCGTCCCGGCGAGGGGAGACGCTGGGTCAGCCGCGACGGCTGGTGCTGGTGCCGGTGCCGCCGCTCTTCTTGCCGCGCATCGAGGAGATGGCGTTCTTGATCTTGGCCTGGTTCTGCGGCTTCTTGGCCTCGGTGATGGCCTTCTTGGCGACGGCGCCCTTGGTGAGCTTGCTGATCAGTCCCATGGTGTTCTCCTTCGTCTCGTCCGGCAGGTGTTCCTCTGTCGGTGCCCGCCCAGCGCGCGCTCAACCGGCCCCGGGCGGTCTCGTTCAGCTGGACGCCGACCGACCCTCGCCGGCGTCCCGGGCGTCAGAGTCCTCGTCCTCGTCCTCGCCGTCCGGCGCATCCCCCAGGCCGCTGTCCCGGGCCAACAGGTAGGTCGCCCCGCCCAGCAGGGCCCCGGCGATCACCGAGAGGACCACCACCACCGGTGGGCTCACCGGGCCGAGCGCCCAGGTGAGCAGCGACCGGGAGCGGGAGGTCGGGTCGGCCAGGACCACACCCACGAAGACGGCGGCCAGCAGACCCGCACCGGCCGCGAAGACGGCGGAGGCCCGGCCGGTCCACCCCAGGCGGGCGGCGAGCTCCCGGGCGGCCCGCACGATCCGGCCGGCCCGCAGCACCCGGAGCGCCCCGACCGTACGGACCAGCCGCAGCAGCTGCACCGGGCCGACCGCCAGCACGATGGCCACCAGCACGGCGACGCTGAGCAGCAGCAGCCCCGCGTGCCCCCGGATCCAGGCGCGCTTGTCCTCGGCCACCACCAGCAGCACGACGACCTCGCCGACGAGGACGACGCCGCTGGCGATGTCCACCCAGCGCCCGGCCGTGCCCAGCGGACCGCCGGCCAAGGTGAGGAACATCGCCGGCACCGAGGCCAGCGCCGCGACCAGGACCGGCAACGCCAGACGGCGTTCCCACCGCTCCTCCCGGCTCACGGCAGACCTCGCACAGGGATCAGGACGACGGGGTCAGCGAACGCACCCGCTCGATGAGCTCGCTCTTGCAGACCTCGAGGAAGCCGTCGGGGTCGGGGCCGGCGTTCATGAAGACGATGTGGTCGAAACCGGCGTCGACGTAGGGCTGCGCCTTGTCGACGAGGCGGGACAGGTCGGGGCCGCAGGCGAACTGGCCCTGGATGTCCGCGGGCGTGACGGTTGCGCTGGCCGCGTCGAAGTTCACTGGGTTGGGCAGCTCGCTCATCACCGGCCAGCCGCTGAGCGCCCAGCGGCTGGTCTGCAGCGCGGCCTGCACGGCGGCGTCCTCGTCGGTAGCCCAGGCCATCGGCACCTCGGCGTACTTCGGGCCGCTGCCCCCGTGCTCGGCGTAGGCCTCGACGAGCTCGGGCTTCGGCTCGGTGGCGAACAGCCCGCTGCCGTACTTCGCCGCGAGCTTGGAGGCCCCCGGCCCGCCGCTGGCCACGGCGATCACCGGGAGCTGGTCGGGCAGGTCGAAGACCCGGGCGTCCTCCAGCGTGAGGTACTCCCCCTCGTAGGACTGGTAGCCGCCCTGCCACAGCAGGTTGATGATCTCCAGTGCCTCGCGGAGCATGTGGTGCCGGATCCGGACGGCGGGCCAGCCGCCCCCGACCACGTGCTCGTTGAGCCGTTCACCGGCGCCGATGCCCAGGGTGAACCGGTTGTCCGACAGCAGCTGCACGGTGGCGGCGGCCTGGGCGATGACCGCCGGGTGGTACCGGATCATCGGGCAGGTCACGCCAGTGGCCAGGCCGATCCGCTCGGTCTTCGCCGCCATGCTGCCCAGCATCGACCAGGTGAACCCGCTGTGGCCCTGCTCCTCCAGCCACGGGTGGTAGTGGTCGCTCAGCTCGACGAAGTCGAAGCCGGCCTCCTCGGCCGCCACCGTCTGCTCGACGATCTCCGTGGGGCTGAACGCCTCGGTGGCGAGCTTGTAGCCGACCTGCATGGGGAGTCCCTCCGTCGTCACGTGCTGTCTCCGACGGCGGTGCCCGGGAGGTCGGCAGCGGAAACCGGCCGGTCAGCCGACGACCAGGCCCCAGGGGTCGGTGGCCACCTCGTCGGCCTGGGCGCGGGTCAGCTCACCGACGTCCACCACCCGGTCCAGCACGTGCTCCTGCCGGCTGGCGGCCCGGTCCGGGTGCTGCACCGGGTCGTAGGCGCTCGGGGCCTGCAGCAGGCCGGCCAGCAGCGTGGCCTGGGCCCAGCTGAGCTCCTCGGGCGGCACGCCGAAGTACCCCTGCGCCGCCGCGGTGGCACCGGTGAAGCCGTGCCCGAAGTAGGCGTCGTCGAGGTACATCCGGAGCACGGCGTCCTCGCTCCAGGTGCGGTCCAGCTTCAGCGCCAGCACCACCGCGGAGACCCGGTCCAGGAACCCGTTCTCCCCGTCCTCGTAGACGTTCTTCGCCAGTTGCTGGTGCAGCGTCGACCCGCCCAGGTCGACGCCGGTCAGCGCACCGCGGGCCGCCCGCACCACACCGCGTGGGTCGACGCCCGGGTGGCTGCGGAAGTGGCTGTCCTCGGTGGCCAGCACGGCCGCCGACAGCCGCTCCGGCAGCGGCCCGGACAGCGGCGGCGCTGCGGCGGCCGCCAGCCGGGCGTCCACCCGGTCCCGGGCGTCGCCGACGTCGGGGGTCAGCTGCCAGGCCACGGCGAGGGACAGCAGCCCGACGAGGGCGAGGGCGAGCACGGCCCGGACCGCCCGGCGCAGCACCCGGCGCCCCCGGGACAGCCGCCGGGGCCGCGGGGCCGGTGCGGGCGACCAGGTGGGCCGGGACGCCGTCGTCACCACGCCGGCCCACCGGCGGACGTCGGGGCGTGCGGTGCGGACATCGGTGCTCCTCGGCTGGGGTGCGGTGCTCCTCCAGTCGACCGCAGTTCACCCGCGGTGCGCATCGGCCCGCGCGCTGACCTCCGTCGTCCCACCTGCACCTCCGGGCGGACCCCGTCCTCCGCTCCTGGGTGGACCCCGGTCAGGCCGGGGCGGCCAGCCGGGCCAGCAGCCGGTCCAGGAACGGCACCTGGCCCTTGACCAGCTTGGCCCGCGCCTCCACGACCGGGAACCACCCGGCCCGGTCGATCTCGGGGAACTGCTGGACCCGGCCCGACCGGGGCGGCCACTCCAGGTCGAAGGTGTTGCTGGTGCAGGCCGCGGCGTCCAGGTCGCCCGCCGCGGCGAAGACGGTGAGCAGCTTGCCGCTGGTCACCCGCAGCTCACCGAGGTCGAGGAACTCCTGCGCTGGCACCGGCGAGCCGAGCTCCTCGGCGAACTCGCGGCGGGCCACGTCCAGCGGCTCCTCCCCCGGGCCGTGCTCGCCCTTGGGGATCGACCACCCACCGTCGTCCTTGCGCGCCCAGAACGGGCCACCCATGTGCCCGAGCAGCACCTCCACGTCGCCGCCGCTGGAGACCCGGTGGAGCAGCACCCCGGCGCTGCGCGTGACTGGCACGCCCGGCAGCTTCGCACGGGGTCGGCCCGGGAAAGAGGGTGCAGGTCCAGCCGGCGTCGCGTTGACTGCCCCAGCCGCGCGGCACCACCGACACCCCCACCCGTCCACCAAGATGGCCATTTCGGTGGACGGGTGGAACACACGGGAAGGGACCATGGAGACCATCAACGGACGACTGCTGAGCTGGGCGTCCATCCTCGACCCCGGCACCCGCGAGCAGGCCGAGCGCACCGCCGCGATGCCGTTCATCCGCCCGTACCTGGCGCTGATGCCCGACGCCCACCTGGGCAAGGGCGCGACCGTCGGCTCGGTCATCCCCACCGAGGGCGCCATCATCCCGGCCGCGGTCGGCGTCGACATCGGCTGCGGGATGATGGCGGTGCGCACCCAGTTCGACGCATCGGCCCTGGCCGGCCGGGACCTGTCCGTGCTGCACGGGCAGATCTCCCGCTCGGTGCCGCTGTCGGCCGGGCGGAACAACAAGGCGGTGCGGCCCACCGCCGAGCCCCGGGTCGCCGAGCTCCGCGCGCTGCCCGGCATCGCCCAGGCCGACGGCGCCGCCGGCAACTGGCCGCTGCAGCTGGGCTCGCTCGGCTCGGGCAACCACTTCATCGAGGTGTCGCTGGACGAGCAGGACCGGGTCTGGCTGTTCCTGCACTCCGGCTCCCGCGGGGTCGGCAACAAGCTCGCGTCGGTGCACATCCGCCGGGCCCAGGAGTGGTGCCGCGCGCAGGGCGTCGAGCTGGCCGACCGCGACCTGGCGTACCTGCAGGAGGGGACGCCGGAGTTCGACGCCTACCTGGAGGCGCTGCGCTGGGCGCAGCGGTTCGCCTTCCTCAACCGCGAGGAGATGATGGACCGGGTCGTCGAGCAGCTGGGCCGGTTCGTCCGGGACGACGTCCAGCGGCTGGAGACGGTGAACTGCCACCACAACTACACCGAGCGTGAGCGGCACGACGGGCGTGAGGTGTGGCTGTCCCGCAAGGGCGCGATCTCCGCACGCCAGGGGCAGGCCGGGCTGATCCCCGGCTCGATGGGGACGGCGTCCTACGTCGTCTCCGGGCTGGGCAACGCGACGGCGCTGATGTCGGCTCCGCACGGGGCCGGCCGCAACCACTCGCGGAACGCCGCCCGCCGGCTGTTCAGCCGGGCGGACCTGGAGCAGCGGATGACCGGGATCGCCTGGGGGCACTCCGACGCGTTCCTGGACGAGCACCCGGATGCGTACAAGCCGATCGACCAGGTGATGGCCGACGCGGCCGACCTGGTGGAGGTCCGGCACACGCTGCGCCAGGTCGTCAACGTCAAGGGCGACTGAAGGAGGACCCGTCAGCTGGTGACCAGACCCCAGTCGTCGGCGGCGATCTCGGCGGCCTCGCCGCGGTCCAGCACGCCCTCGTCGACCAGCCGGCCCAGCACGTGGGCCTGCCGCTGGCCGGCGAGGGCCGGGGACACCAGCGGGTCGTAGGCGGTGGGCGCGGCGAACAGGCCGGCGAGCAGGGTCGCCTGCGCCCAGCTCAGCTGGTCGGGCGGCACCCCGAAGTAGCCCTCGGTGGCCGCGGTCAGCCCGACGAAGCCGTGGCCGTAGTACCCGTTGTCCAGGTACATCCGCAGCAGTTCGTCCTTGCTGTACGCGGCGTCCAGCTTGAGCGCGAGGACCACGGCCTCGGCCTTCTGCACCGGGCCGTTCTCCCCGTCCAGGTACACGTTCTTGGCCAGCTGCTGCACCAGCGTCGACCCGCCCTGGTCGGTGCCCGACACCAGCCCCCAGAACGCCCGGACCGCCCCGGTCGGGCTCACCCCGAGGTGGCCGGCGAAGTCGGTGTCCTCGGTCGCGAGCAGGGCCTGCACGAAGGCCGAGGCGGGCTCCACCTGCAGCGGCGGCGCACCGCTCTCGGCCAGGTGCGCCGCGACCCGCGCCGCGGCGTCGTCGACCGCCGGTGTCCGCGCCCAGCCGATGCCGACCACGGCCACGCCCAGGAAGACCAGCACCAGGGCCAGCCCACCGAGGCGGCGCAGCACCCGCCGGGGCCAGGACCGCCGGGGAGGCGGTCGCTCGGCTGTCGCCCGGGCACGCTGCAGGGTGCCTGCTGACACCGGTCGACCACCTTCCCGTCCGGCCGCACCGGGACCGGGACGGCACCGATCATGATCGGTGCCGTGGTCGGCTCCGGGGAGCCCGGACGGCGGCCGGAGCGGCCCTGGGCGCCGGACTCCACCCTTCCGGGGGACGCACGGGGCGGGCGTCGCTCAGCGGACGGTCACTCCGGCAGCGGCCAGGGGCGCTCCTCGCTGATGCCGAGCCCGGTGCTGCAGAGGCGGTCCGGGTCGATGTCCTGCGGGCGGAAGTAGACCGTCGAGGCGGTGACGTCGTCGCCGAAGTCCCGCGGGGAGTCCGCCGTCGGCGGGGCCACCAGCACCGGCTGCGTCGACTCGATCGAGAAGCGGATCACCCGGGTGAACTGGCAGTCGGTGGCGACCGACACGATGCTGAACTCGATCGGCGGGCGCGCGGTGCCGCGCACGATGTTGTCCAGCCCGCCGGCCCCGGTCGAGCCCTCGACGAGGTCGATCACCCCGTCCTCGTCCTGCACCTCGGAGCTGTCGTTCTGGGCGTGGACGTGCCCGGAGACCGTCTGCCGGACCCGCCCGGGGAGCACCTCGCGCACCTCCTCGGCGGCGACCGGCTCGTGGACGGCGAAGACGTCGATCGTCTCCAGGGCGTCGACGGGTTCCCCCGTCTCGGCGTCGATGCCGTCCAGCACGGCGGCGCCGTCACCGGCGAGGGGGGCATCGCCGGCGAGGGCGCCGTCCCCGGCTGCCACCGCGCCGTCGGCGGGGGCCTCGTCGAGGACGATCTCCTCGCCCGCCGGGATCTCCTCGTCCTCCAGCACGCCGAGGGCCTCCCGTACCGCCTCGCGCTGCAGCGGCTCCACCACGTCGGCCGTATCGGCGCCGTACCGGCCGGGGCCGCCGTAGACCCGGGGGTCCGACAGGCCGGCGACGGTGAGCCCGTAGGCGTCCACGACGCCGGCGGTCACGGCGTAGCCGTCCGCGGTGGCGACCTTGTCGCCCAGCACGGTGACGCCCGGGACGGAGCGCATGACCTCGACCGTGGCCGGGGAGTCGTGGTTGCCGGCCACCCAGAGCATCGGAGCGGTCTCGGTGAGGGCGGCGACCGCCTCCAGGTAGGCCGGGGTCAGCTCCTGGCGGGTGCCGAAGGCGCTCTCGTCGCCGGCGTTGACGATCAGGTCGACGTCGTAGTTGGCCGCGTACCGCGCCACCAGCGGGTAGTTCGCCGACAGGTGCATGTCGGAGATGGTCATGATCTGCAGCGCCGTCTCCGGCGTCTGGTCGTCCTCGATCTGGGCCTGCAGCGCTGCCTGGATGCCGACCACCGAGCCGAGCACGTCCAGGGCCTTGTTCGACTGGCTGTAGTAGGCGCTCAGCTCACTGGGGAACAGCTGCGCCGCGGCGAGCGTGCCAGTCAGCTGTGAGTCCCGCACCCAGTTCGGGTTGTAGCTGACCATCCCGTACCCGGCGACGGTCACCGTGACGGCGGCGGCGCCCGCAGCCTGCAGCGACCGGTACCGCAGCTCGTGCGGGCGGCGCGGCCGGCCCCGCAGGTAGCGGACCGACATGTTGATCGCGGCGGCGATGAGCAGACCGGAGACGAGACCCAGCAGCAACTCGGCGATCAGCCAGGTGGCGATCCGCGGCAGCTGGGCGGTGAAGTCGGCCTGCATCCGCTCGACGAAGCCGGGCAGGTCGCCGCCGGCCAACCTGGTGAGCTGCAGGACGTCGACGTCGACCGGACTGATGTGCACGCCGAAGGGCACCCCGCTGACCTCCGGGAACTCCCAGCTGCCCAGCGTGGTGTCGGCGCTGAGTCCCGGCCGGCTGAGCAGCGTGCCCCGCACCTCGAACGGCACGCCCTGCACGGTCGCCTCGTACGGGAAGGCGCGCAGCGCCGCAGCGGCGCAGACCAGCGGCAGGACCAGCCGCAGCGCCCACCGCAGCAGCACCTGGACGACGCCGGAGACGACCTGTCCGGTGCGCCGGGCGATCCGCTCCGCCTCCTGACGGCGGGTGAACGGGAGAGGGAGAGGGAGCTGGTCGCCGCCACGGGTGCTGGACATCGGGGTCGATTCTCTCGTGTGGTGTGACGCGCCGTCCCCCTGCCCTGCCTCTCCGGCGCGTCCGGCAGGGGGTCACCGACCCGGAGGGCGGGGCCGGAGGTGACACACTCCCGCCCCGGCGTGGGACCCTGGAGGCTGACCGACGACGACGCGCTCGCTGACTCGCCGCCGACGAACGGGGCTCCCTTGGCACTGATCACCTGCCCCACCTGCAATTCCGAGGAGATCTCGGGCAAGCCGCAGCCGGACGGCCGACTGCTGATCCACTGCGATGACTGCGGCGCCGAGTGGCTGCGCGGGGAGACCCGCCGCGACCCGGCCCGGCCCGCCGTCCAGTCCTTCGACTCCCTGCAGGCGGCCTTCCCGACCCCGGCCGACGTCCGTCCCGACGTGCGGGAGCGGGTGATGCTGCTGCAGTCGGAGTTCGCCATGGACCGGCCCGAGCCGGACCCGGACGTCGAGCCCTACCGCGAGCGGTACGCCACGCTGTTCGCCCGCGAGAACCTGTCGTCGGCGACGCCGGAGCAGCTGCTGCACTTCGCCAACTCCACGACCGTCGCCGACCCGGGCAACGTGTCCGGCTTCAACCGTGCGTGGAAGACCGCCGGCCCGGACAAGGCGGCCGCGCAGGTGCGGCAGACGATCGAGCACCTGCTGTACGGGCCGGAGAGCCTGCGGCTCGAGGACCGGATGACCCAGCTGATCGACGGCAGCAAGAAGGGCCTGGGCTTCCCGTCGTTCAAGGAGGCGCTGCTGACGAAGGTCCTCTGCGTCGTGGAGCCCGAGCGCTTCCTGCCCGTGGTGCGGTACACCGCCGCGAACGGCGGGAAGAAGGAGCTGGCCAAGACGGTCTTCGAGCTGGACCTCCCGCCGGTGGAGAAGACGGCGTGGACCAGCGGCCGGCTGGCGGTCTGGAGCAACGACCTGCTCCGCTCGCTGGTCGGCAACGACCTCCCCGACCTGCAGCAGGCAGCGCGCTTCCTGCAGTGGGCCAAGGACCGCCCGGTGCTGTCCCGCAGCGACAGCTGACCGACCACAGCGACAGCTGACCGCCCCGCCCCGGCCTCCCGGGTGCGGGGCGTCCGGCGTTCAGCCGACGGCGACCGCGCCACCGGAGTTGGGCACCAGCTCGACCCAGGTGTTCCCCGGGGCCAGCCGGACCGGGTGGCCGTCGGCCCCGCGCAGCACCACGCGCTCCCCGACGCCGGTCTTGACCCAGGTGGCGGCCACCGTCTTCCCGCCGGTGGCGACGAGGGCCTCGCCCTCTCCGACCAGGACCGTCTCCGGCACCGGGTTGCCGGCCGGGTCGCGGGCCGCGGTCGCCAGGACGTCCACCCGCAGCACCACGACGTTGGTGGCGCTCAACCGGGAACCGTCGGCGCCGACGGCGGGAGTGCTGCCCTCGGTCCGCAGCCACCGGGCGTCGGGCGGGCTCCAAGTCCACTGCGGGCGGCTGATCCTGGACAGGGTCAGCGCCAGGTTCGTCGCCGGCGTGCCGGCGGTCGCCGCGGTGGCCTCCTCGGCCGTGGCGGCCAGGTCGAACTGCGGTGGCGGCGCCGCCTGGTGGGCGGGGTCGGCCTGGGCCAGGAGGCGCAGCGGGTCGGCGTGCACGTTGTGCGGGGCCGGCCGGTCGCTCGTGCGGAAGAAGCCGTCGGCGCCGGCGTCGTTGCTGAGCACCTGCATCCCGGCGGCGGCGATCGCGTCGACGTAGCCGGCCTGGCCACCGGAGAAGGCGAACAGGCCGTGCAGCGGCGCGGCGATCGCCGGGTCCATCGGACGCACGGAACGGATCGGCCCGATCTGGGCCGGCAGGTTCGAGTGGTAGACCGCGACGTAACGGGGGATGCCGCCCTCGACGACCTGCTCCCACACCAGGTCCGCAGCGCCCAGGCCGGTCTGCGGCCGGGCGTCGGAGGAGTTCTCCACCTTGACGGCCAGGGCGGGACGCGGGTCGACCGGGCCGCTCTCCAGCCCGGTGAGCGGCCAGAGCACCGGCGGCGGGGGCGGCGGTGGTGGTGGGGGCGGGGTCGTCGCCGGGGTGCTCTGCGCCACGGGCGTCGTCCCCGCCGAGCTGCCGCACGCCACCACGCCGGTCAGGGCGACCCCCATCAGCAGTGCTGCGGCGAGTCGACGCCGGGGGCGGTGCCCGACCGCCGGACCGGCGTCGGCGGAGGAACGGGAACGGGTCACGGCGGTGCTCCTCCGTCAGCGGGTGTCGGGGCCGACCGGCGGGCGGCCGGACCACCGTAGGTCGACGGGGCTCCGTGGTCGGGCTGCCGCACCGCCGACGCCCCCGACACCGGCTGCCCGGTGTGTCGTCACGCGGCGTGTCCGTCCGGGCCGGTGCGCCTCATCCGCGTGGACCCGCCGTCGCGACCAGCACGTTCGCTGCGGACGGGTCGCCGACATGCGGAACCGGGCGGGATCGGGACCGTCGACCGGCTCTCGACGGGGACACCCGACCGTGCCTAGGTTGCCGTCACCGGCCGCCGCACGGGAACGGTGGCCGCTCCCCCGAGAGGACGTCCATGTCGCTCCGCACCCGCCGATCAGCGCTCACCCTGACCACCGCAGCGGCCACCTTCGCCGGCTCGGTGCTCATCGCCGGACCGGCCGGCGCCGGGGGCAACCCCCACCCCCACGGCTTCGCCCAGCGGGTGTCGACCGAGGAGGTCGCCGCGCACCTCGCCGCGTTCCAGGAGATCGCCGACGCGAACGGCGGGAACCGGGCCAGCGGCACCCCCGGGTACGACGCCTCGGCCGACTACGTGCAGGGGCTGCTGGAGGAGGCCGGCTACCAGGTCGAGCGGCAGTACTTCGACTTCGTCGCCTCGTCCACGACCGCCCAGGAACTGACCGTGGCCGGTGCGCCGGTCGACGTCATCGCGATGGAGTACTCGCCGTCGGGCGAGGTCACCGGTCCGCTCTCGGCGCTGGCCGCCGACGACGCGACGCCGGGCTGCGAGGCCGCCGACTACCCGGGGACGGTGGCCGGCACCGTCGTGCTGATCTCCCGTGGCGCCTGCTCCTTCACCGTCAAGCAGCAGCTGGCCACCGCGGCCGGCGCGGTGGGCGTGCTGGTCTACAACAACGTCGCCGACGAGCCGCTGAACGGCACCCTGGGCGAGGCCGTCCCCGGCGCCCCGGCCGGCGGGCTCACCCAGGCGGCCGGGCAGGCGCTGCTCGGCCAGGTCGGGCAGCTGGCCACCCTCGACATCCAGGTCGAGGTCACCGAGACCACCACCTCCAACGTCATCGCCCAGACCCCCCACGGCGACACGGATCAGGTGATCATGCTCGGCGCGCACCTGGACTCGGTCGCCGACGGCCCGGGGATCAACGACAACGCCACCGGTTCCGCCGGCATCCTGCAGACGGCGCTCGAGCTCGCCGAGATCAAGCCGACGACCAACGCCGTGCGGTTCGCCTGGTGGGGTGCCGAGGAGTCGGGGCTGGTCGGCTCCTGGGAGTACGTGGAGTCGCTGACCGAGGCCGAGCGCGCCCAGATCGCCGGCTACCTGAACTTCGACATGATCGGGTCGCCGAACCACATCATCGGGGTCTACGACGCCGACCAGTCGACGTACACCGCACCGGTCGCGGTGCCGGAGGGTTCGGCGTCGCTGGAGCAGGTGTTCACCGGCTACTTCGACCGCACCCGCCAGCCGTGGGTCGACACCGAGTTCTCCGGGCGGTCGGACTACCAGGGCTTCATCGAGTACGGCATCCCGGCCACCGGGCTGTTCACCGGCGCGGACGACATCAAGACCGAGGAGGAGGTCGCGCTCTTCGGCGGCACCGCCGGGATCCCGCACGACCCGAACTACCACTCCCCCGCCGACGACCTCAGCAACGTCGACCTGACCGCACTGGGGATCAACAGCCAGGCGATCGCCTTCGCCACCCTGTCGCTCGCCCAGGACCCGACGCCGCTCGACCTGACCGACAACCACCCGGGCAAGGGCAAGGGGAAGGGCAAGGGCAAGGGCCTCGACCGCGGGCACGGGAACGGAGGCGACCGGGGCCACAGCGCAGCTGCCTGATCCCTCCCGCTCCATCCGCGGGGCCGGACACCAGCTGGTGTCCGGCCCCGCTGTCGCGTCCGGCCCCGCTGTGGCGTCCGGCCCCGCTGTGGCGTCCGGCCCGGTCGTGGCCGGGGGCCGGGTGGCATAACGTGCGGGAGCCGTCGTCCCGGACGGCCGGAGGAGGACACCGCATGACGATCACCCGGTCCGACGTCCGGCAGGCGGCCGCCCGGATCGCACCGTTCGTCCGGCGGACACCGGTCGTCGTCCTGGCCGGTGCGGGCCTGGGGCTGCCGCACGACGTCGTCGTCAAGCTCGAGCAGCTCCAGCACTCCGGGTCGTTCAAGGCGCGCGGGGCGTTCAACACCCTGCTGTCCGCCGACGTCCCGGCGACGGGGGTCATCGCCGCCTCCGGCGGCAACCACGGCGCCGCCGTCGCGTACGCCGCCCAGCGGCTCGGGCACCGGGCGACGATCTTCGTCCCCGCCGCCGCACCGGCGGCCAAGCTGGAGCGGATCCGGCGTTACGGCGCCGACGTGGTGGCCGTCGGCCGCGACTACGCCGAGGCGCACCGGGCCAGCGTCGAGGAGGAGACCCGCACCGGCGCCCTGCGGGTGCACGCCTACGACCAGCCGGAGGTGGTCGCCGGGCAGGGCACCGTCGCCCACGAGCTGAGCGAGCAGGCGCCCGACCTGGACACGGTGCTCATCGCCGTCGGCGGCGGCGGGCTGATCGCCGGCTGCGCCAGCTGGTACACCGACAGCCTGCGGGTGGTCGGGGTGGAGCCGGAGCGGGCGCCGACGCTGCACGCTGCCCGGGCGGCCGGGCACCCGGTGGACGTGGAGGTGGGTGGGCGGGCCGCCGACGCGCTGGGCGCCCGCCGGCTGGGCAGCATCGCCGCCGAGGTCGCCGACCGGTACGTCGACGACGCCGTGCTGGTGCCCGACGACGCGATCCGGGAGGCCCAGCGGCTGCTCTGGGAGGAGCTGCGGGTGCTCGCCGAACCCGGCGGGGCCACCGCGCTGGCCGCCCTGCTGTCCGGCGCGCACGTCGCCGCCGCCGGGGACCGGGTGGGCGTCGTGGTGTGCGGGGCGAACCTCGATCCGGCGTCCTGGTCGGTGCTGCCCGAGACGGGGGTCTGACGTGCCGGTGCTGCTGCGCGGCCGGGTGCTGCCGGTCCTGGCCGACCCGATCCAGGACGGCGCCGTCGTCATCGAGCACGGCGTGATCACCTACGTCGGCCCCATGAGTCGGGCCCCGCACCTGACCGGGGAGGTGACCGAGGTCGACGCCGGCGACGGTGCGGTGGTCCCGGGGCTGGTCGACGCCCACGTGCACCTGGTCGCCGACGGCGCCGCCGACTTCGCCGGCTCGGTGCTGCGGTCGGGCACCGAGCAGCTGGCCGCCACCGCGGCGGCCAACGCCCGGCGCACCCTGGCCGCCGGCACCGTCGCGGTGCGCGACCTCGGCGCCCCCGACGGGGTCGCGATCTCCCTCGGGCAGCAGATCGGCGCCGGCCGAGTACCCGGTCCGGAGGTCACCGCGGCCGGCCGAGCGCTGACCGCCCCCGGCGGCCACATCCCCTACCTCGGCGTCGAGGTCCAAGGGCCCGCGGAGCTGGCCGCCGCCGCCCGGGCGGAGCTGACCGCCGGCGCCGGCGGCATCAAGCTGGTCGCCACCGGCGGGGTGCTCACCCCGGGATCAGCCCTGGGCAACGCCCCCTTCGCCGAGGACGAGCTGGCCGCGGCGGCCGCTGTCGCCCGGGCGCAGGGCCGGTGGGTCGCCGCGCACGCCATCGGGCACGAGGGCACGAAGCGGGCACTGCGCGCCGGGGCGACCAGCGTCGAGCACGGCTACCTCCTCGACGACGAGACGGTCGAGCTGATGGCCACGACCGGTGCGGTGCTGGTGACCACCCAGGTCGCGGTGGCCCGGATGCTGCGCAACCGCTCCCTGGTCGACCCGGCCGTGGTGGCCCGAGCCGAAGAGATCCAGGACGTGGCCATCACGTCGCTGCGGCGCGCGGCGCGGGCCGGCATCCCGATGGCCGGGGCCACCGACGCCGGCACCCCGTTCAACCCGCACGGCGGGGTCGCCGAGGAGGCGGCGCTGCTGGTCGCCGACATCGGGCTGACGACGGCGCAGGCGCTGCGGGCGGTCACCGCCACCGCCGCCCGCTGCCTGCTGCGGCCGGACCTGGGGCACCTGTCGGTCGGCGCCCCCGGACACGTCGTGGTCACCGGCGCCGACCCGCTGGACGACGTGACCGCACTGACCGACGTCCGCGCCGTCGTCCTCGGCGGTCGGCTGGTCGACATCCCGGAGAGGACGACATGACCGACACGCCCACGATCTCCCTGCCCACCCCACCCCCGCCGGGGGCGAACTACGTCCCGGCCCGCCGGCACGGCGACCTGCTCTTCATCGCCGGCCAGCTGCCCTTCGTCGACGGGCGGCTGCCGCGCACCGGCAAGGTCGGCGACACCGTCGACGTGCCCGAGGCCGCGGAGCTGGCCCGGCTGGCGGCGCTCAACGGGCTCGCCGTGGCCGACGCGCACCTCGGGTCGCTGGCCGGCGTCTCGGTCGTGCAGGTCACCGTCTTCGTCGCCAGCACCCCCGAGTTCACCGAGCAGCACCTGGTGGCCAACGGCGCCAGCGACCTGCTGATCGAGGCGCTCGGCGAGCGGGGCCGGCACGCCCGCACTGCCGTCGCCGCCCCGGTGCTGCCGCTGGACACCCCGGTCGAGGTCCAGCTGGTGCTGGGGGTCGAGGCCCCGTGACCGCCGTGCACGTCGACGAGCAACTGCTGGGCACCTACGTCACCGAGCTGGGCGCCCTCGGCGAGACCCCGGACGGCATGTACCGGTTCATGTACGACGAGGCCTGGCAGCAGGCGCGGGACGCCCTGCTGCGGTGGATCGACGACGCCGGCCTGGAGGGCCGGGTCGACGCGGTGGGCAACGTGTTCGGGCGGCTGCCGGGCTCTGGTGACGGCGTCGTCCTCACCGGCTCGCACGTCGACACGGTGCCCTCCGGCGGGAAGTACGACGGCGCGCTGGGCGTGGTCGGTGGGCTGGCGGCGCTGGCCGCGCTGCGCGCCCAGCACGGCACCCCGGTGCGCACACTGGAGGTGGTCGCCCTGTGCGAGGAGGAGAGCAGCCGCTTCCCGGCCAACTTCTTCGGCACCCGCGGGATGCTCGGCCTGATCTCCCCCGACGAGCCCGACCGGCTCCGCGACCGGGACGGCGTGCTGCTGGCCGACGCCATGCGGCAGGCGGGCCTGGACCCGGCGGCGGTGGCGAGCGCGGAGCGGCACGACCTCCGTGCCTTCCTGGAGCTGCACATCGAGCAGGGCCGGGTGCTGGCCGACGAGGGCGTCGACGTGGGCCTGGTGGAGGTCATCCCGGGCATCGCCTGGGAGACGATCACCGTGCGCGGCCGGCAGGACCACGCCGGCGCCACCCCGATGGACCTGCGCCGGGACGCCCTCCAGGCGGCGGCGCAGATGGCGCGGGAGATCACCACCGCGGTCGAGCAGGAGGGCCGGCCGGCCGTGGTCACCACCGGGCGCTGGACCGTCGAGCCCGGGCAGCCGAGCATCGTGCCGGGGCTGGCCCGGTTCTCCGTCGACCTCCGGCACCCCGACCTCGGGGTCCGCGACCGCCTGCTGGACACGGTGCACCGGATCTGCGCGACGGTGGCCGAGCGGCACGGGGTCGAGGTGGACGTCGTCCGGGACAAGGACGAGGAGCCGGCGACGATGGACGCCGACCTGCTGGAGGTGCTCCGCGGCTCGGCCGAGGAGTGCGGGGCCAGCTGGCGGCGGATGCCCAGCGGCGCCGGTCACGACAGCCAGCTGATGGCCTCCCGGGTGCCGACGGCGATGGTCTTCGTGCCCAGCGTCGAGGGGCGCTCGCACACCCCGGCGGAGTACACCTCACCAGCGGACTGCGCCCGCGGCGCCTCCGTCCTGGCCACCGCCCTCCACCGACTCGCCTGGTGATCTCGGGAGGGGCCAAAGTCGCGACTCTGGCCCCTCCCGGCTTCAGGCGGTGGGGACGGCGGGGCCGGTGTCGGGGAGCTCGTCGCGGTGGACGACGCCGTCCTTGACCACCAGGACCACCCGGCCGGTCGCGGTGATGTCGGCGACCGGGTCACCGTCGACCACGACCAGGTCGGCGAGCTTGCCGACCTCCAGGGTGCCGAGCTCGTGCGCCAGCCCCAGGTTCTCCGCGGCCCCGCGGGTGGCGGCGATGATCGTCTGCATCGACGTCAGGCCGTGCTCCACCATCAGCGCCAGCTCGCGGGACAGGTCGCCGTGCGGGTTGAACGGCGTGCCGGCGTCCGTGCCCGCGGCGATCTTCATCCCGGAGGCGACCGCGGCCGCGAAGCTCTCGCGCTGCTTGGCCGCCTCCCGCTCGGCCTTGTCCACCACCCACTCCGGGATGCCGGCGGCCATGCCGTTCCGGATGATCCCGTCGACGGCGAGGATCGTCGGCACCAGGAACGTGCCCTGGGCGACGGCGATGTCCAGCAGCTCGTCGTCGAGGTAGAAGCCGTGCTCGATGGAGTCGATGCCGGAGATCAGCGCGTTGTGGATGCCGGACCGGCCGATGGCGTGCGTGGTCACCCGGCGGCCGGAGTTGTGGGCCTCCTGGGCGACGACCGCCAGCTCCTCCGGCAGCAGCGCGGTCTGGGTCGGTGAGACGCCGGGGGTCAGCACGCCACCGGTGGCCATCACCTTGATCACCGCGGCGCCGGCCTTGATCTCCGCGCGGGTGGCCTTGCGCACCTCGTCGGGGCCGTCGGCCTCGCGGCCGATGAAGTGCCCGTGCCCGCCGGTCATGGTGATCACCCGGCCGGCCGCCTGCACCCGCGGCCCGGGCACCAGCCCGCGGTCGATCGCCTTGGCCAGCTCCACCACCACGTCGTCGGCGGCCCCGCAGTCGCGCACGGTGGTGACGCCGGACATCAGCGTCTCCACCGCGCCGGAGGCTGCCCGGAGGGTGGCCAGCGGCACCGTGTCACCGGCGGTCTGCGCCATCAGGTCCGGGGCACCGTCGGCGGTCAGGTGCACGTGGCAGTTGATCAGCCCGGGCAGCACGGTGCGGCCGCCGCCGTCTATGACGTTCTCCGGGGCGGTGCTCGGCGCGTCGGCGGTCGGGCCGATCCAGACGATCCGGCGGCCCTCGACCACCAGCGCCTGCTCGGGGACGGGCGCGGAGCCGGTGCCGTCGACGACGGTGACGTTGCGGAGCAGGAAGCTGGCGGGGGTCATGCGGTGCCTTCCGGTCAGGTGGTCAGGCGGCCGAACAGGGTCAGGTCGACGTTGCCGCCGCTGGCGATCGAGACGACCCGGGTGCCCGGGGGCAGGTCGAGGACACCGGTCATCAGCACCGCCAGCGGGGCGGCGGCCGAGGGCTCCAGCAGCAGCTTGGTGCGGGAGACCGCCAGCGGCAGCGCCCGCAGGATGTCCTCGTCGCTGACCGTCACCACCTGCTCGACGAAGGCCTGCACGTGGTCGACGGTGACCTGCCCGCTCATCGGCGCGGCCAGGCCGTCGGCGACGCTCCGGGCGGTGGGGAGTCGCACCGGCCCCCCGGCGGCCAGGCTGCGGGTCATCACGTCGGCGGTCTCCGGCTCCACGCCGATCACCCGGACCCCCGGCGCCAACCGGGCCAGCGCCGCGGCGACCCCGGAGATCAGCCCGCCCCCGCCGACCGGCACCAGCACCACCTCGGCGTCGGGCACGTCCTCGGCGATCTCCAGGCCGACGGTGCCGGTGCCGGCGACGACCGCGGGGTCGTCGAACGGGTGCACCGGCACCCGGCCGGTCTCGGCGACGGTGGCGGCATAGGTCTCCAGCAGGTCGCCGTCGGTGAGGACGACGTCGGCCCCGTACCCGCGGCAGGCGGCGATCTTCGCCGGCACCGCGGTCGCCGGCATGACCACCGTGCCGGGCACCCCGACACTGGCGGCCGCGTAGGCGACCGCGGCCCCGGCGTTGCCCGCGGACAGCGTGATCACCCCGCGGGCGCGCTCGTCGGGAGGCAGCGACAGCACCTTGTTCAGCGCCCCGCGGGCCTTGAAGCTGCCGGTCCGCTGGAACACCTCGGCCTTGAGGTCCACCCGCACCCCCCACAGCTCACCGAGGCTGGTGGAGCGGAGCACCGGGGTGCGGTGCACCCGGTCGGTGAGCCGCGCCGCCGCCGCCCGGACGTCGTCCAGGGTGACGAGCGGAGCCGTGCCCAGGTCGGCGGTCACCCGGCCGGCCCGTCGACGGTCCGCATCCGCGGGTCCAGGGCGTCGCGCAGGCCGTCGCCGAGCAGGTTGAACGCGAGGATGGCCAGGAAGATCGCGATCCCGGGGAACGTGGTGAGGTGCGGGGCGCTGAAGATGAACTGCCGCCCCTCCCCCAGCATCGTGCCCCACTCGGCAGTGGGTGACTGCACGCCCAGCCCGAGGAAGCCCAGGCCGGCGGCGAGCAGGATGCTCACCCCGATGCTGAGCGTGCCGTGCACCAGCACGGGGGTCAGGGAGTTGCGGAACACGTGCCGGGTGATGATCCGCAGGTTGCTGGCACCCAGCGCCCGGGCCGCCTCGACGTAGGGCTCCTCGCGCAGGCTGAGCACCGAGGAGCGCACCAGCCGGATGATCACCGGGATCACGCTGATCCCGACCGCGATGATCACGTTCTGCAGGCTGACCCCCAGGACGGCGACCAGCGTGAGGGCCAGCAGGATGGAGGTGAAGGCGAACATCATGTCGGCGAACCGGGAGATCGCCAGGTCGGCCCAGCCGCCGTAGTAGCCGGCGATCATCCCCAGCGGGACGCCGATGACCAGGCCGATCGAGACGGCCAGGACGCCGATCAGCAGCGAGATGCGGGCGCCGAACATCAGCCGGGTGGCGATGTCCCGGCCCAGCTGGTCGGTGCCCAGCCAGTGCTCGGCCGACGGCCCCTGGATGGCGACCGACAGGTTCTGCGCATTCGGGTCGTACGGCGAGATCAGCGGGGCGAAGATCGCCAGCACGACGAACGTGACGATGATGCCCAGCCCGATCATCGCCGGCGTGTGGTGCCGGAAGCGACCCCATGCCCTCATGACGCGGCCCTCATGCCGTGGCTCCCATCGTCAGTACCGGATCCGCGGGTCGACGACGACGTAGAGCACGTCGACGATCACGTTGAGCAGGATGAACGCCGCGGCGTAGACCAGGACGATCCCCTGGACGACGGCGAAGTCGCGGGCACCGATCGAGTCGACGAGCAGCCGCCCGATGCCGGGCCAGCCGAACACCGTCTCGGTCAACACCGCGCCGCCGAGCAGGGCGCCGAACTGCAGGCTGATGACCGTCAGGATCGGGATGAAGGCGTTGCGCAGCCCGTGCCGGATGATCACCGTGGTCGGCGGGGCGCCCTTGGCCTCGGCGGTGCGGACGTAGTCCTGACCGAGCACCTCGAGCATGCTGGCCCGGGTCATCCGGGAGATCAGCGCCGTGGAGAAGGCCGCCAGCGTCACCGCCGGCAGCACGATGCTCAGCGGCTCCCCGCTGCCGGCGGCCGGCAGCCAGCCGAGGGTGACCGCGAAGAGCAGGATGAGCAGCAGGCCCAGCCAGTAGACCGGCATGGACACGCCCATCATCGCCACGCTGGAGATCACGTGGTCGACGATCGAGTTGCGGCGGACGGCGGCCACCACCCCGGCGGTGACCCCGGCGATGGTGCCGATGATCGTCGCCACGACCGCCAAGATCAGCGTCGCCGGCAGCCGGACCGCGATCTCGCTGGACACCGGTGCCGAGGTGCGCGCCGAGGTGCCCAGGTCACCGGTCAGCACGCCGGTGATGAACGACCAGTACTGCGTCAACAGCGACTGGTCGAGCCCCAGCTCCGCCCGGAGCCGGGCGACCTGGTCCTCGCTGGCGTTCAGCCCGGCCAGCACCCGCGCGGGGTCGCCGGGCAGCACGCGCAGCATCAGGAAGATCAGGATCGACACCCCGAACAGGGTGATCAACGACAGCAGCAGGGTGCGCACGATGTGCGCCGCGGTGCCCTTCATCCCCGTCCTCTCCCGTACCCGGACCGGCGGCTCGCGTGCACCGCCGGGCGATGGCCGCCCCTGCCCGCAGGCAGGGGCGGCCGTCCGATGGTGGTCAGTTCGCCGGCCGGGCGTACATGGCGTCGAACTTCTCGACCGGGGTGGCGCTCACACCGGTGATGTCCGCGTCGTAGACGATCGGGAACGACTGGGTCCAGAGGAAGATCCACGGGGCGTCGTCCCAGATGATCTGCGAGGCGTCGCAGTACAGCTGCTCACGGGTGTCCCGGTCGGTCTCCACGTCCGCCTGGGCGAGCAGCGCCTCGACCTCGGGGTTGGTGTAGAACGACGTCCCCAGACCGGCCGGCGGGTGGGTCGCCTGGCGGAACATCTGCATCTGGAAGTCGGCGTCCAGGTAGGCCGGGGCCCAGCCGAGCAGGTGCGCCTCCGGCGTGTTCTCCGTGACCGGTGCGTTCACCCGGGCCAGGAACGACGGGAAGTCACTGGTGGAGACGGAGACGTCCAGCCCGGCCTCGCGCAGGTAGCCGGCGATGGCCTCGGCCGCCTGGGCGTCCTGCACGTAGCGGCCGCTGGGGGTGAGCAGCTCGATGCTCGCCCCGACCGCGCCGGCCTCCTCCAGCAGCTGCCGCGCCTGCTCCGGGTCGTACTCGTAGGAGCCGGTCTCGCAGTAGCCGAACAGGCTCGGGGCCATCGGTGCGTCCAGCACCTCGGCGGCGCCGAAGAGGACGTTGTCGATGATCGCCTGCTTGTCGACCGCGTAGTTCAGCGCCTGGCGCACCCGGGGGTCCTGCATCACCGGGTCGGTGTTGTCCAGCGCGATGAAGATGGTGCGGTCGCTCTCGGCGAGCAGCACCTCGACGTCCTCGTTGGCCTGCAGCGCCTCGATGTCCGAGACCGGCGGCAGGATGATCATGTCGACCTGGCCGGCCAGCAGCAGGCTCTCCCGGGTCGCCGCCTCGGGGACCACCCGGAAGACGACGGTCTCGTAGTAGGGCTCCTCGCCCCAATAGTCGTCGTACTTGGTGACGGTGAGGCTCTCCCCGGCGGTGTACTCGCCGAACTCGTACGGCCCGGTCCCGACCGGCCGGGTGTACTCCTGGTAGCTGTTGCCCTCCGCGTCGACCGAGGTCGGGGAGATGATCCCGGCGACCGTCGCCGACAGGGCGCTGACGAAGCCGGGCGAGGGCTGGCTGAGGCTGACCTCGACGGTGTTCTCGTCGACGGCGGTGGCCGACTCGAACGCCGCGAACGCCGCGCCCTGCGGCACGGTCAGCTCCGGGTCGGTGATCCGCTCGAGGTTGTAGACGACGGCCTCGGCGTCGAACGGCGTCCCGTCCTGGAACGTGACGCCCTCACGCAGCTGGAAGGTGAGCGTCAGGCCGTCCTCGGAGACCTCGTAGGACTCGGCGAGGACCCCGGCGATCTCTCCCTCGTCGTCGATCTCCACCAGCGTCTCGACGACGTAGTCGACCATGTTGGACACGGTCGTCGTGGTCTGCCCGGCCGGGTCGAACGTGTCGGGGTCGATGCCCACGGCGATGGAGAAGGTGGCGTCCCCACCCTCCCCGTCGGCCGCGGGCGCTTCCGGGTCGCTGACGCTGCAGGCGCTGAGCAGCAGGCCCAGCGCCGCGGCGGCGGCCAGGGACCTGATCCGGGAGGGGCTGCGACGTGCTCGGGTCGTGTTCATCGGCTTCCGCTCTGACGAGGTGACACGCAACGGGACGGACGGTGGGACGGTGTCGTCGGCGACGACGGGGCTGGTGGGGAGGCGGGACCGGTCACGCGATCACCGGCTTGACCTCGGCGAAGTGGCAGGCGCTGGGGTGGCCGGAACCGGCGCGGTCGATCAGCGCCGGCTCCTCCTCGGCGCAGATCTGCTGGGCCTTGGGGCACCGGGTCCGGAAGTTGCAGCCCGACGGCGGGTTCGCCGGGCTGGGCACGTCGCCGGTGAGGATCATCCGTTCCCGGCTGCCGCGCTTGGTCGGGTCCGGGATCGGCACCGCCGACAGCAGCGCCTGCGTGTACGGGTGCGTGGGGCGGGCGTAGATGTCGGCCCGGTCGCCGATCTCGACGATCTTGCCCAGGTACATCACCGCGACCCGGGTGGAGATGTGCCGCACCACCGACAGGTCGTGGGCGATGAAGACGTAGGCCAGGCCGAGCCGGTCCTGCAGTTCCTGGAGCAGGTTGACCACCTGGGCCTGGATCGAGACGTCGAGGGCCGAGACCGGCTCGTCGAGCACCAGGACCTGGGGGTCCAGCGCCAACGCCCGGGCGATGCCGATGCGCTGCCGCTGCCCGCCGGAGAACTCGTGCGGGTACCGGCTGGCCTGCTCGGCGCTGAGCCCGACGGACTCCAGCAGGTCGTCGACCTTGGCGCGCAGCTCGCTGCCGGAGGCCAGGCCGTGGATCTGCAGCGGCTCGGCGACGATGCCGCGCACCGTCATCCGCGGGTTCAGCGAGGTGTAGGGGTCCTGGAAGACGAACTGCATCTCCCGGCGGACGGCCTTCATCTGGGCCCGGCCGAAGCCGGTGATGTCCACGCCCTTGAAGTGCACCGAGCCCGACGTCGGCTCCAGCAGCTTGACCAGGGTGCGGCCGGTGGTGGTCTTCCCGCAGCCGGACTCCCCGACCAGGCCGAGGGTCTCCCCCGCGGTCAGCGTGAAGCTCACCCCGTCGACCGCGTAGACCGTGCCGACCTGCCGCCGGGTGACCCCGCCGCGGATCGGGAAGTGCGTCTTGAGGTCGGTGACCCGGAGGATCTCGGTGCCGTGCGCGGCGCGGGTGTGCAGGTCCTGGGAGGCGCCGGTCGGCGTGGCCACGGAGCTCATGCGCCGCCGCTCCCCAGCCGGGCACCCATCTCACGGGACACGACGGCCATCTCGGCAGGGACCTCCTCGGAGAAGTGGCAGGCGGCGCGCGCGCCGTTGCCGGTGTCGTAGAGCGGTGGCACCTCGGTGCGGCACCGCTCACGGCCCTTGGACACCCGGCAGCGCGGGTGGAAGGAGCAGCCGGGAGGGAGGTCGATCAGGTTCGGCGGGGCCCCCGGGATGGGGTCCAGCCGGGCCAGGTCGACGTCCAGCCGGGGCAGGCTGCTCATCAGGCCGAGCGTGTACGGGTGCCGCGGCGCGGCGAAGATCGAGAAGACGTCGGCGACCTCGACCACCTTGCCGCCGTACATCACCACCACCCGGTCGGCGTGCTCGGCGATCAGGCCGAGGTCGTGGGTGATGAGGATGGTGGCGGCGTTGGTGCGTTCCTTCGCCGTCTTCAGCACGTCGAGCACCTGGGCCTGGATCGTCACGTCCAGGGCGGTGGTGGGCTCGTCGGCGATGAGCACCTTCGGGTCGTTGGCGATCGCCATCGCGATCATCGCCCGCTGCCGCATCCCGCCCGAGTGCTCGTGCGGGTACTGGTCGAAGCGGCCCTCGGGGTTGGGGACGCCGACCATCGTCAGCAGCTCGACCGCCCGGGTGCGGGCGGCGTCCTTGCTCAGCTTCTTGTCGTGCAGCCGGAGCGCCTCGGAGATCTGGGCCCCGACGGTCAGCACCGGGTTGAGGCTGGTCATCGGGTCCTGGAAGATCATCCCGATCTCGCTGCCGCGCAGCCGCCGCAGCTCCTTGGTCGGCATGGTCAGCAGGTCGCGACCCTCGAAGAGGATCTCCCCGCCGGTGATCCGCCCCGGGGGGCTCTGGATCAGGCCGAGGATCGACATCGCGGTGACGCTCTTGCCGGAGCCGGACTCGCCGACGACGCCGAGGGTCTCGCCGGGGAACAGGTCCCAGCTGACGTCGTTGACGGCCTTCACGACGCCGGCGGGGGTGACGAATTCCGTCGTCAGGCCCCGGACGGAGAGAACAGGACTGCTCACAAACAGCGCCTCCTCGACCGATCAGTGGCTGAAAGCTAGATCACTGCGACCGGGTTTGGGTGACGGTCATGTCACGACGGTGAGTCCATGCGTTCCGTGTGACTGGCCTCACACTCTGTGTGCCGAAGGGGGCAGCCTACTGCTCACCGGCCACCGGATCGGACCAGACGTCCATCCGCACCGTGCCGGTCGCGCGCCCCTCGACGTCGAGCAGGTGGCCCATCCGCTTGACCGCCCGCAGCACCACCAGCCGGTCCACCACGACGACGTCGGGCACCACGTGGGAGAGCTCCTGCTCGAAGCGGTGCACCTCCTCCAGCGAGGCCAGCCAGGCCACCACGAGCAGGCTCGGCGTGCCGGCCAGCGTCGTCGACAGCCGCACCTGGCGCAGCCGGCCCAGCCGGGCCGCGGCGTCGTCCAGCCGCCCGGCCGGGGCGTCGGCCGACAGCACGACCATCACCGGCAGCCCGGCCAGCGGCGCGGCCACCTCGGTGCGCAGCAGCACCGCGCCGGAGCTGATCAAGCGGTCCACCCGGCGGCGCGCGGTCGGCTGGCTGATCCCGGTCGCCGCGGCGAGGGCGGCGTAGGACGCCCGGCCGTCCTCCCCCAGCGCCGACATCAGCTCCCGGTCGACCTCGTCGAGCACGGTGGGGCGGATCAGCTGCGGCGGCCCGCCACTGGCCCCGGCCGAGGACAGCACGCCCAGCCGCCAGGTGCTGCCCTCGGCGTAGAGCCGGGTGGCGATCCGCGCCCGGGTGCCGGTGACCCCGGGCACCCGGTCCAGCCGCTCCAGCAGGTAGCGGCCCAGGGTGGGCAGGTCGACCGCGGCCACGGTCAGCATCAGGTCCCGGCCACCGGCGGTGATGTCCACCGACAGGGCGTGGGCGTCGCCGGCCAGCTCGTTGGCGACCCGGGTCTTCTCACTCGGCAGGCAGGTCACGTCGACGTAGGCCAGCACCTGGGCGTGGTGCGACCCCGGGCCGGGCGTGCCGGTGACCCAGGCGGCGCCGGCTGCGCGCAACCGGTCCCACCGCCGGGACGCGGTGACCGCGTTGGTGCCGACCATCGCCGCCACCTCCGTCCACGGGGCGCGCGGGTCACGCTGCAACGCCTCGACGAGGGCGAGGTCGTCCTCGTCCAGCACAACCGATCGAGTCACTTCAGGCGCCTCTCGTGACGGATGACTGCAAATCCTGTCGGAGAACCTGCCGAACTCCTAACGTCCCGCCCACCGATCCGAGGAGGGCACGTGATCCGGTCAAGCGCGCTGCGCGAGGACGCCCGAGCGATGCAGGACGAACTGGTCCAGTTGCGGCACGCGCTGCACCGGCGGCCCGAGGTGGGGCTGCAGCTGCCCTGGACCCAGGAGACCGTGCTGACCGCCCTCGACGGCCTGGGCCTGGAGGTCAGCACGGGCACCGCGCTCACCTCGGTGACGGCGGTGCTGCGCGGCGGCCGGCCCGGCCCGGCGGTGCTGCTGCGCGGTGACATGGACGCCCTCCCCGTGCAGGAGCAGACCGGGGTGGAGTTCACCAGCCAGGTCGACGGCACGATGCACGCCTGCGGGCACGACCTGCACACCGCGATGCTGGTCGGCGCCGCACGGCTGCTGAGTGCGCACCGGGAGTCCCTCGCCGGCGACGTCGTCCTGATGTTCCAGCCGGGCGAGGAGGGCTGGGACGGCGCCGGGTACATGCTCCGCGAGGGCGTGCTGGACGCCGCCGGGTCCCGGGTCACCTCCGCCTACGGGATGCACGTGATGTCGGCGATGAACCCCCGCGGGGAGTTCACCACCCGCCCGGGCACGCTGATGGCGGCCAGCGACGAGCTGCGGGTGACCGTGCGCGGCAGCGGCGGCCACGGCTCGGCCCCGCACCTGGCGCGCGACCCGATCTCGGTGGCCGCGCAGCTGATCGGTGACCTGCAGACGATGATCACCCGCCAGTTCGACGTCTTCGACCCGGTGGTGCTCACCGTCGGGCTGTTCTCCGCCGGCACGAAGCGCAACATCATCCCCGACGAGGCGACCTTCCAGGCGACCGTGCGCACCTTCTCGGCCGAGGCCCGGGAGCGGATGCGGATCGCCTCCGTGCGGCTGTGCGAGTCGGTCGCGGCCGGCTACGGGCTGGAGGCCGAGGCGCTGTACCTGGAGGAGTACCCGGTGACGGTCAACGACCCGGCGCACACGGCGTTCGCGGCCGGGGTGGCGCAGGAGGTCTTCGGCGAGGAGCGGTACGCGCCGAAGCTGTTCCCGCAGTCGGGGTCCGAGGACTTCTCCCGGGTGCTGGCGGAGGTGCCCGGCTGCTACCTGTTCCTGGGCGCCGCCGTGGGCGAGGACCACGCCGACGCCCCGAACAACCACAGCCCGCGGGCGCAGTTCAGCGACGAGGTGCTCGCCGACGGCGCTCTGCTGCACGCCGAGCTGGCGATGCGGGCACTGGAGCGCGACGCCGCCGCCTGACCGGCCCGCAGACAGACCTACGCCCCGCCCCGGATCGACCCCGGGGCGGGGCGTACGTCGTGGTCGGCCGGCGCTCCTCCGGCCGACCGCTGCTACTCGGCGGCCTCGGCGAACGAGGCGTCGATGTAGTCGCTCTCCGGCAGCGCCTCCTCGTACTCCAGCGCGCCGCCCTCCATCCAGATCCGCTCCATGGCGGTGAGCTGGTCGGGCAGCGGGGCCAGGTCGGGCAGCCAGGTGTAGAGCGGCACGGCAGCGACCTCCTCGGCGGTCTGCCCGGTCGCCTCCCCGATGATCCCGAGGTTCTCCTCGGAGTACCGGTCCTCGCCCTGGAGGTCCTTGGCGGCGCGGGCGAGCGCGTCGAAGAACGGCTGGGCCAGGTCGGACTCGGCGAACTCCTCGCCGTAGATCACGCCGGTGCCCGAGGTGCCCGACGGCGGCACCCACAGCGACGTGCCGGTGCCGTCCTCGATGGCCATCGTGGAGAACGGGGCACTGATCAGGCCGGCAGCGATGCTGCCGTTGGCCACGGCGGTCGGCATGTCCGGGTTGCCGAGGTTGACCAGGTTGACGTCCCCGAGCGACAGCCCCTCCTCCTCCAGCGCCAGGGCCAGCAGGTAGGCACCGGTGCCGCCCGCACCGCCGGCCGCGCCGATCTCCCGGCCGGCCAGGTCGCCGGCGTCGGTGACCTCGCCGGACTCGACGAGCGAGGTGGCGGCGACGAGGTCGGTGGGCGACTCCGCGCTTCCGTCCGAGACGCCCATCGAGCCCACGACCTTGACGTTCAGGCCGCTCTGGATGGCGGAGAACATGCCGGCCGAGAAGCCGGCGGCGACGACGTCGAGCTGGCCGGCCGACGCCAGCGGCACGGCGTCCTGACCCGACTTCACCGTCTGCAGGTTGATGTCGATGCCCTCGTCGGCGAAGTAGCCCTTGGCGTCGGCGACGTACAGCGGAGCGAAGATCGGCAGCTGCACGTACCCGACGTCGACCGTCTGCAGCTCACCACCCTCGCCGCCGGCCGCGGCATCGGTGTCGGTGTCGGCCTCCCCCGACGAGCAGGCGGTCAGCGCGATCCCGACGGTCGCGGTGAGCGCGAGCAGCTTGGTGTTCCTCATGGCTTCGTTGCCTTTCTCTTGGACCCGCCAGCGTGCTTCCAGGGGAGCAGCGCCTTCTCGAGCAGGATGATCAGACCGGTGGCGATCGCACCGAGGAGGGAGACGGCGATGAGGCCGACGAACATCTTCTCCGGCTGGAAGAGCTGCCAGGAGTTCCAGATCAGGTAGCCCAGGCCGTCGTTGGACGCGACGAACTCGACGGCGGTGATGACGATGACCGCCATGCCCGCCGAGACGCGCAGGCCGGTCATGATGCTGGGCAGCGCACCGGGCAGCAGGACGTACCGGAACAACTTCCAGCCGCTGGCCCGGTAGGCACGGGCGGCCTCGATGATCCGCGCGTCGATCTGGACGATGCCGGCGAGGGTGTTGATCTGGACGACGAAGAACACCGAGATCGCGACCGACAGGACCTTCGGCGTCTCGGTGAGCCCGAAGATCAGCAGCAGCAGCGGCAGGATCGCGATCTTGGGCAGCGCGTAGAGCGCGGTGAACGTCGGGCCGAGGGCGGCGCGCAGCGGGCGCCAGACGCCCATCAGCAGGCCGGCGATGACACCGAACACCGAGCCCAGCACCAACCCGGTGACCAGCCGGCCGACCGTGGCGACGGTGTGCGTCCACAGCTCACCGCTGAGCAGCATCTCCCAGCCGCGCTGGGCGATCTGGGTCGGCGGCGTGAACAGCCGCGCGTCCAGGACACCGGTGCGGGCGGCGACCTCCCAGAGCAGCAGCAGGGCGATCGGCGTGAGCACCGCCAGCAGCAGGTCGCGGGCCTTGAGCCGCCGTTCCCGGCGGAAGTCCCGCTGCATCGCCCGGTCGAGCTCGGCGGCTCCCGCGGCGTTCGGGTCGGCCACCGCGGAGGCGCCGACGGGACGGGGCGTGGTGGTGGTCATGCGTACCTCACAGAGAGCTGGACCTCGTCGCGGAGCGACTCCCAGATGGACTGCCGGGCCTGGGCGAACTCCGAGGTGCCCTCGATGGCGACGTCCCGCGGCCGGCTGAACGGGACGTCGATGACCTCCTTCACCCGCCCGGGGCGGGCCGACATCATCACGATCTGGTCGCCCAGCAGCAGGGCCTCCTCGATCGCGTGGGTGACGAGCACGACGGTCTTGCGCTCGGCCTCCCACAGCCGCACCAGCAGCTCCTGCATGAGCATCCGGGTCTGCGCGTCCAGCGCGCCGAGCGGCTCGTCCATCAGCAGCGAGGGTGAACCCGTGGCGAAGGCCCGGGCGATGGCGATGCGCTGGCGCATGCCGCCGGAGAGCTGGTGCGGGTAGGCCTGCTCGAAGCCGGTCAGGCCCACCTCGGCGATCCAGTGCCGGGCGTGCCCTTCGCGCTCCTTCTTGCCGACGTTGGCCATGTGCTCGCCGAAGGCCACGTTCTGCAGCACGTTGAGCCACGGGAACACACCGTGCTCCTGGAAGACGAAGGCCGACTTGGGCACCGCGCCGGCCTCGAGGTGGTCGGTCACCTCACCGGAGGTCGGCGTCTCCAGCCCGCCGAGGATCCGCAACAGCGTGGACTTCCCGCAGCCGGACGGACCGACGATGCAGGTGAAGGAGCCGGTACGGAACTCCAGGTTGATGTCGCTGAGCGCGTGGACGTTGCCGTGTCGGCCCACGAACGCCTTGGAGACGCCACGGGTGGTGAACGCGGGGCGGCCGACGTCGGCCGACGTCGTCGTCGTCTGGGTCATGACTGCTCCTCTGTGCGGGTCTGGCGGGGTGATGGTGCCTGGCCCGTTCCGCCGCCCGTCATCGGCCGCCGTCCACGGGCGCGCCGGGAGGGGTGAACGTGGGCGGCGCGGGCGAGCTGAACACCCCGCCGATGGAGTTCCGGTTCCACTCCTCGTCCGCGCCGGGAGAGGCGAGGACGTCGGCGGCGTACGGTTCGGCGTCGTCCCGGGGCTGGAAGCCGATGGCCTGGCCCCCCGCCGGGGAGAGGTAGCCGCGGGTGTTGGCCGAGACCCCCCACACGATGCGGAAACCGGTGGTGCTCGGGGCGAGGGATGCGGCGAGCAGCCGAACGGCGTCGGCCGGCGAGAGCCACGTGCTGAGCATCCGGGAGTCCCTGGGCCGGTCGGTGCGGGAGGCGATCCGCAGGCAGACCACGTCCAGGCCGTACCGGTCGGCATAGAGGCTGCCGAGCGCCTCGACCGCCGCCTTGGTCACCCCGTAGAAGGTGTTCGGGCGCACCGGGACGTCGTCAGGCACCATCACGCCGGCCGGCGGCACCGGCACGAAGCCCGCCGCGTGGATGGAGCTGGCGAGCACGGCCTTGCCGATGCCGAGCCGGCGGGCGGTCTCCAGCACCGCCTGGGTGCCGTCGACGTTGGCACTGAGCAGGGCCGGCCAGTCGTACTCCAGTGGGATGCCGGCGAGGTGGACGACGGCGTCGCAGCCGGCCATCGCCGCGGCGAGCTGGTCCCGGTCGGTGACCTCGGCGCGCACCCAGGTGCACCCGGACAGTGGCTCCGCGGGCAGCCGCAGGTCGATGCAGACCAGCGCGTGCCCCAGCTCGAGCAGACCGGGGAGGACGTCGGTGGCCAGGCTGCCGGCGGCGCCGGTCACGGCGATCCGCAGCGGGGCGCTCACAGCAGCGCTCCCTGCTTGGTGAGGAGCTCCCGGACGGCGGCGGTGTCGTGCCGGTCCAGGTCGGCGTGCACCACGGCAGCGGCCCCGCAGGCCTGCCCGGTGGCGAACGAGGTTCCCATGACCCGCAGCGAGGAGTAGGCCCGCGGGTCGGAGCTGACCAGCCGCCCCCCGGCCCAGAGGTTGTCGGTGTCCGCCGAGCACAGCGCGCCGTAGGGGATGTCGTACCAGCCCTTGTCCTTGATCCCGCCGTAGACGGTGAGGCCCGGGGTGGCGTGGTCCTCCATCGGCCATCCGCACCGGGCGACGCCGTCCTCGGGGCGGCGTCGCCCGGAGGTCACGTCGTCGGCGACGACGGTCTCCACACCGGCCAGCCGGCGGGACTCGCGGATGCCGATCTGCGGGCCGGTGGCAGCCAGGTAGCTGTCCTGCCAGCCGGTCAGGCCCTGCTGGAAGGCGTGCAGGTACTGCCAGCTCAGCCGACGGGCGTTGGTCTCGGCGGCGGTGATCTCGTGGACGTCGAGGACGTCGCGGTGCTGGTCGGCCAGCAGGAGCATGACCTCCCGGGACAGCGGCATCCGGACGGCGACGCCGCTCTCCCGTGCCAGCTGCGCGCCGCTCCGTTCCCGGTAGGCGAGCACCGCGGTGCTCAGCGCGCCCGCGGAGAGGTCGGCGTCCTCGGCCACGCCGCCCACCCGCATCACCAGGGTGCTGGCCTGCCGAGCGGCGACGTCGGAGACCTGCACCCCGGCGCCGGCGGCGACCAGCAGCACGCCGTCGCCGCTGCAGTCGACGAAGGAGCGACCGGTGATCGTCTCGCGGCCACCCCGGTGGTCGATGGTCACGTCGGTGACCCGCCCGCCCGCCACCGACGCGGCGATGACCCGGCTGTGCAGCAGCAGCGTGACACCGGCGTCGGTGACCAGGTCGTCGTAGACGCTCTTGGTGGTCTCCAGGTCCAGCAGGACGACGGTGTTGCCCGTCGCCGGGAAGGTCTCGGTCTGGTACAGGTCACGGGCTTCCAGCCGGTCGAGCACCTGCTGGCCCACGCCGCCGACCACCTGGGTGCGGGTCTGGTCGAAGAAGCCGCAGTGCGTCAGCACCGAGCTGGCGGTGGCCGCGCCACCGAGGAAGCCGTACTGCTCGATCAGGCAGACCGTCGCGCCGGCATCGGCTGCACTGACGGCGGCGCCGATGCCGGCCGCTCCTCCGCCGACCACAACCACGTCGAAGTCCACGTCTCGCCTCTCGTCCGGGTTGGTGCGCTCGGCGGCCGGCGCGCTCGGGCGCTCGCGCGCTCCTCGCTCCAGGTCGCGCCGGCCCGCACTGTGGTGCGGCTCACTGCGCCCTATTGATGTTGTCCGCGGTCGGGGTAGACCGCAAATGCCTGTTCCGCAGTAGCGCGATGCCTGTCAGGCATAGGCTGCCCCCGTGGAGCTGCGGCATCTGACCTACTTCGCCCGTGTCGCCGAGGCCGGGTCGGTGAGCGGTGCCGCGGCGATGCTGCACATGACCCAGCCCTCGCTGAGCCGGCAGATCGCCGACCTGGAGCGGGAACTGGGGCACCGGTTGTTCGAGCGGACGGCCGACGGGATGGTGCTCACCGCGGCCGGCCGGGGCCTGCACGAGCACGTCGCGGTGGTGTTCGCCCAGCTCGAGCGGATCCCCGAGGTGGTGCGCACCTTCGGGGCCGGGCAGGAGATCGTCCGGCTGGGGCTCCCGCCGGGGGTGCCGCACGAGTGGTTCCTGGCGGTCATCGCCGCACTCGAGGCCTCCCTGCCGCACGTCGCGCTCTCCCTGGTCGAGGCCAGCAGCGACGAGCAGCAGAACCTGCTGCGCAACGGGCTGATCGACGTCGGCCTGCTGCACGTCCAGCCGCCGGACCTCGGCTGCGCCCCGGTGCTCACCCAGGAACTGGGCGTCGCCGTGCCACCGGACTCCCCCCTGGGCGACCGCCCGTCCATCCGGTTCGCCGACCTCGACGGGCGCCGGGTGATGGCACACGCCTCCGGGGAGATCACCAGCGAGGAGGCCCGGCTCCGGTCGGCGTCGGCCGCCGCCGGCGTGCACACCCACTGGATGTTCCGGCGGTTCTCCGTGCACAGCGAGCTGATCGCGGTCAGCTCGAAGGTCGAGGCGGCGCTGATGACCGAGGCGTCGGCCCGGCGCAACCTGTCGGGCTGGCGGTGGGTGCCGTTCATGGAGCGGGACGCCACCGGTCGCGACCTCGCCGTCGTCACCTGGGCCGCCTGGCGCCCGCCGGCCCGCGCCACCACCACCACGCTGGTCCAGGTGCTGGGCGCAACGCCCTGGTCGCCGGGCTGAGCACCTCGCGGGGCGACCCTCCCGCCCCAGTTGTCACACCCCCGCCCGGGCTCCCCGATCCGGGGGCCCGGCGGAGGTAGAACGACTCCATGGGCGTCTCCCCGTGCCCGCAGCACACCGCGGCAGCCGATCTCCAGCTCTCCGTGGCCCTCGACTGCGTGCCCGTGGTCGGCGAGGCGCTGGCCCGCGCCGGCGTGTCCGTCGTCGCCGGCCTCACGCTGACCGGCGCCGGCGAGCCGGTGCCCGGCGCGCGGGTGGTCGTCACGATCGCCTCCTCCGACGGCCCGCTGGGCGACCCGGTCGAGCTGACCGTCGACGTCGAGCCCGGCCAGACGACGGTCTTCACCGACCTCGACCTGCGGCTGGACCCGGCCGTCCTCGCCGGCGTCGCCGAACCGGGCACGGCCACCGTCGAGGCCCGGGTCGAGCGCGACGGGCAGCTGCTGGGCTGCACCCGCACCGCCGTGCGGGTGCTCGCCTCCGGGCAGTGGCTGGCCGCGCCGACGCCGCTGGCCCTGGAACTGCTGGCCGCGCACGTGCAGCCGGGCTCCCCCGCGGTGGCCGGGCTGGTCGGCGCGGCCGCCGACCTGCTTCGCCTGCGCACCGGTGACCCCACGGTCGGCGGGCACCCGACCGGCAGCGCACGCATCGACGGCACCGCACGCCTCGACGGGACGCGCATCGACGAGACGGCCGCGGCGATCGTGGAGGCCATGCGGCGCCGGGCGATCCGGCCGCGCCCCGCGCTCGCGGGCTGGGCCGACGTCCCCCAGCGGGTGCGCACCCCCGACCAGGTGCTCGACGACCGGGCCGGCACCAGCCTGGACACCGTGCTCACCCTGGCCGCCGCGCTGGAGCACGCCGGGATCCGCCCGCTGCTGTGGATCGCCGCCGACGGCGCGACCTGCCCCGGGCACGCCTTCCTCGGCTACTGGCGGGTCGAACGCTGCGCCGAGAGCGCGGCCACCACCGAGGTCTCCGGGCTCGCCGAGCTGGTCGAGCAGGGCGCGATCGCGCTGGTGGAGACCACGATGCTGGGGATCGCCGCGGAGCCGGCGACCTTCGGCGACCTGCACCGCACGGCCGCCGCCGCCTGGCTCACCGGTGACCTGCACCGGGTGCTCGGGGTCACCGACGTGCACCGCGCACGGCTGGACGGCGTCGTCCCGCTCCCGCTGCCGGGGCTGCCCGACCGCAGCCCGAACGGGAGCCCGACCCGCGCGGGAGCCCGACCGGCGGGGACGGCGGCCGCGCTGCTGGACCTGGACCGGGCCGACGGCGGCGTCGTGCCGCTCACCGTGCCGCCCGGGCGGCTGACCGTCCTCGCCGAGCGGCTCGCGGACGACGCCGCGCTCACCCTGGTGCCCACCGACCAGCTCGGTGCCGCGGCCCGGCGGCGTGGCATCCGGTCGGCCCGGGACCTGCCACCGCACCAGCTCGGCGAGCTGCTCGTCGAGCACGGCGGGCTGTACGCCGAGCTGGGCTCGGTCGACTACGCGCGCCGGCTGGCCGGGCTCGCCGACCGGGCGGCCGCGCTGGTCGAGGAGACCGGCACCGGCGACCTGTACCTGGCGCTGGGGTCGGTGACCTGGGAGCTCGACGGGCAGCCGGTGCGCTCGCCGCTGGTGCTGGTGCCGGTCCTCCTCTCCCGGGTGGCGAGCACCGGCGCCTACCGGCTGACCGCCGACCCGGCGGGGGCGATCGGCCCGAACGGGCACCTGCTTGCCGAGCTGCGCCGCCGTACCGGCGTCGCCGTGCCGGCCCTGGACGACGGCGGTGACCCCGACCTGGCCGTCGTCCTGCCGGCGCTGCGGCAGGAGCTGGCCCAGCGCGGACTGCCGCACCGGGTCGAGCCGACCGCCGATCTGGCGGTGCTGCCCGCGGCGTCCGCCCGGATCCGGCAGGACGTCGACCAGCTCGGCGCGGCCGCCCTGCGCAACCCGCTGGTGCCGGTGCTGCTGCGCCCCGGCCAGCCCTTCGTCGACCCCGTGCCGGCACCCGGCAGCGCGTTGGCCACCGACCTGGCCGAGCTCGCCGCGACCCTGCCGCTGTCCGCCGACACCGACCAGCTGCAGGCGATCACCGACGCCACCGCCGGGCGGACCTTCGTGCTCGAGGGCGCGCCCGGCACCGGCAAGTCGCAGACGGTCGCCAACCTGGTCGCCGCGGCCGCGGCCGGAGGTCAGCGGGTGCTGGTCCTCGCCGCCCAGCAGTCCGCGCTGGACGCGGTGTCCCGGCGGCTCGACGACGTGGGGCTCGGCGGGCTGGTCACCGGCCTGCGCCGTCCCGCCGCCGTCCCGCCCGATGCCGGGGACCTCCCGGCGCTCGCCGCGCTCCCTGCGTTCCCCGACGAGCTGCGGACGGCGCGGCGCGAGCTGGCCGGCTACGCCGAACGGCTGCACGCCCCCAACTCCGCCGGCCTGTCGCTGTACGCCGCCCGCGCCGGCGTGCTCTCCGCGGTGCCCGGCACCCCGGCGCTGCCGCTGGCGACGACGTTCGTCGCCACCGCGTCGGCGCGCACCACCGCCAAGGTCCATCAGCTGCTCACCACCCTCCCCGAGGTCGCCGCGCGCACCCGGCCGCGGCCGCGGCACCCGTGGGGGTTCCTCGACTCCGCCGACGCCGACCCGGTGGCGGTGCACGCCGCGGTGCTCGCCGTCGACACGGCGCTGCGCGCGCTGCCGCCCGCCGGGCCGCTGGCGCGGGTGATCGCCGCGGCGCGGACCCCGGAGGACCTCGACGCGGTCGCCACCGTGCTGGCCGGCCCGGACGTGCCGCTCGCCGCGGTGGACGCCGTCCGCACCCCGGAGTGGGCGGAGGACGCCGCCGTGCTGCTCGCCGAGATCTCCGCGTTCGTCACCGCGGCGCATCCCGGGCTCGACGTCGCCCTGCCCGAGGCGCTGGACCTGCCGCTGGCCGGGATCGCCGAGGACGCCGAGCAGGCGGCGGTGTCCGGGCGGTTCGGCCGGGCCAAGCGGCTGGCGGCGGTGCTCACCGAGCTCACCCCGTCGCTGCGGCCGGACGCGCACGTGGAGCCGACCGACGTCCCGGTGCTGACCGCGGAGCTGCTCCAGGTGCAGGGAGCGGCCCGCGAGCTGACCCTGCGCTGCTCGGACGTGGCGGGGCTCGCGGTGCCGTGGAACTGGAACCCGCTGACCGACCCGCAGCTGGTCGAACGGCAGGTCGCCGCCCTGCGCCGGCTCGGCTCCGCACTGGACGGCGACCCGACCTTCACTCCCCCAATGCGCCGCTTCCTGGACACCTCGCCGGCACCGGACCCGGCCCGGGCGGTGGCGGTCCGGAAGCTGCGGGCCGCGCTGACCGCCCTGCCGGTGGCCTGTCTGGGCTCGCTGGACCAGCTCGTCGCGTGGGCCGGGGACACCGGCCTGGTGCGGCTGTGGGACACGACGCAGGACGAGCGGGCCGTCGAGCAGTTCGGCGTCCCCTCGCTCGGGCACTGGCTGGACCTGCTGCGGCACCTGCACCTGCTGGAGGCCGCCGGGCTCGCCGAGGCGCGCGCCGCACTGCTGTCCGGAGCGGTGCCCGCCGACGACGCCGTCGCCGCCTTCGACCGCGGGGTGGCCGAGGCGTCGTTCGCCGAGCGCTCCGCGGCCGGCGGGCTCGGCGCCGCCGACGCGCGAGCCGCGGAGCAGGCGGTCCACCGGGCGCTCGCGGCGTCGGCGGCTGCCCGGACCCAGGCGGCTGCGGCCCTCGCCGAGGGCGACCGGACCCGGGCGGTGCTGGCCACCCCGGACGCCGTCGCCCGCTTCCTCCCCCCGACCGCCGGCTCGTTCGACCTGGTGGTGATCGAGGACGCGTCGTCGCTGCGGGTCACCGACGCGCTCGGTGCCCTGGGCCGGGCCAGCGCGGCGGTGGTGGTCGGCGACCGCCAGCAGCTTCCGCCGCGTGCAGCGGTCGACGAGGCCCCCGACGAGGGGCTGCTCGTCGCCTGCCTGCGCGCCGGCGTGCCGCGGCGGGAGCTGACCTGGCACCACCGCAGCGCCGACGAGTCGCTGGTCGCGTTCGCCGACGTGGCGGCCTACGGCTCCCGGCTGACGACCGTGCCCGGCCCGCCGGCCGGGCCGGCGATCTCGCTGGTGCAGGTGGACGGCGTCTTCCTGCGCGCGGGCGAGCAGCGGGGCACCAACCCGGCCGAGGCGGAGGCGGTGGTGGCCGAGCTGCGGCAGCGGTTCGCGGCCTCGGCAGAGTCGGTGCCCTCGGTGGCCGTGGTGACGCTGCACGGGCCGCAGCGCCGGCTGATCGAGGGCCTGCTGCGGGTGGGCCGGGACCGGGCGGCGGAGGCGCTGGACCGGGGCGAGCTGCGGGTGCGGGAGGTGGAGGCCGCGCAGGGCGAGGAGGCCGACGTCGTCCTGCTGTCGCTGGGGTGCGCGGCCGACGAGCGCGGCTGCCTGCCGCTGGACCTCGGGCCGCTGAACCGGGCCGGCGGTGAGCGGCGGCTGACCGTCGCGATGAGCCGGGCCCGCCGGCAGGTCGTGGTGTTCGCGTCGTTCCGGCTGTCGCTGCTGCGGCCGGTGACGACGACCCAGCCGGGGGTGCGTCGGCTGCGGACCTACCTGGAGCAGGCGGTGCACGGCACGGACACGGTCCCGCGGCGCTCCGGCGCGGTGCCGGACCCGCACCGGGAGGAGGTCGCCGCCGCGCTGCGGGGGCGCGGGCTCGTGGTGCGCACCGACGTCGGGCTCTCCCCGTTCCGGGTCGACCTGACCGTCGCCCGGGCGGAGGCGCCGGCGCGGCCGGTGCTGGCGGTGCTGCTGGACGGCCCGGCGTGGGCGGAGCGGGCGCCGGTGGACCGCGAGCTGGCGTACCTGGAGCTGGCGGAGCTGCGGGGCTGGCCGGCGGTGGAGCGGGTGTGGCTGCCGGAGTGGCTGGCCGAGGAGGAGACGGTGCTCGACCGGCTGGTCGCGGCGGTGGCGGGTGCTGCTCCGGTGGCGCCGTTGCTGCCGCCGCTGCCGGCCCCGGTCGCCGAGGTCGCCGAGCCGGAGGAGGAGATCGACCCGTTCGACCCGGACGCCCCCGACGTGGAGGACGAGGTGTCGACGGCGGAGCCGGTGCGCTGCGCGGCGCACCCGGTGGTGACGCCGGCGCTGCTGGCGGGTGAGGTGCCGTTCCGGGCGTGGACGCCGAAGCCGGTGGGCGAGCCGCAGATGCTGCGGCAGCTGGCGAACCCGGAGGCGGCCCGGCTGGTGCGGCGGGTGCTGGCGGCGGGGATCCGGGCGGAGGGGCCGATCCACCGGGAGCGGCTGGCCCGGCTGACGGCGTCGGCGTTCGGGGTGCCGCGGGTGAACGCGGCGCGGATGGCGTCGATCCTGGCGCTGCTGCCGGAGCCGGGTGCGGAGTTCCTGTGGCCGGCGACCTCGGACCGGACGCCGCTGGACCCGGCGGGGTGGACGACGTTCCGGCGCCAGGCGGCGAGCACCGACCGGGCGCTGGAGCACGTGCCGCCGGAGGAGATCGGCAACGCGATGGTGGCGCTGTGCCGGTCGGTGGCCGGGATGACCCGCGACGACCTGTTCCAGCAGACGCTGGCGGTGTTCGGGCACCGCCGCCGGCACCCGGTGCTGATGCCGCCGCTGGAGCTGGCGCTGGCCCAGGCGGTGCGGGCCGGCCGGATCACCCGGCAGAGCGCTGGTCAGTGGCTGACCGCGGTGGCGGACGGCGATGCGGACCTGCACGCGGTCCCCACCCCGCCCGTCCCGCCGAGCACGGTGGTGCGGGAACACCTGGACCAGCCCGCCGCAGGGTGATCAGGCCGGGAGCCGACGAGGGCTGAGGAGCTGCTCGGGCCGCCTCCGCTGTCGGCGGGACATCCGCCCGGACCTGCGCAGCCTGCGGACCCGCCGTCCTGCTGACGGCGGGGCCCGCGATCCCTGCCGCGCTACAGCAGCGGACCGATGAGGATCTCGGTGTCGTCGGGGCGGTAGGTGCGCCATCGCCCGCCGGGATCTCGCTGCACCCGGAAGCCGTGGTGGACCTTGGTGTGATGGCGTTCGCACAACAACGCTGAGTTCTGCAGCGAGGTCTCGCCGCCGTGCAGCCAGTGGATGAGGTGGTGCACGTCGCACCACCAGGACGGGGCGCCGCAGCCGGCGAACACGCAGGACTTGTCCCGCCGCTCGACGGCCTTGCGCAGGCCGGGGGTGACCACCCGGTGGTCCCGCCCCAGGTCCAGCGGCACCCCGTCGGGGCCCATGACGATCCGGGAGATGCTGCCGTCACAGGCCAGGTAGCGGGCACGGGCGGCGGAGATCGTCGCCCCGAAGCCGGTGCTCGCCGCCCCGGCACCGGTGGCGGGGTCGACGAGGTCGTCGAGGTCGATGCCCACCACCACGTGCGGCTTCACCGTCCGCAGGATCGGCAGATCACCGCTGGCCAACTGGTTGTCGCACAGCTGCACCAGCGCATCGGCGTTCTGCTGCGCGCGGGTCCGTTCATCACCCTGGGGCCGGTCGGCCTGCACGATCGACTCGATCGCGGCCTGCACCTTCTCCCCACCAACAGCGTCGAGGTCGAACCGGCCGGTGACGCTGCCGTCGGCGTGCTTGGCGATCGTCAGCCGCCGCCCCTCCGTCGGATCAGGCTCCGGGCCGTCCGGGTCGAGGGCGTCCTCGAAGGCCTGCACCGCAGCCACCAACGACTGATGCGGCGACTCCGCCGCCACCTGCGCCCACACCCGATCGAACGCAGCCAGGTCGATGCCCTGCTCGGCGGCTCGAGCCCGCTCACGCTCCCCCACCGCAGCGGCGACCACGTCCATCTGCGCCGCCGTCACCGACCCCTCAGCGAACCCGGCCGCCAGCGCCGGGAAGTGCTCCAACGCCCGACCCGACCGCAGGACCCGCGACGCGTCCGTCGGCGCCAGCCGCGCGTGCCCGATCAACCACGACCGCATGCTCTTCAACCCGTCGTGCTCCGCGGCCTGCGTGGTGTCCGCGCGGCGCACCGTGCGGGTCAGCTCCGCGGCGACCCGGTTCTGCACGGCCACCAACTCGGCGACCCGGTCCAGCACGCGGCCGTCCGTCAACCCGTGCAACTCCTCGGCCGCCAAGGCGTCCAGAGCTGACATCAACTCGCTCACGGACACCTCCCGACGTATTCGAACGTGTGTACGAATACTACCGCCGGCACATGCTTCAGGCAAAGCGAATCCCCAGGTCAGAGGCCTGTCCACAGATTCCAACAGCCACTTGCCACGGCCGATCGTGGCTCGTCGGCGATCGGCCCGACCGCAAGAGCGGCAGACGTGATCAGCGACCAGCGTCGCCCTGGGAGCTGGTCGACGGGAGAGCCGATCACGCGGCACCTCAGGCAGCGGGCCGTGTCGCGTCGAACACGAAACGTGCCCACCCGCCGTCCGACCAGAAATCGGATTCCCGGCGGGAACAGCCGGCGAGAGCCGACCTCGCCGACAACCGGCTCCGGCGTTGCTCGACGTCAGCTCGGCGAGTCGTCCTCGCCGGCCGGGCGTGTTGCAGCCCCACGGGGTGTCGGAACCGCAACGCGCGGCACTTTGTGACAAATCCATGACAGCCCTACCGTCATCCGCGCCCGCCGGCCCCTGAGTCACCACACACGGTGACACCGGCGAGCACCGCCGAACCGGGCAACCGCCGCATCGTCGCCGCGGACGCCCGGACCGGGGACCCACCGCAGTCTTGGGGTGAAGCGCAAGGGCACGCGAGTGCCGGAGCGCCGGGCGAGTTCCCCGCCCGAACCCGTCAGCTAACTCGGTAGGCGGTTGAGGAGAACAAGGAGAACCCGTCGTCCATGACGACCACTCGCACGTCCCCTGCCCGTCCCTCCCGTTCCGGTCGCCGGGCACTGATCGCGCTGTTCGCCAGCGCGGGCGTCGCCCTCACGCCGATGGCCGCCCAGGCCTCGGTCGGCGGCGGTGGAGCGGCCGCCCCAGCACCCGTCGCGGCACCGGTGGCCCCGGTCGCGGCTCCCAACGCAGCTGCCCAGATCATCGTCGACACGGCGCTCGCCCAGCAGGGCAAGCCGTACGTCTGGGCCGGGGCCGGCCCGAACGTCTACGACTGCTCCGGGCTGACGCAGTTCTCCTTCGCGGCCGCCGGCATCACGCTGCCGCACTCCTCCCGCATGCAGTCGACGATGGGCGTGCCCGTGGCCCGCGCCGACCTGCAGCCCGGTGACCTGGTCTTCTTCTACGACCCGGTGGGCCACGTCGGCATCTACATCGGCAACGGCCTGATGGTGCACGCCCCCACCGCCGGGGACGTCGTCCGCACCATCAACGTCGACACCATGTGGGGCTACAACTCCGCGCGTCGGCTGGTCTGACCCGCTCGCCCGAGGGCAGTCGCACGACGAACGCCCCGCTCCCCCAGACCGGGGAGCGGGGCGTTCGCCGTGCCGGAGGGGCCGATGTCGCGACACCGGCCCCTCCGGAGGGTCAGCCGAGCAGCGGCTCGCCGTCGCGGACGAGCTGCCAGTTCTCCACGTAGAAGTCGGCCGGGTCGATCACGCCGCGCTCCTGGGCCCACTCGATGAGCAGCTGACGGATCTCCAGCTGCTCGTTGTAGACCACCGGGGCCGTGGAGATGTGCGGGAAACCGCCACCGCCGGAGCGCCGGTAGTTGTTCACCGCGACGACGAAGCGGGCGTCGTCGGCCACCGGCTCACCGTCGATCTCCAGCCGGGTGACCCGCTCGCCGACCGGCCGGGAGACGTCCAGGTCGTACTCGACGCCGGAGAGCACGTCGTAGTTGTAGTCCGGCGTCCCGTCGGCGTTGGTGATCGTCTCCGGGTCGACGGGCCCGGTGGCCGGCACCTGGGTGAAGTAGCTCGCCGACTCCTCCAGGTAGTCGCGCACCTGGGCGCCGGTCATCTCCACCGCCTCCAGCGTGTTGTCGAAGACATACAGCCCGGCGATGTCCCGGATGGTGACCTCACCCTCCGGGAAGACCGCCTCCCGGCTGAACGGCGCGGCGATCGACAGCACCGGCAGGTCGGCCCACTCGGTGCCCCCGAGCGCAGCGTCGACGGTCTCGGTCTGCACCTGCTGGATGAAGTCGAGGATCGGGGTGTCCTCGTACCGGCTGGTGAGCGTGGTCAGCTCCTCGGTGGAGGTGGCCACGACCTGGTTGACGTAGTCGACCGTCGCCTGGTGCGCCTCGTCGGTGACGGCGAGGACGTCGGGGTCCTCCGGGTAGTCCCTGGTGCGCAGTGCGGTGGCCGTGGCCTCGGTGACGTCCCACTGACCACGGGTCTTGGTCAGCTCGAAGTCGACCTGGCTGACCGTGGCGCCCCAGCGGTAGGGCTGGGTGAGCAGCACCTCCTCGCCGGTGACCTCGTTGACCACGACCTGGGACGGGGCGTCGCGGTGCGTGTGGCCGACGACCATCGCGTCGATGCCGGGCACCGTGCGGGCGATGACGTCGGAGGGGTTCTCCGTGCCGACGGCCGGGTCGTCGTAGGACGACGTCCCGCCGACCCCGGCGTGCGCCAGGACGACGACGACGTCGGCCTGCTCGGCGACGACCGGCACCCACTCCTCCGCCGTCTCCACCATGTCGCGGAACTCGAGCTCGCCCTCGACGTTGTTGCGGTCCCAGATCGCCGAGCCCGGTGTGGTGAGGCCGATGATGCCGACGGTGACCGGCTTGGCGCCGCGCACCTTCATCCGCTCCAGCGTGTACGGCGGCAGGTACGGCTCGCCGGTCTCCACGTCGATGACGTTGGCGCCGAGCACCGGGTGGTCGACGTCGTCGACGTAGCCGGCGAGGGTGTCCAGGCCGTAGTTGAACTCGTGGTTGCCGACGACCTGGGCGTCGTAGCCGATGACGTCGTAGGCCGCCGCGATCGGGTGCTCGGCCTCCGGCGGCTGCTGGGCGGCGAGGTAGGTGAGCGGCGTGCCCTGCAGGAAGTCGCCGTTGTCGACGACGAAGACGCTGTCCGCGCCCTTCTCGGCGCGTACCGAGTCGACCACCGAGGAGATCCGGGCCAGGCCCGTCGCGTCACCGGCGCTGTCGCTGTACGGCGCGTCGCGGAAGTAGTCCCAGTCCTGCGCGCGGCCGTGGACGTCGGTGGTGGCCAGCATGGTGAGCTCGAGGCTCTGCCCCTTGCCGTGCCCGCCGCCGTGCCCCTTGCCGTGACCGTTCCCCTGGCCATTGCCGTGACCCTGGCCGTTCCCGTGACCGTGGCCGTTCCCATGGCCGTGGTCGTTCCCATGGCCGTGGTCGTGACCGCCCGGGCTCGCCGCCGCGGGGGTCACCGCCCCGACGCTCATCGCCAGCACCGCTGCCGCGACCGTCACCGTCGTCCGTCTGCGCACGCGATCTCCCCCAAGCTCGTCAGCCGCCCCTGCTGGGCCGGCTGTGCGGTTGCTGAGCCAACGTAACGAGGGATGCCGACAAGTCGACAGCGGTCACGAGGTGTTCACGCAGGCAGCACCGGGTGGACCGAGCGGACCTCAGCGGGCGGCGGCGCGCGCGGCCAGTTGTTCCGGGGAGAAGGCCAGGTCCAGGGCCTCCCGGGCGGCGCCGAGCACGGCGGCGTGCTGGCCGACGCGGCTGACCGCGATCTCCAGGCCGTCGGTGATCATCGGCGGGCACTGGGCGTAGATCGCCGAGCGCACCCCGGCGACGAAGGCCTCGGCGCTGCTCAGGTGCCCGCCGATCACCAGCCGCTCCGGGTTGAAGAAGTTGAGGATGGTCGAGAGCACGGTGCCGGTGCTGCCGCCGGCCTCGCGCAGCAGCTGGGTGGTCAGCGGGTGGGCGTCCCGGGCCAGGTCGAGCATCCCCTCGGTGCCTGAGGAGTCGACCCCGCGCTCGGCAAGCTGCTCGACCAGGGCGGCGCCGCTGGCCACCGCGTCCAGGCAGCCGACCCGCCCACAGGAGCAGGGCACCGGCGGGGCGCCGGGCACGGTGGTGTGGCTGATGTCCCCGGCGAACCCGCCGCTCCCCCGGTGCAGCACCCCGCCGGCGACGACGCCGCAGCCGATGCCGGAGCCGACCTTCACGAACACCATCTGCTCGGCCGGCGCCCCGCCGGCGGCGTGCTCGCCGAGCGCCATCAGGTTCGCGTCGTTCTGCACGATCACCGGCACCGGCAGCCACTGCCGCACGATCGCGGCCACGTCGGCACCGTTCCAGCCGGGCATCCGGGCCGGGGAGACGACCAGGCCGGTGCGCGCGCTGACCGGCCCGGGCACGCCGACGCACATCGCCAGCAGCGGCGGGGCGTCGTCCAGCCCGGCGACGGACTCCTCGACCGTGGTCACCACGGTGCGCAGCACGGCCTCCGGGCCGTCGGAGACCGCGATGGGCAGGTGCCGTTCGGCGACCTGCCGACCGGCGGCGTCCAGGACGGCGATCGCCGCGTGCCGCTCCCCCAGGCTGACCGCGACCACCAGGCCGGCCGCGCCACGCATCTCCAGCCGGCGCGGCGGCCGCCCGCCCGCCGAGGGCCCGGTGCCGGTCTCCACCAGCCAGCCTCGCCGGATCAGCATCTCCACCCGGGCGGCCGCGGTGGTCGCCGAGAGCCCCGTCTCCCGGGCGACGTCGGCCCGCGAGGTGGCGCGGCCGAGCCGGACCAGGGAGAGGACCTCGCTCGGGGAGGTGGCCGACCGGTCACCGGCGGGGGTGGGCATGCCGGTCAGTGAAGCAACGCCGGTCGTCCGAAGCAACGGTCACTTAGTCCGGAAGTGGAAATACTTGATGGACTTCTGGTTGTAACGATCGTCACTTAGCCTTCGTCCATCGTTCAGCGCCGACCGGGAGGAGCCCGACCGTGACAACGCCGATGGTCAGCCTGCGCGGCGTCGACAAGCACTTCGGCGAGCTGCACGTGCTCCGCTCGATCGACCTGGAGGTCGCCCCGCGAGAGGTCGTCGTGGTCATCGGGCCGTCCGGGTCGGGCAAGTCGACGCTCTGCCGCACGATCAACCGGCTCGAGCCGATCGACTCCGGCGAGATCCGGGTCGACGGCCAGCTGCTGCCCGCGGAGGGCACCCAGCTCGCTCAGCTCCGCGCCGACGTCGGCATGGTCTTCCAGTCCTTCAACCTCTTCGGCCACCTCAGCGTGCTGGACAACGTGATGCTGGCGCCGCTGAAGGTGCGCAGGGCGAGCAAGGCCACCGCCCGCGCCGAGGCGATGGCGTTGCTGGAGCGGGTGGGCATCGCCGACAAGGCCGACCGCGTCCCCGCCCAGCTCTCCGGCGGCCAGCAGCAGCGCGCCGCGATCGCCCGCTCGCTGGCGATGCACCCGAAGCTGATGCTCTTCGACGAGCCGACCTCGGCGCTGGACCCAGAGATGGTCAACGAGGTCCTCGAGGTGATGACCTCGCTGGCCGCCGACGGCATGACGATGGTCGTGGTGACCCACGAGATGGGCTTCGCCCGCCGCGCCGCCGACCGGGTCGTCTTCATGGACGCCGGTCAGATCGTCGAGGTCGCCCCACCGGCGGAGTTCTTCGACGCCACCCGGAGCGAGCGCGCCCGCTCGTTCCTCTCCAACGTGCTGGCCCACTGACGGCCGAGCGCACCCCGGGCGGACCCGCCCACCCCACGCCCGGCGCCGCTCCCCCGGCCGGGCTGATCAGAAAGGCAAGGCATGAGTGACATCCGCCTTCCCAGGCGCCGCTTCCCGCTGATCACCGCCGTGCTGGCCACCGCCTCGGTGGCGGTCGCGGGGTGCGGCTCGTCCGACTCCTCCTCCGACGCCGTCCCCGGAGGCGGAGGCGACGACACCGCCGCCTCCGGCCTGGACGCCGTCTACGAGGACGCGCCGGTCGCCGACGAGGAGCTGATCCTCCCGGAGTCCACGATGGCCGAGATCAAGGAGCGCGGCGTGCTGCGCGTCGCCGCCGCCCTGGACGCGCCCCTGCTCTCCCAGCAGGACCCGAGCAACCCCGAGGACGTCGAGGGCTTCGACATCGACCTGGCGAAGATGCTGGCCATCTACATCCTGGGCGAGCCGAACATCGAGATCGTGCCGCCGGCGTCGGAGACCCGGGAGGCCCTGCTGCAGAACGGCACCGTCGACGTCGTCTTCAACACCTACACGATCACCGAGGAGCGGGCCGAGCAGATCAACTTCGCCGGCCCGTACTTCACCTCGGGCCTCGCGGTGGCGGTCGCCGCCGACAACGAGGACATCTCCAGCATCGAGGACCTCGACGGCAAGAACGTCATCGTCGGCGCCAACACCCCGGCGGTCACCGCGGTGCCCGAGGTGGCCCCCGGCGCCGAGGTGACCAGCTTCGCCACCGACCCGCAGGCGGTGCAGGCGCTGGTGCAGGGCCGCGGCGACGCCTACGTGCAGGACTACACCCTGCTGCTGGCCGCGGCGGACGCCAACGACGACATCAAGATCGCCGTCCAGCCGTTCACCGAGGAGCCCTACGGCATCGGCCTCCCGCCGGAGGAGCCGGAGTTCAAGGACTTCGTGAACACCTGGCTGGAGGAGATCGAGGACGACGGCTCGTGGGCCGAGATCTGGGAGGCGACCCTCGGGACGGTCGTCGAGGGCGACGCCCCGACGCCGCCGGAGATCGGCTCGGTGCCGGGCTCCTGACCCGGCACCCCTGAGGCAGCAACAGCGCCAGCAGAGGACGACGACGTGACTGCAGTGATCGAGAACCTGGACCCCTTGCTGAGGGCGCTGGGGACGACCGTGCTGATCCTGGTGATCTCCGCGGCCGGCTCCCTGGTGCTCGGGGTGCTGATCACCGTGGCCCGGGTGAGCCCCATCCCGGTGCTGCGCGGGGCCGCCTGGGCCTACGTGCAGGTCTTCGTCAACATCCCCCTGCTGGCGCTGCTGCTGCTGGCCGTCTTCGCACTGCCCGACGCTGGGCTGCTGATGCCGCTGACCACCACGGTGATCGTGGTGCTCACCGTCTACGAGGCGGCCTACGTCGCGGAGGCGGTGCGCAGCGGCATCAACACCGTCGCCGCCGGCCAGGTCGAGGCGGCCCGGGCGATGGGGCTGCGGCTGTCGCAGACGCTGCGGTTCGTCGTCGTCCCGCAGGCGGTGCGCGCCGTCGTCCAGCCGCTGGGCAACGTGATGATCGCGCTGCTGATGAACACCGCACTGGCCGCCACGGTCGGCGTGGTCGAGCTGACCTCGGCGGTGAACAAGGTGAACCTGGTCGCGGCCCAGCCGATCCCGATCTTCACCGCCGCCGGCCTCACCTACATGGCGCTCGCGCTGGCCATCGGGCTGGCCGCCGGGCGGATCGAGAAGAAGGTGGCGATCCACCGATGAGCCACAGCGGTGCGTTCCTCTACGACGCCCCCGGGCCCCGGGCCCGGCGCCGGATCCTGCTCGGCTCGGTGGTCAGCGCCCTGGTGCTGGCCGGTGTGTTCGCGCTCGCGCTGGTGCAGTTCGGCCGGACCGGGCAGCTGGACGCCGACCGGTGGACGCCGTTCCTCGACTGGCCGATCTGGTCCTACCTGCTGGTCGGGCTGCGCGGCACCGCGCTGGCGGCCGCGCTGGTCGCCGTCCTGGCCGGGGCGTTCGGGCTGCTGCTGGCCGTCGGCCGGCTGTCGCAGAACCGGCCGCTGCGCTGGCTGTCCACCGGCTACATCGAGGTGGCCCGCACCATCCCGGTGCTGCTGCTGATCTACCTGATGCTGTTCGGGCTGCCGGCGTACGGGATCAACCTGCCGGTGCTCTGGAAGCTCGTCGTGCCGCTGACCATCGCCAACGCCGCGGTGGTCGCCGAGATCGTGCGCGCCGGGGTGCTCGCCCTGCCGCGCGGGCAGACCGAGGCGGCGCTGAGCCTGGGCATCCGGCGCGGCCAGGCGATGCGCTTCGTCGTCCTGCCCCAGGCGCTGCGGCACGTGACGCCCTCGCTGGTCACCCAGCTGGTGAGCCTGATCAAGGACACCTCGCTGGGCTACGTCGTCGCCTTCACCGAGCTGCTGTACCGGGCCCAGGTGCTCAGCGCCTACAACCGGCTGCTCATCCAGACCTTCCTCGTGGTGGCGCTGATCTACCTGGTGTTCAACGGCGCCCTGTCCTACCTGGCCGCACGGCTGCGCACCCGGGTCCGCCGCCAGGTGGCGCCGCCGGCCGGGCCCGCCGAAGAGGCCGCCGATCGTGAACTGGAGACCCCCGTTGTCCGCTGAACTGGCCGTGGTCCGCCGCTCGGGCCTGGTGGAGAGCCGGCACCTCGGCTCGCTGCTCGCCCTGGACGCCGACGGCTCCGTCGCACTGTCGTTGGGCGACCCCGACGCCACGATCCTGCCGCGCTCCACCACCAAGCCGTTGCAGGCGCTGGCCTGCCTGACCGCCGGCGCCCCGCTGACCGGGCCGGAGCTGGGGATCGCCGCCGGCAGCCACACCGGCGAGGACGCGCACGTCGACGTCGTCCGCCGGCTGCTCGACCGGGCCGGGCTGGACGAGTCGGCGCTGCAGTGCCCGGTGGACTGGCCCGAGGACGAGCCGACCCGCGTCGCGCTCATCCGGGCCGGCGCCGAGCGGAGCACCGTGCGGATGAACTGCTCGGGCAAGCACGCCGCGATGCTGCTGGCCTGCGCGGTCAACGGCTGGCCGACCGCCTCCTACCTGGACCCGGGGCACCCGTTGCAGCGGCACGTGCGCGCGGTGACCGCGGAGTGGACCGGTGCGCCGGTGCGACACGACGCGATCGACGGCTGCGGCGCCCCGCTGTTCGGCACCACGGTGCGCGGCCTGGCCACGGCCTTCCGTGCGCTGTCGCTGGCGACGGAGGGTCCGGCTGCCGAGGTGGCCGGCGCGATGCGGACGCACCCCTTCTTCGTCGGCGGCACCGGACACCAGAACTCCGCGGTGATGGAGCTCGTGCCCGGCGCGGTGGCCAAGGGCGGCGCGGAGGGCGTGATCGGCGTGGCCGGGCCGGACGGCCAGGCGGTGGCGATGAAGATCGTGGACGGCAACCCGCGGGCGACGACGCTGCTGGCGCTGACCGTGCTCGGTGGGCTGGGCGTGGACGTCTCCGCCGCGGCTTCCCTGACCGCTCTCCCGGTGCTCGGCGGCGGGGTGCCGGTCGGTGCGATCGAGCCGGGTGCCGACGTCGTGGCGTGGCTGGAACGCCGGTGACCGCGGTCGAGATCTGCATCGACGACGTCGCCGGCGCGACGATCGCCGAGGAGTGCGGCGCGGACCGGGTCGAGGTGTGCGCGGCGCTGTCCGAGGGCGGGACGACGCCGTCCATCGGGCTGGTGTCCTCGATCCTCACCGAGGTGTCGCGGATCGGGGTGCAGGTGCTGATCCGGCCCCGCGCCGGGGACTTCGTGTACTCCCCCGCCGAGGTCGACGTGATGCTCGCCGACATCGCCGCCGTCCGGGCGCTGCCCGCATCGGCGCAGGTCGGGTTCGTGGTCGGGGCGCTGACCGCGGACGGTGCGATCGACACCGCCGTGCTGTCCCGACTGGTCCAGGCCGCCGGGCCGTGCCCGGTGACGTTCCACCGGGCGTTCGACACGCTGCCGGACCTCCCGGCTGCCCTGCCCACGCTGATCTCCGCGGGGGTCTGCCGGGTGCTCACCTCAGGAGGCGCGCCGACCGCTGCCGCTGGGGCCGCGGTGCTCCGCTCGCTGGTGGAGCTGGCGGGCGACCGGATCACCGTGCTCGCCGGTGGGTCGGTGCGCGGGTCGAACGTGGCTGCCCTCGTCGCGGCGACGGGGGTGCCCGAGGTGCACCTGCGGGCGGCTTCGCCGGTCGTCTCCGCGGCCGCCGGCTCGGCCACCGGCGTCGACTACGCCGTCCCGCGGCTGGCCACCTCCGCGGAGCCGATCCGGGCCGTGCTCGAGGCGCTCGCCTCGTGACGACCACTCCTGCGGTGCTGGCGATCGACGTCGGCGGCACCTCGATGAAGGGCGCGGTCGTCACCCGCGACGGGCGTCCGGTGGTGGTCGAGCGCTGGCCCACCGACCCGACGACGGACACCGTCGCCGCCATCGCTGGCCACCTGCGCTCGCTGGCCGACGCCGCGCGTGAGCAGGGCCTGGACGTGGTCGCCGCCGGCGTGGTGACCCCCGGGATGCTCGACGAGGCGAGCGGCACGGTCGTCTACGCGTCGAACCTCGACTGGCGCGACGTGCCGCTGCGGGCGCTGCTGGCCGAGGCGACCGGGCTGCCGGTGGTGACCGGCCACGACGTGCGGACCGCGGGGCTGGCCGAGCAGCTGCTCGGGGCAGCGCGCGGCGTCGAGGACTTCGTGCTGGTGACCATCGGCACCGGGGTGGCCGCGGCGCTGGTGACCGACGGGCGGCCGGTGACCGGGGACGGCGGGGCGGCCGGCGAGCTCGGCCACATCCCGATGGTGCCCGGCGGCGAGGCGTGCACGTGCGGGCAGCGCGGCTGCCTGGAGGTCTATGCCTCCGGCGCCGGCCTGGCCCGGCGTTACGCCGCCCTCTCCGGCGTCCCGCTGCCGGCAGAGGACGTGGTGGCCCGGCTCGGCGCCGACCCGGACGCCGACCGGGTGTGGGCCGAGGCGATGGCCGTGCTGGCCCAGGGCTTGGTCACCGCGACGCTGTTGCTGGACCCGACCACGATCGTGCTCGGCGGCGGCTTCACCGCGGCCGGCGACGCCCTGCTGGAACCGGTCCGAGCCGGACTGGCGGCCGGGTTGGCGTGGCGCTCCGCCCCGCCGGTGCGGGTGGCCGAGCTGGGCAGCGAGGCCGGCTGGATCGGCGCCGCCGCCCTCGCCCTCCGCTCCGCCGGCCACGCCGATGCCCTCGGGACCTGGACCCCGCACGCCCTCCTCGGCGCCCCCATCCCCTGAGGGGCCGAAGTCGCGACTTCGGCCCCTCTCCGGCTTCGGCGATGACTTCTGGGGACGAGCCGGGTCTTCATCTCTGCCTGGCGATGCGCGCCGGTCGGAGAGGGAGCGTCATGAACGAGACGACGACAGGCATCACCCGGGTCGCCACGACAACCGTGGTGGTATCGGACCTGCAGCGGGCCCTTGACTTCTACGTGGACGACCTGGGCCTGCAGGTCGTCCGCGACACGGAGCTGGGTCCGGGCATGCGCTGGGTCGAGGTGGCGCCGGCCGGCGGGGGGACGTCGATCGCCCTCATCGCGGCCGGCAGCGGCTTCCCACCGGGCATCCGGCTGGGCACGGCCGACGCGGACACCGCCCACGCGCAGCTGCGCGGGCGGGGCGTGGACGTCGACGCCGAGGTGCTGCGGATGGGCGAGATGGCCCCGCCGATGTTCACCGTCCGCGACCCGGACGGCAACGTCCTGGTGCTGGTGGAAGGTGCATGATGACCGCCCTCGACGAGCGGTTCACGGCCCGGTTGCTGAAGAGCCCGGCGGACGGCGGATGGACGTATCTGGTGTGGCCGGACTCGGTCACCTTCTTCGGCACCCGGGGGCTCGTAAAGGTCAGCGGGACGATCGACGGACACCCGTTCCGGAGTTCGTTCATGGCGCTCGGCGACGGGACGCACAAGCTGCCGGTGCGGGCCGCGCTCCGCGCTGCGATCGGCAAGCAGGCCGGCGACACCGTCGAGATCCACCTGACCGAGCGGGTCACCACCGCGCACCCGGTGGGGTCCCGCACCCGAGCGACGAGCGGCTGACCAGGCACTCCGATGCGCCCGACTCTCAGCGGTCGGGCACCTGGAAGGTGCAGCGCGGGCCGGAGGCGGTGGCGAGCTTGCGGTCGAGAGTCCACAGCGGCGCCTCGAGCTCTTCGGCGAGCGCGACGAAAGCGGCGTCGTAGGAGGTGACGGCGCCGTGCAGTGCCCAGACCCGCTCGGCCAGTGGCTCGAACGGAAAGCTGGCCAGGGGGATGCGGACCAGGTCGGCGTGCGCCATGGCCCCGGCCTCACGGCCGAGCCGCCCGGTGATGACGGCGCGGCGGAGGACGTTGGACACCTCGACGTACAGGTGGGACGGCGCGGCGAGTTCCTGCCCGCGCAGGCCGGCCCGTGCCCAGGAGCCATCCGATCCGCTGTCGACCAGGGCGGCGACGACGACCGAGGAGTCGACGACGATCGTCACCGGCGGTCGGCGGCCCGCAGGTCGAGGATGACCTCGGCCGACAGTGCAGTACCGGTCTCCTGCACCCGCTGCTGCACGCGGTCCCACAGCTCCTCGGGGCTGGGCCGGTGCGCCAGCGCGGTCAGCTGAGCCCGGACGTACTCCTGGAGCGACTGACCGGCCCGGGCGGCCCGGGCCGCGAGCTCGTCGCGCGTCTCATCGGGGACGTCGCGGATCGTCATCGAGACGGGCATGCATGCAGATTAGCAGCGTGGCAGCTGAACTGCATCGATGGACGGTTCACTCGGCCCGTCCCCACTCCAGCCCGCAGCCGCGGCAGGCGAGAGCCGGTACGTCGGGTCCGACCAGGCAGCCGCCCAGCGCCACCAGGCCACGTTCAGCGAGCAGCATGCCCTCCGCATCAGGCAGCCCCCAGATCAGTGGGACGGAGTCCTCCCGACCACACGACGGACACTCTTGCCCGACCTGCACACCGACCGATTCGCTCAACGCACCGTCCTCCCACTCGCGGTCGCGCAGGCGGCGACCGGGTGGAGTGGAGCAGTAGCCACCGACAGAACTGCCACGAGGTCGCGCGATGGTCGCACCGACGGGCGTCCTCCCGAGCGCTGCTGAACCGGGACAGGTCAAGGCAACACTCCCCGGCGGGCGGATCAGCCTCGTCGCACGCGACCCGAGCGCAGTGACCGAGGCCGTCGCCGACACCTCGGCCAGCAAGGGCATGCCGGTCGACAAGGCACTGGCCCACCGAGAGGTCGAGGCCGCGATCGAGGAACTGGCAGGGCTCCGCCGAGACCCGAGACTGCTCTGGGTCGACGACCACCCGAACGACAAGCGACACGAGATCGCTGCGTTCGAAGCCCTCGGGCTCACCTCGATCGTGACCCGCGGGCGGGGGGCTCGCCCGGTTCACACAGCGGGCAGCGAATGACAGGACCGCCAGACGCGGTGGCGTGGACGTGAAGGCCAGCACAACCGCCAACCGAGGTCGATGTCATGTTGTGGCGCATGGTGAAGCCAGCAAGTCCACTGGTGACAACGGGCGATTTCTGACGACACCGTCCGGTTTCAGCTAAAGACGGACGGTCTGCTCTCGATATTCACGGGGATGCCGGCATCCTGCTCGGCCCAGTGACCGTAGGAGCTTCCTTGTCCCACCCGTACGAACCTTCGTATGCCCCTTCGGCCGGTCAACCCCCGTATGAGGTGCCCCCCGCCAACTACGCCCCTCATGGTGGGCAGCAGCCCGCTCCCCGTAAGGGCTCCGGACTCGCGATCGCGGCACTCGTGCTCGGGATCATCGCCCTCTTGCTCTGCTGGGTGCCCATCATCAACAACTTCGCGGCGATCCTCGCCGTGGTCGGGCTCGCATTGGGGATCCCTGCGCTCATCTCCGCGCGCCGAGGCAAGCGGACCGGCCTCGGCCTCTCTGTCGCTGGCGTGGTCCTCTCCGTGGTCGCGCTCGTCGGAGTACTTGCCACGCAGGCGTTCTACAGCGAGGTCATCGACGAGGTGACGGAGGAGATCAACAGTTCGTCCGTGGACCCGACCGTGGATGCCGGCTCGTCGGCGATCGACTCGGAGACCTCCGCAGACGCCGAGGCAGGAGTCCCCGCGGCAGCGGCCGTTCTGGCTCCCGGCCAGTCCGGGGAGCTGAGCGAGTACACGATCACCGTTGACTCGGTCACGCCCAACGGCAACGACATCGTGGCCAATGAGAACCAGTTCAACGAAGCGCCGACCGGGCAGTACGTCCTCGTCGGCCTCACCGTGACCTACAACGGGGCCGATGAGGGCGACCCGTGGCTCGACCTCACCACCGAGTTCATCGGCACCGATGCGCGGAAGTACGACACCAGCAGCTGCTCCGCGGTGATCCCCAACGAGGCGTCCGAGGTACCCACGCTCCTCTCCGCCGGCACGGCGTCCTACCAGGTGTGCATGGACGTGCCGCCGACCGCCATCGAGGGTGGCCAGGTCGAGGTCTCGGAGAGCTTCTCGTTCGAGGACGACTCCCTGGTCTGGGCCATCCAGTAGTCCAGCCGGTCAAGCGGCCCGTGTCCCCCTGGGGCACGGGCCGCTGCGCTGCCCAGGCCTAGGCCCAGCGGGGGTCGGCGGGGAGCCTGGGGTTGAGGAGGTGGGCGACCAGCGCTGTCCAGCCGGTCTGGTGGGTGGCGCCCAAGCCCTCGCCGGTGTCGCCGTCGAAGAACTCGCTGAAGGTCGGGTGCTCCCGCCACAGCGGTGAGTCGCTGGACTCGATCCGATCGCCGTCGGCCGGGCGCTTGCCGTCCACCGGGCGGAACAGCCGGGTGAGGCTGTTGTCGATCAGGTCCGCCGCCTCCACCAGGGTGCACTGCGTGCCCGACCCGGTGGGGATCTCGATGGTGAACGAGTCGCCGTAGTGCCGGCCCAGCGTGCGCAGCTTGTCCGCCAGCAGCACGTTGACCGGGAACCAGACCGGCCCGCGCCAGTTGGAGTTGCCGCCGAACAACCCGGTGCGCGACTCCCCCGGCTCGTACTCGATCGAGACGTCCCGGCCACCGACGTTGGCGAACACCTGGCCGGTCGACTTCGACAGCGACCGGATGCCGAACGGGGAGAGGAACTCCTCGGTGTCGAACATCCGCTGCAGGATCCGCTGCAGCCGCTCCTTGCCCACCAGCGAGAGCAGCAACCTGCGGCCCTCCGGCGCCCGCCGGCTGCGCAGCGGGCCCATCAGCTCCGGCCGGCGCTTCTGCAGCCAGCGCACCCGCTCGGCGACGTCCGGCAACCGCTCGGCGACCCAGGCCGGGATCTCGGTGGCGCCCAGGATCGGCAGCAGGCCGACCATCGAGCGCACCCGCAGCGACTCCGTCGTCCCGTCCGGTGCGACCAGGACGTCGTAGAAGAAGCCGTCGTCCTCGTGCCACAGCGACACCTCGTGCGAGCCGAAAGCGTTCATCGCCTCGGAGATAGCGAGGAAGTGCTCGAAGAACTTGGTGACGACGCCGTCCCACGCCCGGTCGAACTGCGACAGCTCGAGGGCGATCTTGAGCATCTGCTGGCAGTAGAACGCCATCCAGCTGGTCGCGTCGGACTGCTCCAGCCGGTAGCCGGGCGGCAGCGGTGCGGACCGGTCGAACAGCGCGATGTTGTCCATCCCGAGGAACCCGCCCTCGAAGACGTTCGACCCGTCGGCGTCCTTGCGGTTGACCCACCAGGAGAAGTTCATCAGCAGCTTGGTGAACACCCGGATGAGGAACTGCTGGTCGCGGTAGCCGTCGAGCCGGTAGACGTGCCAGGCCGCCCAGGCGTGCACCGGCGGGTTGACGTCACCGAACGCCCACTCGTAGGCCGGCAGCTGACCGTTGGGGTGCATCGCCCACTCGCGGCACATGAGCACGAGCTGTTCCTTGGCGAAGTCGGGGTCGACGTGCGCCAGCGGGAGGGTGTGGAAGGCGGTGTCCCACGCGGCGAACCACGGGTACTCCCACTCGTCGGGCATGGAGATCACGTCCGCGAGCGCGACGTGCCGCCAGCTGGTGTTGCGCCGGCCCTTGGCCCGGCGTCCTTCGGGCGCCGGGACGTCGGGGTCACCGTCCAGCCAACGGGCGACGTCGAAGCGGTACAGCTGCTTGGTCCAGAGCAGACCGGCATAGGCGCGGCGGGCCACGTGCCGGTCGTCGTCGGAGAGGTCAGGGTGGATGACGCCGGCGTAGAACTCGTCGGCCTCGGTCTTCCGGACGCCGAGGACCTCGTCGAACTGCACACCGAACATCTGCTGCTCGGGCTCGGCCTGCGTCAGCCGGAGCTTCACGGTGACGGTCTCACCGGGCTCGACGGCGTCCCACTGGTACCAGAACGCGGCCTTCGTGCCGGTCCGGTCGGGGTTCACCGCGCACTTGTCCTCGTGGACGACGCGGCGGTCGATGCCGTCCTTGGTGTACTCGCTGGCGTTGCTCTCGGCGCCGAACAGAGCGACGGCGTTGGTCTCGTTGTCGCAGGTCAGGACGTCGGGGCTGCCGTCGGCGGCGAGCACCCAGCGACCGAGGTAGCCGTGCTCGGCGACGACCGCCGCGACCTCCTCGTCCTGGGCGGCGAGCGTGGGCTTGCGGTCGTCGAGGCCCCAGGACCAGGTGTTGCGGAACCAGATCTGCGGGAGCAGGTGCAGCGGTGCGGCCTCGGGTCCGTGGTTGGTGGCGGTGACGGTGATGCAGACGTCGTCCGGGCCGGCCTTGGCGTAGGTCATCTGGACGTCGAAGAACCGGTCCTCGTCGAGCACCCCGGTGTCAGCGAGCTCGTACTCCCGCTCCAGCCGGGTGCGCTTCGCGTTCTCCTCACGGAGCTGTGCGTACGGGAACTCGGCCTGCGGATAGCGGTAGAGCCACTGCATCCAGGAGTGCGTGGGCGTGCCGTCGGTGGGCCACCAGTGCTCCTTGGCGTCCTCACCGTGGTTGCCCTCGCCGTTGGTCAGGCCGAACAGCCGCTCCTTGAGGACCGGGTCCTTGCCGTTCCACATCGCCACGGAGAAGTTGAGGAAGCCGTAGCGGTCGCAGATGCCGCCCAGCCCGTCCTCGCCCCAGCGGTAGGTGCGGGCGACGGCGTGGTCGAAGGTGAAGGACGCCCAGGCGTCGCCGTCGGCGGAGTAGTCCTCGCGGACGGTCCCCCACTGGCGGCCGGCGAGGTAGGGCCCCCACATCCGCCATGGCGCGGCCATGTCGGCCGACTCGGCCAGTCGCGCGTGCTCGGCACTGCGAGGGGTCGGGGTGTCTTGGGGTTCAGGCGCGGCAGACACGACGTCCACCGTCCCATGGCTGCGTTGCATCCTCGTGTCGAACCCGGCCGTCCGAGACGAGACTCACCGCCAGGCGCCCCGCCCGTCGCACCCGTCCCCACCGTTGGCCGTGCGCCCGGTACCGCCGCTCGGAGCGATGAGGTGCTGACTGCCACGGAGTGGCGACCTCGCGGTCCGCCTGCCCCTGTCCGAACGGACTCAGTGGCGGCTGGAGCCACCCGGGCGCTTGCCGCTGCTGCGCTTGGCCTGGAAGTCGGCGATCGTCTTCTTGATCTTATGGTCCATGACTCTCCCGTTCTGGCCTGACCGATCGCAACGTCTGACCCACCAGGCAATCAGACCTCGCACGTCTCACAACGCGACGGTTGGACGTCACCCCGGCGATACGGTGCGCTGCCGAATTCGGGGGAGGTCACATGAACGACAGCGGCAGTTTGGTGCTGACGGTCGTCGACCAGGTCGACAACGTGCCGGTCGTCTGGTGGGTCGACATCGACTCGCGGATCGCCGGAATGTCTCGACTGTGCGGCGCCTGGGTCTTCGACGAGGACGGTCATGAGCAGACGCTGCGGTCGCTGACCGCCGCACGGGCCATCGTCGCCACCAAGGCCGGGCAGACACTGCTCGAGGGTCACCAGATCGCGCCTGCCCGAATCCTCGATGCCGAGGCCACGCTCACGGCAGTCATCGCGGCGCGCGACGAACTGCAGGCCGTCTACGAAGAGGCCGCGGCGAGCCGCAGGACCACGCTGACGCCGCCGCGCTGGCCCACCACCCTCCCGCAGTCGTTGGACACTGAGACCGCGTCGATTTCCGGCGGCGATCCCCGCACCTCCCGTGCCCTGGGCATCGCCCGATGGCTGCATGCGCTGTGCGCCGCCTGGGACACCATCGAGGAGCAGCGGCTCGCCCGCCCATACATGCGCCCGGTCGGCGGTCCCACCACCCGCGGGCTGCCGGTCGTCTACCGCGACACGTGGCCTGATCCGGTCCGCCATGAGCCAGCTTCGGCTATGGAGGCTCCCGAGGTCGCTGCCCTCGTGCCGGCACCTCGCACGTCGGTGGAGGACGCCGCAGCGTCGGCCTCGGTACCCCTGGACGCGCTCGAGTTCGTCGCCTTCGACGTCGAGACCGCCAATGCCCACCGCGGCTCCATCTGCGCCATCGGAGCGGCCGTCGTTCGCGGCGGCGTCGTGGTGTCCACGCACTCATGGCTGGTACGTCCACCCGCCGGCCTGGACACCTTCGACACGATCAACGTGCGTCTGCACGGCATAACCCCGGACATGGTCGCCGATCAGCCGTCCTTCGCCGAGCGGCTGGACCAGCTCGTGGAAGTTGTGCAGGGACTGCCGCTGGTGGCACACAACGCGACCTTCGACGTCGGCGCGCTGCGCGAGGCCTGCCTCGTCGCCGACAAGGAGTGGCCGACCGCCGACTACGCCTGCTCGCTCATCCTGGCGCGGCGGGCGCTGGACCTCATCTCCTACCGCCTGCCGATCGTGGCTGCCGAGTGCGGTGTCGATGCCGGACGCCACCACGAAGCCGGCGCTGATGCGCGCACGTGCGCGCAAGTCGTCATCGAGCTCGCGCGGCGCCGCAACGTCGGCACCCTGGCCGATCTGCTCACCGACCTGCAGGTGCTGGCCGGCCGGCTGGACGCCGCGGCCTGGCGCGGCTGCCACAGCACCCTCGGCATTCCGGGCACTGGGCTCATCCAGCCGGAGACCGCTGTCGACGCCGACCCCGAGCACCCGTTGTACGGCCGGGTCCTCGTCTTCACCGGCGCGCTGAGCATCCGCCGGCAGGACGCCTGGGACGCCGCCGCCCGGTGCGGTGCTGCGGTGGAGAAGATCGTCACGAAGCGGACGACGATGCTGGTCGTCGGAGACGGCTTCACTGGCAGCGACCCCGCGGACTTCACCACCGGCAAGGCCGCGAAGGCGGTACAGCTACGTGCCAAGGGGCAACGCATCGAGGTCCTCACCGAGGCCGACCTCGTCGACCTCCTTGCCGAGGCACGGACCTTCGGCATTCGCGAGGCGGTCATCGCATGAGCACCCGTCTCGCCACAAGTCGTTCTGGGCGCACTGCTCACAGGACAGCACCTTGACCACCACGCCCGCCGTCCCGCGCCCGCCCGGCATGTTCGCGTTCCTTGTCCCCAAGCTGAGCCTGCACCCGGAGAACGTGGCGACCGCTGCCCTGCAGTACGTGCTGAGCACTTCACCGGCTGCGGCTCGCGCCCTGGAGGAACACCTCCAGCGCGTCACTGCCCTTCCGACCGGCCTGCATTACGACACGCAGTCCCCCGGTGAGGACGGCTCCATTCCCGACCTGGTCGGAACCACTGCCGACGGCACCACCCCGCTACTCGCCGAGGCGAAGTTCTACGCCCCCCTGACGGACAACCAGCCAGTCAGCTACCTGCGCAGGTTGCCGACCGGCCGGCCGGGGCTGCTGCTGTTCATCGTGCCGTCGCACCGGCTGGGGCTGCTGTGGACAGAAGTGCGTACCCGTGCGGTCGCCGCAGACTTTCCCGTCACCGCCGTGCGGGCAGACGGGGACTTCCGGCACGCATCCGTGGGTGCCGACCACGTGCTCGGCATGACGTCGTGGCGTTCCTTGCTGAACGTTCTCACCGATGCCGTCTTCGCCGCTGACGATCTGGCCGCCGTGTCCAACCTCGGCCAGTTGCGGGGGTTGTGCGACCGCATGGACTCCGAGGCCTTCTACCCGCTTGCGGCAGATGAGCTCAGCGGGTCGGTTGCGGTCCGGCTGCGGCAGTACACAGGTCTGATCGAGAAGTCGGTAGCCGATTTGATCGATGCAGACGTCGCCACGCGCGGCACGAGTGCTATCCCCACGCCCACCCCTGGCCGCGGCGAGGCGTACTGGGGTCTCTTCTTCGGGCTGGAGGACGTCATGTGCTTTCTGCACGTGTCGGCGCGCTCGTGGGCGAAAGACCGGGCAACCCCGCTATGGCTTCAGGTCGGTCACAAGAACCAGCCACCCGTCGAGGCCGTCCATGCTGCCCTGGCGCCTATGAGCGGAGATTCGAACCGGGTCTTCCGGCGGCGGTACTGCGTCGACGTCGCCATCGACCTACCCACCGGTGTCGAGGAGGCGGAAGTGGTCGCCTCCATCACCGGCCAGATCCAGCGGATCGCTGCACATCTGACCGCCGTTCGCGCCGGGAACACCGCCGCGACCGGTGGGGGCACGAGCCACAGCAGCGGCATGGACGGCGACATAGGCGGGACCGATCTGAGCGAGGAAGCGCCCATCAGCGGCAACCAGGCCAGCGACTCGGCTTGAGCGACCCCGCCACCAGGCGCCGCCGCAATCGCGACTCCGAGGCCCGACGACCCGTTTCAGCCCAGCCGGCTGCCGAGCAGCACCCGGTGGGCGGTAGAGGGCGCGACGCCGACCGGGGCAGCGATCTCCACCGGACCCAATCGGTGCTTCCACCGTGGCGCCTCGATACGGAGGACCACCGGCTGCGGTGTCCGGCGCGGGCTGTGGTGCGGCCTGAGCTGCGATCGGCTGTTCCTGCTTCGCCGGCGGAAGCTGCACGACGGCACGCTCCGCGGTCGCGCCGTCGTGGTCCCCGGCGACTGACCCGGGCCTGACGTCGGCGAGTGCGGAGCCCATCGTCCTGCTGACGCGCCGCTGACGTCATCGGCCCGTCAGGCGGGACGGGCGACCTGCAGGAGGAGGTGGTCCGCGCCGCCGGCGCGGAGGCCGGCGAGCAGGTCGGGCAGTGGGACCGGCCGGCCGTAGCGCCAGCCCTGCGCGAACGTGCACCCCATCGCGCGGACCGCGGCCTCCTGCTCGGCGGTCTCCACCCCCTCGGCGACCACGTCGAGGCCCAGCCCGCGGCACATCGTCACCAGGCTCTGCAGCATCTGCGCCCGGCGCGGTGAGGAGCTGACGGTCTCGACGAACGAACGGTCGAGCTTGAGGACGTCGGCCGGCAACGTGTCCAGCCGGCTGAGCGAGGAGTAGCCGGTGCCGAAGTCGTCGATGGACACCACCACCCCCACGGCGCGCAGCGCGTGCAGCGTGGCGACGGCGGTGGGCGACTCGCCCTCCAGCATGCTCTCGGTCACCTCGACGACGAAGTGGCGGGCGGGGAAACCGGTCTCGGCGAGCACGTCCTGCACGCGCTGCGCGCAGCCTGGGTCGTTGAGCTCCCGGCCGGAGACGTTGACGCCGACGGTGACCTGTTCGCCGGCCGGGGTGCGGACCCCGGCCAGCTCGGTGCACGCGGTGCGCAGCACGTGCGCCCCGAGGGCGAAGATCAGCCCGTTCTGCTCGGCGACCGCGACGAACTCCTCCGGCGGTACCGGGCCGCGCTCGGGGTGGGTCCAGCGGGCCAGCGCCTCGACCCCGACGACGACGCCGTCCGGCAGGGCGACGATCGGCTGGTAGTGCACCGCCACCTCACCGGCGGCGAGCGCGGCCGCGAGGTCGCGGGCCAGCGCGGAGCCGTTGCCGCCCTCGAGCTCGCACCGGCCGCGGCCGGCGGCCTTGGCGTCGTAGAGCGCACGGTCGGCCCGGCGCATCAGCTCGGCGGCGCCTTCGTCGGAGCGGTGCTCGGCGACACCGCAGGAGATCCCGATCTCCGGGTGCTCGCCGGCGATGCGGCGCACCAGGGTGAGCGCCTCGGCACCACCGACGCCGGGCAGCAGCAGCGCGAACTCGTCGCCGCCGTGCCGGGCGAAGACGGCGGTCGGCGGCAGTTCCCGGCGCCACACGTCGGCGATCCGGCAGAGCACCCGGTCCCCGGCCTCGTGGCCGGCGGTGTCGTTGATCTGCTTGAAGTGGTCGAGGTCGACGAGAGCGGCGGAGAGCGACTCCCCGGTGCGGGACGACGCGGTGCGCAGCTCGTGCAGGGCGTCGTCGAAGCCGCGGCGGTTGGCCAGGCCGGTGAGCGGGTCGCGGCTGGCGCTCGACGCCCGGATGACCAGGCCGCGGACGACGGTGCCGAGCGCGACGATGATCGCGTCGAGGCCCAGCGCGATCGCCCCGGGGACGTCGCCCTGGGCGAGCAGGGCGGCGGTCACCGCGGTGATCCCGAACGTCATGTGCAACCAGGCGAGCGGGAAGCTGAAGAAGAAGCAGGCGTCGACGGCGACGAAGGCCATGATCGAGGCCGCGGCCATCGCGGTGGCGGCGTCCGGGCTGACCGTCACCGCGCAGGCGACGAGCCCGGCGGCCGACGCGACCGGCCAGTGGAACACCCGGCGCGGCCAGTGCGGGCCCCAGCGGAACGCCACGGCGCCGCACGCCAGGACGACGATGGCCAGGCCGAAGATCGCCCAGCGCCCCTCGGTGCCGGCGTCCGGACCGAAGACGGCGAGCATGCCGGCGATGCCGGCCGCGACGTAGAAGGTCGCCAGGACGCGCGCCATCATCCGGGGTGTCGCCACCGCAGGCGCCGTCGACCAGGTCACCAGGTTGTGGTCGGTCCGGTGGTGGACGCAGTTGACGGTGCGGGCGGGACCGGCCGGTTCCGCTACCTCTGGAGGGTGAGGACCCGGGCGTCGGCCGGGACGCCGGTCACCCTGGCCACGGCGGAGCGATCCGGACTCATGGTGCAGGCACAGGTACGGGCTCTACGGTGGGCCGCGGTCGATCCGACGACGGGAGGGGCGCGGCACGATGTCAGACGCCTCGTCCTCCACCGAGGGGCTGGCCGACGGGTTCGGGCACCGCCGCGTGCACCCGCTGGAAGCCGGCGACCCGCCGCAGATCGGGCCCTACCGGCTGCTGTGCCGGCTGCCGCGCGGCGGGCAGGGTGCCGACGTCTTCGTCGGCCGGAGCGATGCCGCCGACCCGATGGTGGTCGTCAAGTGCCTGCCGGCCGGTGCCGGGGAGCTGGTCCGGAGGCGGTTCGCCCGCGAGGTCGAGAACGCCGCCCGCATCCGCAGTCCCCGGGTGGCCCAGATCGTCGACCAGGACCTCGACGCGGCCAGCCCCTACTACGTGCAGGAGTACGTCGCGGGGACGCCGCTGGACGAGTTCCTCGCCTCCCGGGAGGGCGGCCTGAACGCCGAGGAGCTGCGCCGGATCGCCATCGGGCTGCTCCGGGCACTGCGGGACGCGCACGCGGCCTCGGTCGTCCACCGCGACGTGAAGCCGGCCAACATCATCATCACCGAGCGGGACGTCGTCCTCGTCGACTTCGGCATCAGCCGCTACCTCGGCTCCGAGGGGCCCGCCGGCACGGTCACCACCACGCTGGCCGGCCTGGGCTCGAAGCTGTTCGCCAGCCCCGAACAGCTGCAGGGGCTGCCACTGACCCAGGCCAGCGACGTCTTCAGCTGGGGCATGGTGGTCGCCTACGCCGCCGCGGCCCGGCACCCGGTCGACCCGGACGACGAACTGCGCCCCGCCGACTACTGGCTGGAACTGCAGCACGGCCGGATCGACCTCGCCGCCGTCCCGCCCAACCTGCTCGACCCGGTGTCGCACGCGCTGCGGGTGGCGCCGGAGCGGCGGCCCTCGATCGCGGAGCTGGCCCGCGAGGTCGAGCAGCAGACCCGCTGGCTGGAGCAGCCCTCGGAGATCCCGGCTCCCCGGTCGGCGCTGCAGGACCTGCGGTCGACCGCCGCCGTCCGGGAGGCGGTCCGCTACCACCTCTCCCGGCTGGAGCGGGCGATCGCCGACACCCCCACCGGCTTCGCGGCCGCGATCGGGGTCGCCGTCCTGCTCGGGCTGGTGACCGCGATGGTCCTCGCCGGCCTCACCTACGTCATCGTCTGATCCGAGGAGGCGTCGTGTCCGGTCTGTACCAGCGGGCGAGGGCCCAGCAAGCGCTGGAGGCCCGCCGTCACCGCTACCTGCAGCGGCAGCGGGTGCTGCTGCTGGTGTTCGCCATCACGACGGTGCTCGGCTACCTCGCGCTGGTGGGCTGAGGTGGCGAAGAAGGACCTCGTCTGCCCGCGGTGCCTGGAGTCCTTCCCGGTGCCGCTGCTGCGCAGTCCCCGCGGCGGGCTCGAGCCGATGCCGGTCCAGCGGCGCTCGGCGTGGCAGCGCTTCGGCGAGGGACGGTGGGGTGGCCAGCCGGCGCCGGGCCCGTCGTCCCCGGCGAGGGCGGCGGCCTCCGACGCGGTCGACGCCGTGCCGGTCTGCCCGAACGGTCACCGCCTGCCGCCGGACTACGCCGCGCGGCCGACCGTCGTCGTCGGCGTCGTGGGGCTCACCGGCGCCTCGAAGAGCACCTTCCTGACGGTGCTGATCGACGCGCTGCACGCGGGGGCGCTCGCGCCGTTGGGCATCTCGGTCGAGCTCGACGAGTACAGCGCCGACCGGTTCGAGCGGCACTACCACCAGCCGCTGCTGGTCGACCACCGGCAGCTGCCGCTGACCCCGCCGCTGCTGGAGCAGGGCGAGTCCCCGGAGCCGCTGACGCTGGTGCTGCGGCGGACGACGCAGGGCGGGCCGGAGCGGGCGATGAACCTCGTCCTGTTCGACGCCTCCGGGGAGCAGCTGTACCGGAAGGAGGACCTGGGCCGGTTCAGCAAGTTCCTCTACGAGGCCAGCGCAGTGCTCGTCGTCCTCTCCCCCGGCATGTTCCCCGGGCTGCAGGCGGTGGCCGACCCCGGCGAGGGCGCGCTGGGCATGGCCCGGCCCACCCAGATGTTGGTCAACCTGGCCGACCTGCTGCGCTCCTCCCGCGGGCTGCGCCCGGACGGCTTCCTGCAGGGGGTCTCCACCGGGGTGGTCCTGAGCAAGGCCGACAAGCTGCTCGCGCGGCCGGACTTCCCGGCCGACACGCTGCGCAACCCGGAGATCAGCCTCGGCGGACTGCCGCGGCTGTTCGAGGACGTGCGGGACAACAGCGCCCGCCTGGTCGACTTCCTGGAGGCCAACGGCGGCAGCAACCTGTTGACCACGCTGCTGACCCGGCTGCCGGACCCGACCGTGCACGCCGTCTCGGCGACCGGGTCGGAGGCGAGCGACGGCGCCTACCCCTCGATCAGCCCGGTGGGGTGCCTGGAACCGCTGCTGGTGCTGCTGGCCCGGCACGGCCTCCTGCCCAGCGAGGGCCTGGACGACGACGCATCTCCCCGCGCCGCCGGTGATCGGCTGGGCCGATGACCACCTGCCCGCAGCTGGTCTACACGTCGGCGAGCCGGACCCTGGAGGGACCCGGCTTCGGCGTCGTCCAGCTGTCCCCGGACTGGCCCGTGGAGGTCGGCGACAGCCGCGCGACGCTCGGCCCGTTGATCGGGCTGGGGGCCGGTGAGTCCTGCGGCCTGCTGCACACCGCCGGCGGGCGGATCGCCTACCGCAAGGTGCCGGCCGGGACCGACGCCTTCGGCCGGCCGGGCAACTACCTGGTGCACCTGCTCTGGGACGGTGACGGCCGGGTCACGCCCCGGGACGTGCTGACGTTCCGGAACAGCGGCGGGTTCCTCGACGAGCTGCCCGGAGACGCCGAGCCCTCCCGGAAGGTGCCGGCGGTGGAGGTGCCGTCGGCCCGCCGGTCGCTGTCGGCCCTGACCGACGAGGACGTCGACGCCCTCGTGCCCAGCGTGGCGGCGGTGCTCGCGGCGGTGGCCGCCGGGGCGGGGGTGGTCGGGCTGCCGGCCCGGACGACGGCGGGGCGCGACGTCGCCGAGGCGGTCTTCGACGTGCTGCCGCGGGCACTCGCGTCGGCCGTCGCCCTGCACGTGGGGACGGCGTCCGCCTCGGGCGACGCTGCTCCGGTGCGGGTGCACGTGGGGCCCGACGTCCCCGCCGATGTCGTGCCCGACGGGCAGGACACCGCGCGGGCGCGGGCGCTGCTGGAGGCGGCGGCGAAGAAGGAGCTGTGCTCGGACAACGTGCGCAAGCTGGAGACCCTCGACCGGTGGCTGTTCACCGACACCTGGACCGGGATGGACCCCGCGTCGCTGACCCCGCCCCAGTTGGTCGGGGTGCTGGAGTCGGAGAAGGCCGGGTGGTGGCTGTCCTCCCCGGACGCCGTGGACGTCGCCTGCGCGGTGGCTGCGTCGTCCCCGGAGGTGGAGGTGGCGCTGCGGACGGCGCTCACGCAGCACCCCGATGCCTGGGACCGGCTGCGCGACCGGGAGCTCGACGCCGCGCTGACCGCCGTCTTCGGCGGCGCGGCCCAGGCGGCCGTACCGACCGGCTTCACGGGGCTGACCCGGGCGGAGTTGTGCGAGGCCTTCGTCGACGAACTGGCGCGCGGCCGCCGACTGACCGAGGTCGGCGGGGCCGCGGCCACGCTCGTCGAGGAGTCGGTGACGCTTGCCCAGCCCGTGGCGCTGCTGGAGCTGACCGACGACCTCGCCGGGCTGGCCCGGTTGGCCACGAGCCGGCCGGTGGTGCGGGAGGCGCTGGTGCGGCAGTGGGCGGGAGTCGACGAGTGGCCGGCGAGCTCCGCCTCGCTGCTCGGACACCTGCTGCTGGAAGACCCCGACTGGTTCCTGACCCTGAGCGGCTCCGCCCCGTCGTCGGTGGTGCGGGCGGCGCTGCCCTGGGCGGCCGAACGGCTGGCGGCTGCGCAGGTGGAACGGCTGGCGGTCACCTTGGCGGCCAGTGAGCTGGCAGGGCAGGGCTGGGCGTTGCGGGACGTGCTGTTCCGGTCCGGGTTGCCCGAGGAGGAGGTCGCCGCGATCGTGGCCCGCAACTTCCTGGTGCTGGCCGGGGACGACGGCTGGCCGGGTGAGGTGGCCCGGCTGGCCGCTGGAGCTCTCGGCGGGGGTGCCGGCGGGGAGGCGGCCGAGGGTCGCCGGAAGACCGGGATGTGGCCGCGCCGCCGCCGGTAGACCTCGCGTACCCGACCACAGCAGCTCGCCGGCGCTGGTTAGCGACACGTGGTCGGCGCACGCTCGTGCTCTGGCTGTACTGGCGCACCAGAGCACAAGCGTCGGGGGAACAGGGCGTCGGTGGGCACCCGTGCGCCCATGCACTGGGGGTCACTCCCCTCGCGTCTGCGTTCCGTCTCCGGGCGGGCCGGGCTGTCGACCGTCAGACAGCGGGGACGCAAGCTCCCGCGCCCAGCCGGCTCAGGCCGGTGAGGTCGCCGGCGGCGAAGTCGAGGACGGCGGAGGTCGTCGGGTACATGAGCTGCGTCGGGTCGTCGACGTGGTCCAGGCCCACCAGGTGCGCGAACTCGTGCAGCACGATCGCGCGGGCGACCGCCTGACCGCCCGGTCGGCTGAGGATCTCGGTGAACTGGGCGGCGTCGAGCTCGACCAGGCCGGTGACGTAGACACCTGGCCCCTCGCCGGACGAGACGGCGAGGCTGCCCGCCAAGCCGGCGACGTCGGCGGCGAGGTCGGGCTGTTCGGCGACGGTGTCCCAGGTGACGAGCACGGGCGCCCAACGGTCGCCGTAGCGGTCGGGTTGGAAGGGATCGCGCTGGTCACTCGGGGGCTCGTCGGTGGCACCGTCGTCGACGAACTGCAGCCCGGTGACCGCCGAGATCTGGGCGACCGCGTCGGAGATGAGCAGGTCGCCGCCGACTGGCTCGTTGTCCGGACGGACGACGTAGTGCACCGGCCGGCACGGGTCGTAGGCGATCGGCGTGAGCCCGTCGTCCTCCAGCTGCGCGAACTGGTGGGTCCCGCCGCCTGCAGGAGGGGCGAGAGGCGTGCCCAGCGGGCCGTCGGCCGCCTCGATGCCGGCCGTCGGCGCGGTGCGGTCGGTGGCCGTCGCCTCGAGGCCGGGCAGCAGCTCGACGGCTACGGCGGCGGACGCCACGATGGCGACCACCACCAGCGCTCCCCCGATGCCCGTCCGCGTGCGCCGCTTCCGCGTGCGGCGAACGGGTGGCTGCGCGGGCGTCCAGGCACGCCAGGGCTCGGCCGGGCTGGTCCGACCGACGGACTCGTCGAGGACCCACTGCGGGACCCGACCCGTCGGTGAGGTGCGCAGCCCGGTGGGTGCGTGCGCCCGGTCGTCGTGCTGGCGCACTGCTCCCCCATCGTCGGCCGATCGTGTTCCGCTGCTGTTCGTAGCCGACCGCCGGCCCCGCGTGGAGCCCTCGTCGCCCGCACGGGTGAGCACGAACTGGTGCCACAACTCAACGCCTAGCGACACGCGCGGTAGGCCCCGAGGTGAGCACGCGAAGCCTCAACGACCATCAGCGCTGCCGCGAGACCTCGGTGATGTCGTGGAGGTGGTGGATGCCTTCGTGCGCTGCCTGCCGGACCAGCCACCGCGCGCTGCGCTGCTCCCCTGGGAGGCGGTGCACCGGTCGGCCCCAGTCCTCCGGTCGGACTCGCGCGATCTCGGCAAGGAAGCCGGTGACGTGGGCCTGCAGCTGGTCCAGCGCAGGCTCGACGGCGGCGTCGCGGTAGCCGAAGCGGCGGGCCCGCAGGTCGTTGAGCATCGGTTCGAGGGCCGGGTCGTCCTCGGTGCGCGCACGGTGCAGCCGGATGGTGGAGGTGGCGTAGACGTCGCGCAGGTGACACAAGTACTCCACCGCAGACCACGCGCCGTCCGGGCCGGGCTGCCGGCACGTCGCATCGTCGAGCGAGCCGAACAGCGCCCGGGCTCGGGCCGGGATGGCCGCGATGACAGCTGACGCGCGGTCGACGTCGTGATCGGCGTAGGAGAACGGGCACGACAGGCAGACGTGCCCCTCGCCGGCGAGCGGCGGCAACGCCGGACGGTGGTCGGCTGGCACACCGCCATCCTCGCCGGTCATCCGCCGACGGGATGCTGTTCCGGCCCGCTCATCGCCAGTGACGAGCGCAAGGTCCTCGGCGCATTGGCCTCTTGATGACACGGGCCGCGGTGCGGGAGCTCATCGAGCTGATGACCCGCACCTTGGCGCCGCTGGCTGGCCGTTCGACGGGCCGTGGTCACCACAGTCCAGTGCCGGACGCCGCGGTGGTCGGCGGCGCCGGCCCTGCACTCGAGCCGCTCGTGCCGGTACGGCCGGGAGCGGACTCAGTAGCGGCTGCCGCCGCCCGAACCCTTGCCACTGCGCTTGGCCTGGAAGTCGGCGAAGGCCTTCTTGAGCTTCGCCTGGTTCTGCGGCTTGCGGGCCTCCTGGATGACCTTCGACGCGACGCCGGAGATCAGGAGCTTGCGGATCATGCCTGCCATGGTGGTCTCCCTCTGGTGAAGCGGCCGGTGCTGGCCGCGGATCTTCGGACGTGTGCCCCAGGACGACGAGACCCACGCCCGACGGGTTCCCCGAGGCTCAGCGCGCACCGGCGATGCGGGCCAGTGCCTGCTCCAGCACCGCGCGGGCCACCTGCCGGCGCGCCGGCTCGTCCAGGGCAGCAGCGGGCACGTGCAGGTGGTGCGTCGCCGCTGAGGTGCGTTCGAGCCGGAAGTCCGGGTCGTCCTCTGCGACCGTCACCGCGGCGTCCGGGTCGAGTGCGACGGAGAGCGTCTGCGGCCGGGCGTAGGCAGCGACCCGCTCCTCCCCCACCGGCCGCACGGCCACGTAGTGCGGCATCACCGTGAGGGTCAACGGCACCTGGGCCCCGACCTCGTCCACGAGCCGCTGGATCGCCGGCGCGACGTTGTGCGCGCCCAGCTCGCCGAACGTCCGGGCCGGACCCGCGTCGTCCACCGGCCGCTCGGCCCGGTTGCGTTCCTGGCGCACCGGGCGGATGCCGAGGACGTCGGTTCCGTCCCGGCTGTCCCCGGCGCGGCGGTAGAGCTCGGCGGGCTTGCCCATGGCGCCCGGCCGCTCCTTGCGGGCGAACTCTCCGGTGGGCTGGATGAGCCCCTTGCCGACCATGTAGCGCCGGAACGTGTCGATGGACGGCCGGCTCTCCCCCGGGCCGGGCTGTGGCGCCACCGCGTCGTGCAGCGCCTGCAGGGCCTTCAACGGGAATGCCTCGCCGAGCAGGCCGGCGGGGTCGGGCTGCAGCGCGTAGTCCTGCCGCACCCGGTCGACGGCCAGGCGCACGATCACGTCATGGTCGAACGGCTGCCCCACGGCGTCGTCCACGGGCACGACCCGGACGTCGTCCCGGCTCGCCACCACCGGGTCGACGTCCTCGGCGAGCAGCATGACGACGTGCGCGACGCAGAGGACCCAGCCCCGGTCATCGCGTTCGGTGTCCTCGAAGACGTGCAGCTGCTGCGGGCGCGTCCCGCGGAGGCCCACCTCCTCCGCCAGCGAGCGGAGGACGGCGTCGGCCAGCGTCTCGCCCTCGGGCAGGAAGGTGCCAGGCAGCGCCCACTCCCCGCGGCGTTGGTGCTGGACGACGCCGAGAGCGCCGTTGCGCACGTCCACCGTCAGGACGGCGGTGTCCACCGCGACGGACGGGCGTCGGTGGCCCGCCGACGAACGGTCCTGCTCTGCCTGGTCACTCACCCGTTGACCGTAGGGCGTGTGTGCGGCTGACTCGTACGCGGTTGCACGCCGTGCCACCGGGAGGGAGGCCAGATGTCCGGGCTCATGCCGCGCGACCACCGCGTCGCCGGCGCGCTGATCGGTTCCGCCGTCGGCGATGCACTGGGCGCCCCGTTCGAGTTCGGCCCGGCCGGCCGGTTCTCCGCTCGCTTCCCCACCGACGCCCGCGGGGTGGCCACGGAGATGTGCGGCGGCGGATCGCTGGACCGGGAGCCGGGCGAGTTCACCGACGACACCCAGATGGCGCTGCTCGTGGCGGCGTCCCTGGTCGAGCGGGGCGGTCTGGACGAGGCCGACCTCTTCGACCGGTTCCGCACCTGGCTGCGCGCCGACCCGCCGGACGCCGGGAAGCAGACCTGCGCCGTCCTCGGTTCCGGCCGGCCGTGGGACGTCGCCGCGGCTGAGCACTTCGCCCGCTCCGGGCACGCGGCCGGCAACGGCTCGCTGATGCGGACGACGCCGGCCGCGATCTGGTTCGCCCGGTCCGGCACCGCGGCCACCATGGACGCCGCCCGGCGGATCTCCGCCCTCACCCACGGCGACCCGTCGGCCGGTGAGGGCTGCGCGGTCTTCCACGAGCTGCTGCGCGTGGCGCTGGACGGCGGCGACCCGCTGGCGGCGATCCCCGCGGCCCTGGAACTCGTGGCGCCCGAGCACCGCGACCGTTGGGCGACCGTGCTGGCACCGGACTGGACGCCGGACCAGGCGACCGAGAGCAACGGCGCGGTGTGGCCGACGCTCGGTTCCGCGGTGTGGGCGCTGCGCAACGGCGGCGACTTCGCCAGGGTGATGCGGCTGATCATCGACCTCGGTGGCGACACCGACACGGTGGCCGCCGTCGCCGGTGGGCTGGCCGGTGCGGTGTTCGGCATCGCCGGCATCCCGATGCGCTGGACCTCCGTCGTCCACGGCCGGGTGCCGGGCTACGCCGACAAGCGCTGGGACCTGGCCGACCTGCACGCCCTCGCCATGACCCTGGACGGCAGCCCGACCAACCGGCACGTCGCAGCTCGCAGCCCGCGGATCGAGCCGCGCGAGGTGCTGCCGGGTGTGTGGGCCGCCGACCTGGACGGTGCGCGGAACAGCGCTCGGGACTTCGCCGTCATCTCGCTGTGCCGCACCGGCGAGCCGTTCGGGCACGAGGTGCAGCGGTACGCCTACCTGACCGACGACGACGCGAACAGCGAGGTGGACGCCGTGCTGGCCGACGTCCTCGACGACATGGAGAGGCTGCGAGCCGAGGGCCGGCCGGTGCTCGTGCACTGCCACGGCGGGGCGTCCCGCACCGGGCTGGTGCTGCGAGCGTGGCTGCGCCGGACGGCGGGCCTGTCGGCCGCGGAGGCGACGGCCAGGGTGCAGGACGCGTGGCCGTACCTCGGCCTCTGGAACGACAGCTTCACCGCCGCGCTGGAGCGGGTTGGCTCGCCCGACGGAACGAGGAACTGAGGCGGCCGCGGACCAGGTACGCAGTCACGCGCAGGGATCCGGGCCCATCCCGTCCGCCCGCGCACCACCCGTCCCACCTGCCACCGGCGGACCTCGTCCTGTCGCTGCGGGCCGGTAGACAGGGCGCATGACCGACCCCGTGGACCTCCAGCCGGCAGTGACCGACGTGGCGGCGACGGGGGCGCGGGTCACCGTCGAGGTCACCGCCGTACCCGTGCTCAGCTACGCGCTCGCGCACAACGGCATCACCGTCGTCTCCCAGCTGGTGCTCACCGGGCACGGTGAGCCGGTGCGGCACGCCAGCGTGCACGTGGGCATCCGGGACGCCGCGGGACCGATCGGCGAGGCCGTCGAGCTGTTCGCCGACGTCGACCCGGGGCACACCACGGTGCTCACCGACGTGGGGCTGCGACTGGACCCGGCCGCGATGCTGCAGGTCGAGGAGCGCCGTCCCGGCTGGTTGTCGGTCCTGGTGGAGAAGGACGGCGAGGTGCTCGGCCGGGCGCGCGTCCCGGTGCAGGTCCTGGCCGCGGCGCAGTGGCTGGCCACTCCGCTGGAGCTGGCGATGGAGATGCTCGCCGCCCACGTGCAGCCGAACCACCCGTCGATCACCGCGCTGGTCGCCGAGGCCGCCGAGGTGCTGGGCACGGAGACCGGCAGCCCGTCGATTCAGGGCTATCAGGCCGGCGCCGAGCGGGTGGACGCGATCGCCGCCGCGGTCTGCGCCGCCGTGCAGGCCCGCGCCGTCCGCTACAGCGAGCCGCCGGCCAGCTGGGCCGACGTCGGGCAGAAGGTGCGCACGCCCGGCGAGGTGCTCGACGAGCGGGTCGGCACCTGCCTGGACCTGGTCGTCGTCCTGGCTGCTGCGCTCGAGCAAGCCGGCATCCGGCCGCTGCTCTGGCTGGTCGAGGGGCACGCCTTCCTCGGCTACTGGCGCGAGGAGCTGTCGTCGCAGAGCTCGGCGACCACTGACGTCGCCAGCCTGGTGAACCTGGTCGACCTGGGGCTGATCCGGCTGGTCGAGACCACGATGCTCACCGCCCGGGCTGAGCCATTCGGCTTCGACGAGCTGCACCGCCCGCCCTATGCGGCCTGGCTCACCGGCGACCTCGACCGGGTGATCGGGGTGGTCGACGTCTACCGCGCCCGGCGCGACGGCGTCCTCCCGCTGCCGGCGCGCACCCGGGACGCCGACGGCACCGTGCAGGTGGTCGAGTACCGGCCGGCCGTGCACAGCACCCTGGCCCGCCCGGCCGACACCGGGACGGCGGCGGAGCACGAGGCCCGGGAGGTCGCCCCGCCGCGGATCGCGCAGTGGAAGAACGCACTGCTGGACCTGAGCCTGCGCAACCGGCTGATCAACTACACGCCGCGCGCCGGGATCGCGCTGACCGTGCCCGACGCGCACCTGGGTGCGCTGGAGGACCTGGTCAACGGCGGGACGGCGCTGACCCTGCTGCCCAGCGACCAGCTGGCCGCCGTGCAGCGCGAGCGGGGGCTGCGGTCGGCCCGGGAGCTGCCGCCGGAGCTGCTGGCCGAGCTGCTGCTGGAGCGGCGGGGGCTGTACGTCGACGTCCCGGAGAACTCGTACCTGACCCGGATGCGGGCACTGGCCTACAAGGCGAAGACGGTGCTGGAGGAGACCGGCGCCAACAACCTGTACCTGGCTCTGGGCAGCCTCGCCTGGGAGCTCGACGGCCGGCCGCTGCGCTCACCGCTGATCCTGGTGCCCGTCGTGCTGAAGGCCCACTCGCGGTCCGGTGCCTACCGGCTGACCGTGGACGAGTCCGGCACCAGCACGCCCAACTACTGCCTGCTGGAGAAGCTCCGCCAGCTGCACGGCCTGAGCGTGCCCGGTCTGGCCGAGCCGACCGAGGACGGCGCCGGGATCGACCTGGATGCCGCGCTCCAGGCGATGCGGGTCGCGCTGGTCGAACAGGGACTGCCGTACCGGGTGGAGCCGACCGCCGACCTCGCGATCCTGGCCTTCGCGAAGTTCCGGCTGTGGAAGGACCTCGACGAGCACTGGGCGACGCTGAGCGAGAACCCGCTGGTCGCCCACCTGGTGCACTCCCCCACCGACCCGTTCGACGACCCGGTCGCCGAAGACGGCTCAGTCGACCTCGACGAGCTGGCGGCCGCCGTGCCGGTGCCCGCGGACGCCTCGCAGCTGACCGCGGTCGCCGAGGCTGCCGCCGGCCGGACGTTCGTGCTCGAGGGCCCGCCGGGGACGGGCAAGTCGCAGACCATCACCAACCTGCTGGCCCGCGCGGTCGCCGACGGCAAGCGGGTGCTGTTCGTCGCCGAGAAGCGCGCCGCGCTGGACGTCGTCGCCCGGCGGCTGGACGCAGTCGGGATGGGCCCCTTCGCCCTCGACCTGCACGACAAGGGCAGCCGGCCGGCCGTGGTCCGGGCGCAGATCCGCGCGGCGCTGGAGCACGCGGTGCAGGTCGACGAGCAAGGTCTCGCCGCCGACGGGGAGGACCTCCGCTCGGCCCGGCGCTCGCTGGCCCGGTACGCGACTCGGCTGCACGAACCGAACGCCGCCGGACTGTCGCTGTACAGCGCGCACACCGGCGCGCTCAGCGTGGGCGACTCGGTGCCACCGCTGCCCATCTCACCGGCTGCGGTCGGTGGGCTGACCGCCGACGACGTCGCGGCGGTGCGGCGCGCGCTGGCCGGCCTCCCGGACGTCGCCGACCTGGCCCGGCCGCGGCCAGGCCACCCGTGGGGCTTCGTGGACGTCGCGGACATCGACGTGCCGGAGGCCGCGACCGCCGCTGCTGCGGTCGATGCCGCCGTCGCCGAGTTGCTGGGGTCGGCGCGGCTGGCGCCGGTGCTGGCCGCGGTGCACACGCCTGCTGATCTGGTCGGGCTGGCCGGAGTGCTGGACGGCCCGCCGGTCGACCTGGCGGTGCTGGACGAGACCCGGTCGGCACGCTGGCGCACCGAGACGTCCGCACTGTTGGCCGACGCCGCCGCCTTCCGCACCGCGCAGCACCCGGGCCTGGACGTGGCGACGCCCGATGCTCTGGACCTCCCGCTGGCCGAGATCGCCGCCGCCGGGCAGGCCGCCGCGCAGTCTGGCTTCTTCGGCCGCAAGCAACGACTGATCGCCGTCCGCGACCAGCTGGCTCCGGTGCTGACCGGCGAGGTGGCGCCGAAGGCGGTTCCGACGCTGGCGTCGGCCCTGCTCGCCGCGCAGACGACGGCGCGGGCACTGGCCGCCCGCGCCGCCGCGATTCACGGGCTGCAGGTCCCGGCGACGTGGAACCCTCTGACCGATCCCGGTCTGGTCGACCGGGAGGCCGACTGGCTCCGGAGCGCCGGTGCGGTGGTCGAGGGCAGCGACGGCTTCCCCGGGGCGTTGCGCGCGCTTCTGGCGCAGGGGCCGGGGACCAACCCGTCCGCCGCGGCGGCGGTCGGCCGCGCGGAGGAGGCGGTGGAGCGGCTGCTGACCGTCTGCCGGTCGACGCCAGACCAGCTCGCGGCGTGGGCGGGCACCGACGGGCTGTTCGCCCGGTGGCAGGCCACCCGCGCCGAACGGACGGTCACGGCTCCCGGGGTGCCGTCGCTGCACCGGTGGCTGGACTTCGTCGCGGCCGTGGAGCCGCTGCGCGCGGCCGGGCTGGGTGAGGCTCGGTCGGCGTTGCTGTCCGGTGCGGTGCCGGCCGACGACGCCGTCCGCTCCTTCGAGCTGGGGCTAGCCGGGGCCGCGATGACCGAGCGGGAGGAGGCCACCGGGCTGGCCGTCTTCGATGCGCCGGTGCACGAGCGGGCGATCACCCGGTTCTCCGCGGCGTCCCGGGCGGTGCGCCGGCACCTGACCGCAGCGCTGCCCGCATCGGTGGTGGCGGCGCGATCGTTCGACGTCACTGCCCGCGGGGGCCGGGTGGGTGCGCTGCAGCGGGAGCTGAACCGGCAGCGCGGCGGGCTCGGTGTGCGCGGGCTGATCGCCGAGTACGGCGAGCTGGTCACGGCGGTCATGCCGTGCGTGCTGGTCAGCCCCGACTCGGTGGCTCGCTTCTTCCCGGCCAGGGCCGGGCTGTTCGACCTGGTGGTGTTCGACGAGGCGTCGCAGATCCGGGTCGCCGACGCGGTCGGCGCGCTGGGCCGGGCGCACGCTGCGGTCGTCGTCGGGGACAGCAAGCAGATGCCGCCGACGTCGTTCGCCGAGCCGACGACGGACGACGACTCGCTGCCGGAAGACCTGGCCACCGCGGTGGAGGACGAGGAGTCGATCCTCTCGGAGTGCGTGCAGGCGCGGGTGCCGCGGCAGTGGCTGTCGTGGCACTACCGCAGCCAGGACGAGTCGCTGATCGCGTTCAGCAACGGCCAGTACTACGAGAACCGGCTGTCCTCATTCCCGGCACCGGTGCACGGGCCCGCCTCCTCGGCCCCGGACGGCCGCGGTGTCTCGCTGGTGCGGGTGGAAGGCACGTTCCACCGCTCGGGCGCGGGCAAGCTGCTGCGCACCAACCCGGTCGAGGCGGAGGCGATCGTCGCGGAGATCCGCCGGCGCTTCGCGCTCTCCCCCGACGAGCCGCCCTCGATCGGCGTGGTCACCTTCAACGCCCAGCAGCGGGCACTGATCGATGCACTGCTGCGGGACGCCGGTGACGAGCGATTGGTCGAGGCGCTGGACCGCACCGACGGCGAGGGGCTGTTCGTGAAGAACCTGGAGAACGTGCAGGGCGACGAGCGCGACGTCGTGCTCTTCTCGACCGCGTTCAGCGCCAACGACCGGGGCCAGCTGCCGCTGAACTTCGGGCCGCTGAACAAGGTGGGTGGTGAGCGGCGGCTGAACGTGGCGATCACCCGCGCCCGGCGGCAGGTGGTGGTGTTCTCCTCCTTCGACCCGGCCGACCTGCGGGCGGAGCAGACGTCGTCGGTGGGGATCAAGCACCTGCGCGCCTACCTGGACCTGGCCGCGCACGGTACCGACGCGTTGCCGCGGGACGCGCGGTTCGCCTCGCTGCCCGACCGGCACCGGGACTCCGTCGCCGACGCGCTGCGTGCTCGTGGGCTGGTGGTGCGGACCGACGTGGGGCTGTCGGAGTTCAAGGTGGACCTGGCCGTGTCGCTGGCCTCGGCGCCGGACGTGCCGGTGCTGGCGGTGCTGCTCGACGGCCCGGCGTGGGCCCGGCGGCGGACGGTCGGTGACCGCGACGGCCTGCCGGTGGAGGTGCTCGGCGAGATGCTGCGCTGGCCGGCGGTGGAGCGGGTGTGGCTCCCGGCCTGGCTCGCTGACCGAGAGGCGGTGGTGGAAGGGCTTGTCGCCGCCGCCCAGACCCCCGTCGCTCCCCCTCCTCCGGTCCAGCCGCTCTCCGTCCCGGTGACCGTGACGGCTGCTCCGCTAGCTCCGGCTTCGGTTCGTTCGGCTCTAGATGCTGCGGAGATCGCCTCTCCCGCAGCGGTGCTGGACGGCGAGGAGCCGTTCGTGCCGTGGACTCCGGCGCCGGCGGGCGCCCGGAACCTGCTCGACCAGCTGGGCAACCGGCGGGTGGCCGAGCAGGTGCGGGCGGTGCTGGAGGCCGGGGTCGAAGCGGAGGGGCCGATCCACCTCGACCGGCTGACCCGGCTTGCCGCGGGTGCGTTCGGGCTGGGCCGGGTGGCTCAGGCCCGCCGGGACGCGCTGGCCGCGCTCGTGCCCGAGGCAGCCCGGGTCGGCGACGTCGTCTGGCCGGCGCAGCTGGACCGGGCGACGTGGGCCGGGTTCCGCCGTGATCCGGAGGCGACCCGGCCCATGGAGCAGGTGGCGCCGGAGGAGATCGGCAACGCGATGGTCGTGCTGTGCCGGGCGAGCGCCGGAATGACTAGGGACGAAATGTTCGTCCAGACGCTGGAGGTGTTCGGCTACCGCCGCCGCACCCCGGCCCAGGTCGCCGTCCTCGAGTCGGCGCTGGCAGCGACGACATCCGCTGGCCGGCTGACGACCACGCCGTCCGGTCTGCTGACGCCAGGCGCCCGCTGACCCGACCATCGGCCGTCGGCCCGCGGACGCCAGGGCTGGGCCATCCCGCTCAGGCGTCAACCCTGGACCGTCAGCAAGACTTCCTCGTGTCTAGGCTCAGCCGGCGATGCCGCACGATCTGCCGGGCCGCCGCCCACCCCTCCGGCGTCAGCGGTTATAGGTGGACGGCGCCCTTGCAGGCCTCCCCGTACCACAGGACGCTCCTTGAAAAGGACCCAGCGTCCTGGCTTACGGCGTTTCGATGCGGTCAAGCAGCAACAGCGGGAAACACGACGAGTGAACCATCGCTGCTCCGTTCGATCTCGATCGCAACGTCAGATTGCTGAGTCTCTCCGTGGAGGCCATCCCCCAGGGCGCGAAGACGGTAGGCAACCTTGAGCAGGTCGTCCACAGCCCCTTGCGTCCACATAAGGCTGTGGAAACCGCCAGAGGGTTTCAGTTCGAGCGTCGACAGGCGAAGAAGAATCGTGGAGATCTCAACCTCCAACTCATCGACGCGACGTTCGTCGTCCTGCAAGGTACGGACGAAGGTCTTGAACGGGTGGCTTGCACCTTCCCGCTGCGCATGCTCAACAGCTTGGAGGACAAGCACCCGGCGCTTGAGAGCAATCGCCAGCCTCGCAAGTTCAAGGTGCGCACGGAACGCGCCACCTTCTTCGTTGATGCCGGGGAATGCCTTCGTGAGGGCTCCGATCTCGACCGGACCCTCCGGCAGCGCAGCGAGCGACGCCTGCCACTTGGTAAGCCGGTTGCGAGTCCGTTCGATCGACGTGCCTATCGTGTGCACGGCCGAATCGAGGCCTAGGGACGCGCCGATGCGGCCCTGGTCGAGGAGGATCGAGGTCGCCTTGTCGATGGCGTCGCGGCAACCGCCGAGTTCGCTGCGTTCGTCGTCCAGCTTGTTTTCGTGCAGTTGCTCCAGCAGGTCGGTCATCCGCTCGATCGCCGCCTGACGTTGATGATCGGCATAGGCGCTGACGCTGACCGCTACGGCCATGAGCACGAGTGGCGCGGCTACCGTCAGAGCCCCAGCACCCGCAACCGCCACACCTGCTGTGGCTGCCGAGCCTGTTGCCGCACCCGCAGCTGCCGCCTTACCCGCGACGGGAACGAAGGTCGCGTTCGCGGCGATCCCGGTGGAGTTCATGAGAGCACTGTGAACACCCCCGGCAATCTCTTTTGACGGCATGGATCGGACAAGGCCCTTGCCGACTTGTGCGGCTACTCTTGCCGGGACAACCATCCGGTAAAGCATCTCACCGCTGGCAGCAACATTCTCCGTCGAACCTGACTTTGCCGTCTGAGACATGAGCTGCGATAACTGCTGCGCAAGCGGACTGGCTGCATGCAGCGAGATGCCGCCATTGCGCTTGCGTGCGGTCGATATCGGATACGCCTCCAACGTCGCGATCGGAGAGGCCGCGAGTGTCGCCAGGACCGTTCTCAGCTCGGCCAGGCGAGCGGGTGTCATGCACTCTTCGCCGAAGACGTCTGGCACAGACACCTCCTCGGTAGCGAGGGTCCACACCGGTACGAGCGGATTGCTATCTGCAGTCACGTCATACTTCCTGTTCAAGCCAACAGCCCCACGTCCGACGTCAAGGCACTCGAAACAAGTTAGGCGTTCGGCGGGGCAGCGGAGCGCAAGTGCGGGGGGCGAAACGCGTGGCGCCCCCCCTGCGTCACCGACGCCCCACGAGTCCCGCCTGCCTGTGCGCGCCGGCCGCGGGGATGCGGAGATCCCGCGAGTGGCATGCCGTCGGTCGGTGATCCCCTCGCTCGCCTCCCACCGACGGAGCTGCTCCCGCTGCGTTTGAGCGACGATCTCCCAGAACTCCGAGAGGTCGAACGGATAGGACACGCCGGTCGCACACCCCTCCGTCCGGATCTCCACGACACTCGCGTGCCTCAGATCGACCCAGGTGTCGACGTCCTCGTCGTCGATCAGCTCATCGACCTCCCGGACGTCGCTCACGCCGAGGTGGGACCGTAGGTCCAGCCAGCACCAGACGACCGACTCCGTCGACGGCCCCAGTGTCGGGCCGACCGACTCCTGTTCGGGCGGTGAGCTCAGCTGCAGTGGTGCACGCCGGACAGCGGCGTCTCCATGAAGCACGACTTACAGACCGGCCCGCGGCGGAGGTCCTGAGGAGCGCCGCCGCCCGAGCCGGGCGCGTAGCCCGGCAACTCGACCCGGGCTCCGCCTGCTATGTCCACGTAGGTCTTCCCAACCCAGGCGACGCCGTGACCGTTCCGGCCGAGAGCGATGTAGCTGCGACTGTTGGGAATCCAGACAGCGTCGTGCTCGACCGGGGCGGTGACCCGGAGGATCTCCGACCAGGTGTCACCGAAGGCGCCGAGCGCCGGGAGGGCGGTGGCCAGATCGTCGAAGTACTCCCGCCCCACGCCGGACAACTCGGCCTGACTCATCTCGCAGATCGGTCCATCGGATGCCTCGGCGACGTGCTTGCCAACGATGTGCGGGCACCGGGCGATGTGCCGGCGCTGCCCCGTAGCCGTTTTGTACAGCGCCTGCGGGGCGGGCACGTCGCTGTTCTGGCTGATCTCGGTCGTCACGCTCAGGACTCTGCCGCAGGGGACCGACCATTCCAGCCCACCTCCCCGGGTGCCGCGGCGGACAGCACCCGGAAGGGTGAGCCCGCCTCGGGTGCGCGACCTCTCGTCAGCGAGGGGCCGTCGGCGTTCCGGTCAAGGTCGCCCCCGAGACTCCGATGCTGCTGAAGCCGGCCTTGTCGCCGACACGTTCAAGAGTCTTCGCGAGCCCCTGGCATCGGCGCTGCACGCTCTCAACTCAGGAGTCCTGAATGACGACCGCAATCATCGAGCGCACACGATTTGACACGGTGGACGCCCGGAGGGTCACTGCTTCGATCGACCCAGCACTCGCTTCCGCTCCTGACCTGGACGCTTCCAAGCGCTTCGCTTAATTCGCCGGCGCTCACCGGTTACTGATCGTTGCCAGCCCACAGGAGCAACAGGACGTCGAATTGGCCCTCGCCTATGGACTGCACTGGCGCGGCGAGCGCGAGTTGGTGCTGGCTCTACCAGCCGGCATGTCTACAGCGACGCAGCAGCGCCTCCAGTGGCTCCGGAACGGTGTGCGCCCGTCGTTGTGGGAACACGACGGCGCGAGGTGAGCGACCGCGCTGGCTCCGGACTGGACGCCGGACCAGGCGACCGAGGCGAACCGCTGCACCTCGTGGCCGAACGGCGTCCCAGTCCGGCACCATGTCCATCGCCTTCGAACGGCGGCGGCGGTCGCGTCCGCCGCGGAGAATACCCGGTCCCGCCGAAGCCACGCCCTGAGGAAGGTGGTGCCTAAACGGAGCACCAGCGGGGCTGTCAGTCCGGCCCCGCTTCCACGGGGCACCCGTCGGTCCGCCGGGCGCCTGCGTCGTTCCAGCACGCGCCGCGCCGTATCGGTCTCGCCCGACCACAGCACCTCACTCCACCTCAGCGCTTCGGCAGGATGCCGAGCCAGTCGACGCACTCATCTGCCTTGCTCCGCCACCCGGGTCGCCAGCACGGGAGGCGCCGCGTCAGCGTCGCCGATTCTTTGCTAGCTGCTTCTGGATCAGGCGTTGAGCCGACCAGCGACAGCTGCCGCCACAGCCGCAGCGAGCGGGGGCGGGACGGCATTGCCGATCTGACGGGCAATTGCAGCCTTGGAACCGCACCACAGATGACGCTCATCGAAGCCCTGCACGACGGCCGCCTCGGCATGAGTGAGAGCACGGTTCACCTGGAGGCCACCGTTCTCCCACTGCGGGTGTAGGAAGCGCCCCTTCTCAGGTCTGAAGAACTCAGTACGGATGGTTACCGACGGTTGATCCCAGCGCAGACGACCCAAGACGTCTCCCGCGCCACTTGAGTGGCGCCGCCAGCATGGGTACTGCAGCTCTTCGGGAAGCTGGAAGCGACCTTGTCCAGGGGCGATGTGTGCATAGCGGATCTCCGAGAGGACGTCGTAGTGCCGCGTGACGTGCAGGTCGCGAAGCTTGAACGGTCCCGCCACTGGCACGCCTTGGAAGTCAATTGCGCTCTCGGGGAGCCAGACCTCGCGAACGTCAGGACCCAACACCACAGGCCCCTCCAAGAAGGCCTGACGCAGGCTGCGCCAGGCGTCGAGGCCGACGCCTGGGGACTTGGCGTGCGTCGCCACGGGATCTGTCACCGGCCCGATCCGCGAACCGACCACGACCGTACGAACACGCTTCTGGGGTGCCCCGAAATCCGCGGCGTTGAGCCGAAACACCTGAGTCCGGAAGTCGGACAGCTCCCCGCCTTCATCAGCTGCCCGTCGCAGGAGCTGGAACTCAGGCGTGCGAGCGAACCGGTCGACGTTCTCGAACACGAACATCCGCGCGCCGGACTCCCGCACGACCCTGACGAACTCCCGCCACAGCTGGTTTCGCACGTCTGCCGGGTCCCGCCGGCCGAGTGCAGAGAAACCCTGACAGGGAGGTCCGCCAACGACGACGTCCGCCAGTGGCACGTCGACGAAGGCTGCTATGTCCCCGGCGAAGGTGTGCTGGCCTGCGGGGTCGAAGTTCACCGCATAAGTCGCCGCAGCCGACACGTCTTGCTCCACCGCGGCAGCGACCCGGAAGTGGCCCTCATCCAGGAACCCTCTTGTGAGCCCTCCGCAGCCGGCGAAGAGGTCCAACATCTGAAAGCTCGGCTCCAGCACCACCTCACGCTAGTCAGACGGACACTCATCACCATGCGCCGACCCGACAGTTAGCGCGTTGAAATTTCTCACACGCCTCCTTGACAGCGCCTCGAGGACCCGACCGAGGGCCACCTCGGGGGGCTCGTGCTCCCAAATCTCGAGGACAGTCCATCCCAGGTCTTCCAGGTACCGTCGCGTCTGCGCGTCGCGAACCTTGTTCTGATCGATCTTCTGCTTCCACCAGGCAGCGTTGGCTACGGGCCAGGTCCCGTGTTCAGGGCAGCCGTGCCAGAAGCAGCCGTGCACGTTGACAGCCACTCGAGACCGCGTGAAAGCGATGTCGATCGTCCTCCGCCGCAGGCCTGGGACCGGCCACGAGACTCGATAGCGCTTACCTCGGCCATGCAGCAATCGCCTGAGCGCCATCTCGGGCGCGGTGTCCGCACGAGCCTGACGACTCATCCGTGCGGCCACGGCCGGGGAGCTCGGCACCGGCGGTTGCGGATTGTTCACAGTCACCGTCCGACATCGTGAGCAGGTGGAACGCGGGCCGCCTCTTGGCCCGCTGATCATGAACACTGAGTTGGGCAGCTCACATGCTGCGGCTGGCGCGTCGAGAGACAGCTGGCCGTGTCGCAGCCTGGACTTAGGCGCCATCCGGCAGAGCTGGGCCCGTGCCTCTGCCGCGATCCGAAATCCAGGCCGCCACGAGGCCCAACGACGCTCTCGTTCGCACACCTCCCGCGCTCTCGTCGGTCGTACCGGGATACTGCATCTCGTGACCGACCCCACACGGTGGATGCAGCCCGATGCCTCACTGACCAAGTGGTTGGCGACTCACCGCGAGAACGCCCTCCAGTCGTACCGCGCCAACCCCCTCCTCGTTTCGGAGCATGGACGACAGGAAGACAGCTTCAGGACAGGGGGCTACGCGAATCGTCAGGTCCTCGAACTGATCCAGAACGCTGCGGACGCTCAGCAGCGCAGCGGCCGGCGCGGCAGGATCGAGCTCCGTCTGACTTCCGACGCACTCTACTGCGCGAACGACGGCGAACCCTTCACACAACGTGGGCTCGAGGCAGTGTGTCAGGCGTACATGAGCGACAAGCGCGCCGATGAGATCGGCCGTTTCGGGCTCGGCTTCAAGTCGGTCCTGGCGGTGACCGACAGACCCGCGGTGTTCAGTACGTCGGTGAGCTTCGGCTTCGACGCGGGTATGGCCGCGCGGGCCCTGCGATCGATTCAGCCTCACGCCTCCCTCTATCCGGTGTTGCGTCTACCGACGCCGCTGGACGTCCAAGCCGAGTGCGCCGCCGATGAGGTGCTGGCCGAACTCGCCGAGTGGGCAGTCACGGTTATCCGACTTCCTCTCGCGTCGATACCTGACCGACTCTTCACCGATCTGTACAAGTTCCCTCACGAGTTCCTGCTCTTTGCACCGAGTGTCGAACGGCTCCGCATCGAGGTCACCGGCCAGCACGGCAGCGCCTCCATCGAGCATGCCTGCGTTTCGCATGACGACAACCGCATGACACTCGTCAGTGAGGACGGCCAAGAAGCCGACTGGCTCGTCTGGCATCGACAGCATCACCCGAGCGAGGCCGCGCTCGCTGAAGTGGGAGAAGCTCTCCGGCGAGACGAAGTACGTGTCTCATACGCAGTGCCACTCGACGACGCATCGTCTCTGGGGCGCTTTTGGGCTTATTTCCCGCTTCAAGACGTGACATCCGCCCGAGGCATCCACAACGCGCCCTGGCGTATCAACGACGACCGCACCAACTTGCTGGACGGACGTTTCAACGAGGAACTGCTCGAAGTTCTTGCAGACATGATTGTCGCGGGGCTCCCCTCACTCACCGATTCCGATGACCCCGCCCGTCACTTCGACTACCTGCCCGCTCGTGGTCGCGAAGCGCCGAACGGGGCCGACAAGTACCTCGCAGAAGTGGTGCCGCCCAAGGCGCGAGTAACGGCATGCATTCCGGACGCGACCGGGGCCCTGCAACGACCAAACAGACTTTTCTACCCTGCCGCGGACCTGCGTCTCGACCTCCAGACCTTCGGCCTGTGGGATGCAGCGCCCGAGCGACCCGCCGATGCACCGCACTGGACCTGCTACAAGACGCCGACCCGGCGAGCTCGGCTGAGGAGCCTCGTCCGGGTCGACGACTCGAAGATGTCCGATCGAGAGATCGGTCCCGCCGAGTGGGTGGAACGCATTGCTGGCGACGGTCGAGACGACAAGGTCGACGCGGCCCTGAAAGTGGTGTTCTCCGTCAGCGATGAGTTCGTCAGGCGCGACATGCTGACGGCCCGTATTCTTCCGGACACGACGGGGGCTCTCCACCGACTGAACGCGACCAGCACGCTCTACCTGCGGGGGAACCTGCTCAGCTCGGCGGCCGGCCTGGCGCTTCTGCGCCCTCCACTCCTCGCGCTCGGCAAGGTTGCCGAACGGCTCGAGGCGCTTGGCTTCAAAGACGTGGAACCACAAGAGGAACTCCGGAAGTTGGCGACGGCGGCGGCCCGGAAGTGGTCGGCCACTGAATGGACCGCCTTCTGGGGGTTGGTCGAGGAAGTCACGGTCGCCGAGGCCGAGAACATCCTCGTGGACCATGTCGCCGCAGGCGCGCCCTTGAAGGTGCGCTCGGCAGGTGGGCGCTGGCAGGACGTGGGGGCCGTCGTCGTCCCGGGCCTGGTGGAGCCGATTGACTCATCCCTTGCTCTCGATGTCGAGTTCCACGAGTTCCACTTGAGCCTGCTGAAATCCCTCGGTGTCGCGGTCCGTCCAGTCGTCTCCCGGGCGAACTCGCAGGACATGACACTGCTCGAGTACCTGCGGATACAGCGTGCTGCGGCGCTGGAAGGCCTTCCGCCGCGTGGGAGGCCCGAGGCATCAGCACTGCACTTCCAAGAACTGGCCGCACTCGGGCCGCTGCACGTCCTTCGGCGTTTCGGCGACACGGGGGACGTCGCTGCACAGGCCGTGTGGACCACGGAGTTGCTGGAGGCGCAGGCGCCGAGCCGCTGGCATCTCGGCCACATCAACCCCCGAGTGTTCGAACCCCGATCGGTTCTCGCACCTCATCTGTGGGCAGCCGAGAGATACGGGCTCCTCGAGTCGTCGTGGGGACCTCGCTCGTCTGCGAAGTGCCTGAGTCATGAGCTCACTCAGTACGCGTCCCTGCTGCCAGTGGCCACGCGCTCATCGTCCTCGCAGGTGCGGACCGTCAGCTCACTGAGCGAGGTACCGCTGGACCTGTGGCGCGAGTTCCTCGGCAGGACGAGCCAGAGCGATGACGCGTGGTTGTTGGGCGACCTGTTGGTCGAGGCATGCCGCCGACTGCCGACTGAGGAGTCGCCGATCGCTCTCCCTCACGTCGGCGGGGACCCCGGACACGTGCCCACCCGTAAGCTCCTGCTCGCCAGGACGGAGGACGAGCAGCGCGCCCTCACAGCTCGCGGCCTGCCCCACGTGGGCATCAGAAGCGATGAGGCGGAAACCCTGCTGACGGAGCGGTGGGGGTGCACCGTCGCGTCCACGGTCCTGCGTGTCGAGATCGCGACGGAGACGCCGGGGGAGCCGATCATCCTTCTCGATCGATTCCGCGGTCTTCGTGCGCTCGCGGGCGGTCAGCTGGACGATGTGGAGCTGATCGAGTGCTCCGACTTGGCTCGGCAGGTGACAGGGCCTGACGGTCTGCACTCCGAGGCTGCGGACTTCGCCCGGAGTGGGAAGACGGTGTTCTACGTCGGGACCGTGCACGACGACGAGCTGTTGGGACGGCTGTCGGACGAGTTCGGCCTCGACTTGACCTCTACGGTCATCCAGCGCGTCTTGGACGACGCTCAGGACGAGCAGGTCAACGGTCAGATGGCGGCCTGTCGGGCCGCCGATACTCCTTCCCGCAAGCTCCTCGCGCTCCTCCCGGGTCCGGTCCTGGAGTCCCTCCTGCCGTCGGGCCTGCTGGCCACGGTGCGGCGGATCGGGGAGGACACCGGGCCTGAGCAGGTCGCAGAGCTCTTGCTGCACGTACACGGCTACAACGTTCTCTCCGAGTTGCGCCACGTACTGGAGTCGGCGGGCTATCCCGTGCCCGACCGATGGGCCGGCTCGTCGCCGGCGGTCGCCTTCGTCCGTCGCCTCGGCTTCCCGAGCGAATACGCCGGCATTCGGGGCGCCTCATTGGACCCCGACCTCACGGTCTTCGGTCCGCCCCGACTAGACCCCCTCCACGAATATCAGGCGAAGCTGGCCGACCAGATCCGAGACCTCGTCAGCGCAACTGCAGCGCCGGGCCGCGCAATGCTCTTCCTGCCCACAGGCGCGGGCAAGACCCGCGTCACCGTCGAAGCGTTCACCAAGGCGTTCATTGAGGACGGCTTTCAAGGACCTCTCCTGTGGATTGCTCAGACGGAGGAGCTCTGTGAGCAAGCGGTGCAGACTTGGAGTCTCGTCTGGCGCGAGTTCGGTGATCGGCCGCTACGCGTGTGCAGGCTCTGGAGTACGAACGAGGTGGCCAGGAGCGATGAAGCACTGACGGTCGTGGTCGCGACCGACGCCAAGCTGGACAAACTAGACCGCGATGAGTACGACTGGTTGCAGAAAGCGGCGGCGGTCGTCATCGACGAGGCGCACACGGCCACAGGGACCGGGATCTCTGAGACCCTGGGTTGGCTGGGAATTGGGCAAGGCAAGACCGCCCGCCCGTTGCTCGGCTTGACGGCCACTCCCTTCAAGGGAACCGGGACAGAGGCGAACAAGCGCCTGGCGGTCCGTTTCGGGAGCCGCCAGCTGGATGTTCTGGGTGACGACCCGTATGGCGAGCTACAGCGCCTCGGCGTACTCGCGAGGATCGAGCATGAGGTTCTCGACGGCGTCTCGATCACCTTGAAGTCAGGGGAAGCGAAGCAGGTCGAAACCTTTGGAGCGATTCCTCAGGCAGTCCTGGAGCGTGTCGGGCAGGACGAGGAGCGGACACGACGGCTGCTCGACCACATCGCTGGCCTGCCGGATGACTGGCCGGTTCTGGTGTTCACAGCGTCCGTCCTCTCATCACAGACGCTCGCAGCACTGCTGCGGGTGCGGGGGATCGAGGCGGCTTCAGTGAGCGGCACGACGCGCATGTACGACCGCCGTCGGAGCATTGACGCGTTCCGGAAGGGCGACATCAAGGTACTGACCAACTGCAACGTCCTGACTCAGGGCTTCGACGCCCCGGCCGTGCGTGCCCTCTATATCGCCAGGCCGACGTTCAGCCCGAACGCCTACATCCAGATGGTCGGCCGCGGGCTCCGCGGCCCGGCCAATGGCGGCAAGGAGGAGTGTCGGATCGTCAACGTCGCGGACACCTTCGATCAGTTCGGCGACAAGCTGGCGTACAAGGAGTTCGACTACCTCTGGCGCAAGCAGGGTGGACGGCTCGGATGAAGCTGATCCCCTCACTCGCGCAACTGGGACAGATCGAGAGTCGCGGCGAATTCCGCGTCGCTGAGCTGATCGCCCAGATGGTCCCGAGCCGACCGGCCACATGCTTGTACTCCGTCCACCTCCCACGGCACGAGTACAAGCGGATGTCGGAGATCGACTTCCTCATCGTCTACGACGATCTCGTTCTGGTCGTTGAGGTGAAGGGTGGCCGACTGAGTCGCCGCGCGGGTGCCTGGACCTTCACGGACAGGTACGGCGAGACATCTGAGAAGCGCGAAGGTCCGTTCGAACAGGCGCGAACCGGCATGCACGCTCTCCGGGACGGCCTGCGGAAGAGACTTCCGGCGCTGGACGTGGCTTTCGGCTACCTCGTCGTCACGCCGGACCAGGAACTGGGGCGCGACCTGGAGTGGGATCCGCAGGTCTTGGCAGGCCCCCGTGCGATGTCGGTCACCGCACTGGAACGTGCGCTTGAGGAAGCTCGTTCCTACTGGCTCGACAAGGAGTTACGGCGCCCGGTTGGCAATGCATATCGTGACCTACTGTCTGTGCTGCGTCCCGACTTCGATCGGGTGCCGTCGATGGCGAGCCGGGTTGCCAGCCTTGAGAACGAGTACGTGAGATTTGCGGATCGTCAGTACGAATTGCTTCTCGTGGCCGAGCGCAATCGCCGGATTGTTTGTCTCGGGGGGGCAGGGTCGGGTAAGACGCTGCTTGCCGTCGAGACGGCGCGGCGAGCAGCCTTGGTCGGCGACCGCGTTCTACTGACGTGCCGCTCGAAGGCGCTGGCCAGCGTCCTCCGGCAGGCCCTGTCAGGATCGGGCGTAACCTGCCTGCCCTTCGAGAGCACCGCCGATGCGGAGCCCGCCGACGTCCTCATCGTCGACGAAGCCCAGGACTTGATGGACCTCCAGTCCTATGCGCAGCTGGACGCGCTCATTCTCGGAGGATGGGAGAAGGGCCGGTGGCGCCTGTTCTGCGACACCAACAACCAGGCGAACATCGACGGAACATTCGATCGATCAGTCTTCGAAGAGCTGGCCGCGACGGCGACGGTCGTCGAACTCCCGTTCAACTGCCGGAACACCGCGACGATCGTGCACCAGACCCAAATGGTCACCGGTGCCGACATCGGTGTTGCGCGGGCTGGCCAAGGACCCCCCGTCGAGTACAAACAGTGCCCCGACGACGACGCCACCGCCCGCCTTCTCGACGCCCATCTCAAACACCTCCGCCAAGCTGAGGTGGACGACGAGGACATCGTGGTGGTCACGATTCGCGACGTCATTGCGGACAGCGCTGCTCGAGAGTCCAAGGCCTTCCGCACCGGTCGGCTCACCCCGGTCCTCGATCCTGCGGCGGAGACAGCCGGCAAGATCCGACTGACCACCGCGACCCAGATCAAGGGACTCGAGGCGGCTCACGTGTGTGTCGTCGACGTAGAGGACGTTGTGGACCTTCACGCGCGAGCGCGGCTGTACGTGGCCATGACCCGGGCTCGGATCAGCCTGTGGATCGGCCTGAGTCCCACTGCATGGAGCCAAATCGCAAGCGGGTCGCAGACGGGAGCACAGGCATGACGCTTAAGGATGACCTCGCAGGGGTTCGCGAGGATCTCGTCCACTACCTCCGCGGGCAGTACCTCGGGCCGGCCAATGGCGAAACGGAAGTGCTGCAGGACCGGCCTGACCGGATTTATCTTGTCGGCACCCTTTTCCCCCGGGGACAGAGTGCAACACGGCTTGACGGCGACGAGCTGGGCGAGGACGCGCATGACGACGTGCTCGATGAACCGGTTGAGCTCGCCAACGCCTGGCAACCCGCCTCAGCCGCCATCTCCTTCTTTCACGATGGCGACGGTCTCTCGTGCGCACTGACTGCCGGCATCTATGCCCGTGAAGGCGCCGACCACGGCTGGGCGCGGGAACAACTCGTCCGTGACAACATCACGGTCACGCCGGACGACACAGAGCCCCACGATGTGTTCGATGGTCGCGCCCGCTTGGTCGTCGTCTGGCGCCCTCTCGATGGCAAGTGGCTGGTCACCGCGGCCCTCGAGAACAAAGCCGTACATGATGACGCTGAATCGCAGGTCTCGATCGAGGACTGCCTCTTCCAGGTCCACCTGTCCTGCACGGTGCGCAACGGCGTCGCGCTCCCTTACCCCACGAGCACGGACCTGAGTGACGATCCCGAGGACCAAGAACTGAGGCTCCTGTACAGAGATCGTCGTTCCTACGGCACAGGCCACGGCTGCTCCGTCAGCTGGGAGCTCGCCGAGGACGGCACGGTACACACAGTCGCGACCGACATGCTCCCGACTGCCGTTGTCCCGGCAGTTCGAGCGGCTGGACTCGATCTACCTGTACTGCGCCTGGAACGGTTGGCCGACGAAGGGCTTCCTGCGGACATCCTCCTCGGGGAACTTCGCGAATTCGTGAACGTCTACGGCACGTGGGTGCAGGGGCAAGCGAAGGACGCCGAAAAGCTCCAGGCATCCGACCGACCTGCTGCCGAGCGGCTCGTCGGTCGCATGCGCTCGGCGACGCGCCGAATGCTGAGCGCGGTCGACCTGCTCGGCGATGATGCGGACTCGCTGTTGGCGTTCCGCCTGGCCAATGCCGCAATGCGAGAGCAGATGCTGCAGAGCAAGCACGTCCGGGAGAACATGGGCCGGCGTGGTCAGACGCTCGTCGCGCGCGCGGCTGATGCACCCGAGCCTCGGTGGCACCCGTTCCAGCTGGGATTCCAGCTGCTCTCACTGGCATCCACTGCCCGGTCGGAGCACGTCGATCGTCAGACGGTCGACCTGCTGTGGTTCCCGACCGGCGGTGGCAAGACCGAGGCGTACCTCGGGCTCGCCGCATTCGAGATGGTCCGCAGGAGGCTGACTCGCGGCGTCAGAGGCGGGGGTACCGCCGTCCTCACCCGGTACACCCTGCGGTTGCTCACCACACAGCAGTTCCAGCGGTCCGCGACGCTCATCTGCGCGCTGGAGCGGTTGCGCCACAGCCACCCGGCACTTCTCAACAGTTCCCCGTTCAGCATCGGCATGTGGGTCGGCGGGGACACGACGCCGAACAACTTTGCGACGGCCCACAAGCGCGTCCTGGAGCTCCTGCGGACACAGACGCCGGAGAGTCCGTTCCAGGTCCAAGCATGTCCCTGGTGCGGTACGCCGCTGTTGCCCCGCCGCCGAGTCAATGACGCCGGCGCCTATGGCGTCCGGTCGACCCAGCACAGCTTCGAGCTCTTCTGTACCCATGATCAGTGCCCATTCCATCCAGCGCTCCCGGTCAGCGTCGTGGATGAACAGATATTCGCGGAGCCACCGACACTCCTGGTGGCAACCGTCGACAAGTTCGCACGGCTGCCATGGGTGTCGAGCGCCGGCTCCCTCTTCGGCCAGCACAACGTGTCGTACGACCCGCCCGGCCTCGTGATTCAGGACGAGTTGCATCTCTTGTCCGGTCCCCTGGGCACCACCGTTGCGTTGTACGAGTCCGCGGTACAGAGCCTTATTGGCTGGGGCGGCCAGAGGCCGAAGATCGTGGCGTCGACAGCGACCATCCGCGCTGCCGACCACCAGATCCGCAGCCTCTACGGAGCACCCGTCAACCTCTTTCCTCCGAGTGGACTGACGGCCGACAACAGCTTCTTCGCGGAACCCGATCCCGGAGCACCCGGGCGGCTCTACCTGGGGCTGATGCCACAGGCCCACAGCCCGTCCTTTGCCACAGTGCTGACCTGTGTGGCGCTACTGCAGGGACCGTTGGCGCTCGGGGTCTCAGCCAAATCGCTGGACGCCTACTGGACGCTCGTCGCTTACCACAACAGCCTGCGCGAACTCGGTCGCACCGTGACGATCGCGCGAGACGACGTCGAAAGCATGTTGCAGGCGCGTGACCGCGGTGACACGGCCGCCCGGAGCCTGCGCCGCGACGGGGTCATCGAGTTGACGAGCAACGTCTCCGCCAGCCAACTGCCTCGCATTCTCGAGCGGCTCGAACATGGGGTTGAGCGCGACGACACGGTGGATGTCGTCGCGACTACCAACATGCTCAGTGTCGGGATCGACATCAGTCGGCTGGGGCTGATGCTCATGAACGGGCAACCGAAGACCACGTCCGAGTACATCCAGGCCACGAGTCGCGTCGGCCGTTCCGACGTCCCCGGGTTGGTCGTGACGCTCCTGCGTGCGAGCAAGCCGCGTGATCGTTCACATTACGAGGGCTTCCTGGCCTACCACCAGGCTCTTTACCGACATGTGGAACCGACCAGCGTCACCCCCTGGTCCCTGGCATCCCGGCGGCGGTCGCTCCATGCCGCTTTGACCTTGCTGGTCAGACATGGGGTCGGTCTCCGACAGAACGAGCAGGCGGGCGACTTCCGAGCTGATGATCCCGGCGTGCAACGAGCCGTCGCACAGCTCAATTCATGGGCTCAGCGATCAGATCCGGATGAAGCGCCAGGCGTAGCTGCCGACCTACAGCGGCTCGTCGGGGAGTGGGACGACCGAGCGCGCGCAGCTGAAGCGCTCGGACTGCGTCTGAAGTACGAGTCCTCGAGCAAGGGAGGACCAGCGTTGCTCTGCGACTTCGGAGAGAAGAAGGAAGGCTGGGAGACCATGCACTCGATGAGATCAGTCGACCGCCAGGTCCGTGTCCTCGCCATCGGGGAGACCCTGCGATGAGGATGATGCGGCTGAGTCAGACGATCTCGCCGTTCGGGGTGGGAAGCGTCCTGGATGTGCTGGGTGAGTCGTTGATGGGCGCGGACATCAGCGAATGGCCGTATGAGAAGACTGAACGAGTCGAGTCCGCGCGGCTCGAACAGGCACTGGGCGTACGCGAGTTGCGGTCCGCACCCAGCGTTCCGTCGTATCCGTCCAACAACACCCCTGGCATCTATTACCAGCGATTCCCCCGTTGGCTCTTCTGTCAGGACTGCCGACTGATGCGGTTCGTGTTCGGGAACGAGGAGACCGGCGAGGCACCGGCGTGCAAGGAGTGCCGAGGGAAGCTCGTGCCGATGCGCTTCATCGCGGTGTGCACGACGCGTGGTCATGCGATGGACGTGCCGTGGGACAGGTGGGCTCACTCGTCACACGAGAACGCGGACCAAAGCCGGTGCAAGTCGCCGCGTCTGCTCTTCGAGACCAGCCGGGGTGGCTCCGAAGGCCTCTCCAGCCTCATCGTTCGCTGCACGACCTGTCGGGCGAGCCGGCACCTCGGCGACCTGCCGAGCCGAGAGTCGTTGAAGCGGATCGGGGTCCGCTGTTCGGGGAAACAGCCTTGGCAAAGGGGTACGGCAAATCCATGCGATGAGCGCCTTGAGGTGTTGCAGCGTGGCGCCACGAACGTGACGCTGAGCGAAACGACGACGGCGCTCGACATCCCCGAGCCGACGACTCAAGCGCGGGACTACGAGGCGGAGATCCGACAGCACCGCAACTTCGAAGACGTGAGCACCGCCCCAGGAGGTCCTCGGGCGGAGATGCTCGTGGAGTTGATAGCCGAAGACCTGAAGGTGTCGGAGGACCTGATTCGCCGGGTGGTCGCCTCGGCCGCGAAGCACGACGACGGGCTGGAAGCTGCTCGCACCGGGCTTCTGACCGCGGAGTGGCATGCGTTCATGCAGGCCGTCGATCATCCGGGCGAGCCCACGGGGACACCCGACTTCGTCGTGTCAGCCACCGATCTCGCGACCGAGCTGGACAGCGAGGTCTACAGGTCGTTGGAGACGCGTGTCAGGAACGTCGTGCTCGTTCATCGACTCCGAGAGGTCCGAGTCCTTCATGGCTTCCGCCGCTACGACCTCGAAGCGAATCTCGTCGACGTGGACCTAGGTCCCCGAGGTCGCGAACGGTGGTTGCCTGCCGTGGAGTCCTTCGGGGAGGGCGTGTTCATGACGCTCGACCCGGAGAGGCTCGCGGATTGGGAGGAGGATGAGGACGTCCTCAGGCGTGTCAGGGTCGTCGAGGGGCGACGTCGCGACAGTCTCATCGGCTCCCGGTTTGGTGAGGCAACACCGCGGCTGATCCTCCTTCACACCCTGGCCCATCTGCTGATGAGGCGGCTGGCCTTCACATCGGGTTACTCGGCAGCGTCGATCCGGGAGCGCGTCTACGCAGGTACCGGATCCGTACAAGAGGCGGGCGTTCTTCTCTACACCGCAGCTGGGGATGCCGAAGGGACGCTTGGAGGCCTCGTCAGACAGGGCGAGCAGCCTCGCCTGGCCAACACCCTGCTCGGATCGCTTGAAGACGCTGCTTGGTGTTCCGCCGACCCGGTCTGTCGCGAGAGCCGCGGACAGGGCTTAGGCAGCCTCAACCTCGCGGGCTGCCACGGTTGTTGTCTTGTGGCAGAGACGTCGTGCGAGCGCTCGAACGTCCTGCTCGACCGGGTCCTGGTGATCGGCGACCAACGGACCCCTGGCTTTTTTGCGCCAACCCTCACCGCGACGAGAAGCGCCGCTGCTGCAGCGCTGAGGTGACCGAGCCCGACTCCGGGCGCAGGTCGGGTGGGGATGACTCGGGACACAGTCGGCGCTGCGGCGGGCAACACGCCGAGTGTGTCCCGGGTCCACCCCGAGACCGTCAGTACTCCCGCCTAGTCTGACGGCATGCCGGTAGCCAGCGTGATCGATCTCTTCGCCGGGTGCGGCGGCATGAGCCAGGGTTTCCGCCAGGAGGGCTTCGAGGCGGCCCTGGCGGTCGAGTGGAACCTGCACGCTGCCGCCACTTACGCCGCAAATTTCGGCGAGGACCACACCTACTGGGGCGACATCGAAGCTCTACCGACCTCGGACATCCCCGAGGCGGACCTGGTCATCGGCGGCCCCCCCTGCCAGGGCTTCTCGAATCTGGGCAGTCGTGACATCGAGGACCCTCGGAACAAGCTTTGGAAGCAGTACTTGCGTGTCGTCACAGCTGCGAACCCAAAGATCTTTGTCCTTGAGAATGTTGAGCGCTTTCGACGCAGCAGTGAGTTCGAACTGTTGCTGTCAGAGGCGGCCGGAGGCCTGCTCTCTGAGTACAAGTTGCACCACGGCGTCCTGCTGGCAGCCGACTACGGCGTAGCACAGCGCAGGCCGCGCACCATCGTCATCGGCAGTCGCATCGGCGACGTGCGCCTGCCACAGCCCACTCATGCCAAGCAGCCCATGCTCGGGCTGGAGATGTGGGAGACCGTCCGCTCACGCATCGAGGGCTACCCCGCCGAGCCGCTCACGACCTCCCTACCTGAAAGCACCACCAAGTTCTTCGGCCAGAAGGTGCCCGGAGTCTTCAAGTCGGAGGACCTCCACCTCGGGCGGAATCCGCAGCCTCGGAGTCTGCTCCGCTACGACGCTATTCCGCCGGGTGGCGGGCGTTTCGACCTTCCGGACGATCTTCTTCCGGCCTGCTGGGCCAATAAGGCTTCCGGCACCACAGACGTCATGGGCCGAATGAAGTGGGATGCTCCCTCTCTGACCATTCGTACCGAGTTCTTCAAGCCGGAGAAGGGGCAGTACCTGCACCCTCAGTGGGAACGAGAGGACTCTACGGCTCGCGTCAACCGTCCAATCACGCACCTCGAAGCCGCTCGCCTCCAAGATTTTCCGGAGAGCTACGTCTGGTGCGGATCAAAGATTGAGATCGCCCGCCAGATCGGCAATGCGGTGCCGGTTGGTCTTGCTGCCGCCGTGGCCAGGCACATCAAGCAGTACCTGTAGATCCTGGAAGCCATCCCTGATCGTCAGCACGCGCGACCCGCCGTTGACGGTGCGAGTCGTTGGCCGCCTGGCGGTGACACGCACGACAGTAAGTCGCAAGCTGCGCGCGGTCATTGAGTTGCTCGACGGGCAGCCGATCCAGCGATTCCCCACCAGCCTCGAGGTGATGCAGCTCGAGGTGGAAGCGCGCATCGCCTTCCCGTCCGGCGATCTGCTTGTTGCGCCGGCACCGCCAACACGTGAAGTTGTCCCGCTGGAACACCTGCTGCCTGACCCGCTCGTCGAACAACCGTTGCCGTGGATCATGCCGGTCCTCTTGCGCTGAGGAGACGAGCCGGAACTCCCCCGTCGCCAGATCGGGGGCATCGGCCGAGGACTCGATGGGAAAGCCCTCGTCGTCCCGGAGCTCCCTGACGCGCAAGCCCGAGTCGCGGCCGCGGCTCACGTAATCGAGCTCAACTTGTGAGACGACACCGCCCTCGTAGTGGGTCAGCAGGGCAAGGACTCGGTCCCTCGGCGAACCATCGGTTCGGCGCATCTCATTCAACAGCCGCCACCGTTGCGCTGCTTCCTCACTGGGCTCCACTGACACGAGGCAGTAGAGGCCGCTCTCCTCCTGAATGTCATAACCGCGCTCGACCCGGAGCTCACGCACCCGTCGAGCCCACTCCCCGATCCTCGACACCGCCGCCAGTTCCTCCCCCGAGACCCACTCGCCGCAGCGTGCTTGCAGATGCTGCAAGATCCTGGTCTGCGCTCCGACGCCTGAGGGTGCCTTGGGCTTGCGGCCGCCGTAGGACCGGACGACAGCCAGTTGGAGGTCGGCGAGCGTCTCGAACACGGCATCCGCCTCACGCGCGGTCGCGACACTGTGTCGCAGCGCGTCCAGACGCTCCAGGGCTCGTTCAAAGTCGACATACGGGTCTGTAAGGGCCACATCCGCGACGCTAGCCGTGGCCTGCTCCATCTCGACGTAAGCATCGCCGATGGCCCAGCAAGACCCGATGGCCCAGCAAGACCCGGTGGCCCAGCAAGACGCGGTGCACCTCTTCCAGCGCTGAGGCCAAGAACCAGGCCGGGCGAGTCGAGGCCCGCCGCGGCAACTCGGTATCGACTTCCCAACCAGCGCCGTACCCCGACCGACACCAGAGGTTGCAGCTGACGTGCGTCGCATCATGACCCGACGTCCGTAGCGGCGCCCTGCGGCCAGTCGTCAGAAGGTCTGGACGCTGGGCGACCGGTGCCCTCGCTGCGGAGGATCGACCACGTCGACTTACAGTCGCCCTGCCTCACTCCTGCGGGTGGAGGTGGCTAGTTCTCGTTCCACCGCGGACCCTCACCAAGCCGATGGGGATGTAGGCGGAGTCGAGAGATCGAATCTCGCACCTCGCTTAGACCTCGGCGTCCCTCGGGCGACACTGGCCGGCCTTCCACTCGTCGAGAGAAGGCGTGCGTAAGGTCGCGGCGCTGAAGCCTGCGGATAGCAACGAAGGGAGGCACCCGGTGATCAAGGACGATCGAGTACCTATCACAAGCCGCGTCACTTTACAGCCTGATCCCCGACTCCTGAGGAGTTTGGGGCGCAATCACGACCTGCCAAGTGCTCTGGCGGACCTCGTCGATAACAGCATCGACGCTGGGGCTGGCCTTGTCCGCATCCGATTCGTCAGACGCGACAACCGATTGGTACGGCTGTACGTCACGGACGACGGACGAGGCATCAGTAGCGCCGCCATCAACACCGCCATGACCATCGGCGGCGTGCGCCGGTACGGCCCCGGCGAGCTCGGGCACTTCGGTCTGGGACTGAAGGCCGCGAGCTTCGGCCATGCCGATGAACTGACAGTGGTGTCGAAGACGGCCGACGGGGGCTACACCGGTCGGCGTTGGACGCTCGAAGGCGCACAGTCCGGTTTCGAGTGCGATGTCGTCGATCAGGAGTTTGCTCGCCGCGAACTGGCGACCCAGCCACCCGCCGCGGGTCGCGACTCGGGCACGGTCATCCGCTGGGACAGCGTGCGCGCCTTCCCCGTCGTACACGACGAGCGAGAGACCAATCGATTTCTCACCGAGACCGTCGAGAAGCTCCGACGCCACCTCGGGTTGGTCTTCCACCGGCTCCTCGCGGTGAAGGCTGTCGAAATCATGATCGACGAGTTCGACGCCGACATGGATGCTGCGGGCTCGGCCGTTCCGGTCGAGCCCCTCGACCCGTTTGGTTACGCCCATTCTGGCCACCCGGAGTACCCGAAGACGCTGCACGTCGTCAGCGACCCGCCCCATCAACTCATCTGCCACCTGTGGCCGCCGCGGTCGACGACTCGGCAGTTCCGCTTGCACGACAGGCCCGAACGACACCAGGGCCTATATGTTTATCGAAATGATCGTCTGATCCAAGCTGGTGGCTGGAATGGCGTCATCCACGGCGCCAAGGACCTGCAGTTGGCCCGGGTGGTCGTGGACCTCGCTCCCGGATCGGAAGCTCACGTTCGTCTGAACCCGGAGAAGTCGCGGATCGAGCCCGCTGAGGCCTTCGTGCGCGCACTTCAGCAAGCCGCCGGAGAGGACTTCACCTTTGACGACTACCTCGATGACGCACGCGCGCTGTACAAGCGCGGTCGGCGCCGCGAAGCCCAACGTCCACGAGTAATCCCGCCGGGCCGGGGCCTGCCGCCCACGGTGAAGCGCGCACTTCGCACAGAGCTGCGCCCGATCCCCAACGAGGAACCCATCGACATACGTTGGGGCCGCGTGGACGGCGACGTCTTTTTCGACATCGACCGAGAGGCCCGTCAGCTCACTCTTAATCGAAGTTATCGAGCTGTCGTGACGGGGTCGACGACCGGCAGCCTGAACGACGCTCCGTTAGTCAAGACCTGCCTCTATCTACTGGTCGAGAACATCTTCCAGGGTCACTACATGGGATCCCGGGACAAGGACAACATGGACCTCTGGCAAAGTGTGCTCACAGCTGCTGTGCGAGCCCAGCAGTGACCGGTCTGGAGAGCAACGGCAGACACCTCACCGCCGAGGCACTGCGGCTCTACGTCGATCAAGGCTCGCGCGCTCTTGTCCCTGTTCCGGGAGATCCCGTCGTCATGTTCGTCATCGACGGCTCGAGTGGGTCGATGTGCGTCGAGACGCCGTGGGACGGCGTCGCCGTGCCGGAGCTCTCAGCGTATGAACACCTCGACAGTGACGTCGTCTTTCGTGAGGGAATCAACTGGGCACGTCTTAAGGTCAACGGTCGTCAGTTCTTGGATGATGCTTATCCGCTGTTCGCAACCCTGGCTGACCGGCTGCAGCTGGAGGACGATGCGTTCTCGGTCGCCGTGACGGGGGTACTGGACGGATTCGAGACTCTGTTCACCAAGGCAGTGCACCTGTCGCGGGAACGCGAAATCGGCCTCTACGGCGAGCTCCTGGTGTTGGAGCGGTTGCTCTCACGAGTCAGTGCCGAGACCGCGCTCGCGACCTGGCTCGGACCGGAAGCGGCCGAGCACGACTTCGCCTTGCCGATCGGTGATCTAGAGGTCAAGACGACGGGCAGCGAGAACCGCATCCACTGGATCAGCGGACTCGATCAGCTGAGCCCGTCCCCAGGACGAACCCTTTTTCTGCTCAGTCTTCAGATCACGTTGGCCGGGGCTGGCCCCGGTCGCAGCCTCGAAGAGCTGATCGCGGAGATCCGGGGCGCCCTCGGCGCTTCTACACCGAAGTTCGACGACAGCTTGCGCAGTTCTGGGTGGCGCGACGATCACGGCAGACGTTGGCAACGCTGGCGCCTTCGAAGTCACCCATTGTGTCTAAGCATTGCATGCCTGCCCGCCTTAACCAGTGACACACTCGCTGCCGCTGGGGTCGACATCGCGCGCCTTCACGATGTCCGATATCGCATCGACGTGACGGGTCTACCTGCAGCTGACATATCAACCAACGACTTTGCACCCACAGGAGCCAATTGATGTCGCTCATCGACGCGTACCGCGCCGCGTTGCTCAGTTTAGGCGAAGGCGCCCCCAAGCCTCTGGAGCGTCGCGCGCAGCTCATTGCTGAGGAGGAGGACCCTCAAGCCGACGTGAGCCTCTCCAGATTGGTCGACTACCTGTCGGCAGCCGACGTCAACGACTCGCTTCGCATCCAGCTGCACGTCGCCATCCTCCGTTGGGACTCGGCCGACACGGCCGCGTGGGCGCCTGGCACCACCCCGTACACGCGCGAGCGCAGGAACGAGACCTACAGCCGCCTGCAGCTCGACGCACCCTCCGTCTCTGCATTCGAGGACGTCTTCCCCATCGCAACCGCAGGCGGCTCGGTCATAAGCAACCAGTTCGAGGACTGGTACACCCCCGAGCGGCGCCAGGAGCGACGGCACTACTGGAACGTCTACAGCAGCTACTTGCTGGAGGTCCGCGGCTGGGGCCCTGAGGCCGTCGTGCGCCTGGACACGGCCAGCAGCCAAGTTGTGGAGCGACTGTCCGACCCGACGCGTCCGCAGGCATATCAAGCCAAGGGCCTCGTCGTCGGGTACGTGCAGAGTGGTAAGACGGCCAACTTTACAGGTGTGATCGCGAAGGCGATCGACGCTGGATACCGCCTCGTGATCGTCCTGACGGGCACCGTCGATCTCCTGCGCCAGCAGACTCAGCGCCGCCTCGACATGGAACTGGTCGGCGTGGAGAACATCCAGCGCGGTGTCGACCTGACCGATCCCGACATGGCCGGCCGAGTTGACTACCAGGAGGACAACGACTGGATCGAGGGGAAGTTCGTCAAGCACGGGTATCAGCCTTCGCTGGTGGGCGCAGCCGACATCGTCCGGTTGACCACGAGCCGCAACGACTACCGACGCCTGAACACGGGCATCGTTGCACTCGACGTGGCACGCACGGAGAAGCAGAAGCCGCTGTACGACCCCGTGAACCTGTTCGCCAGCGACGCTCGCCTGGCCGTCATCAAGAAGAACGCGACGGTACTCACGAAGCTCGTGCAAGACCTCAAGAGCATCACGGCCAATCTCTCCGACATCCCGGTGTTGATCATCGACGACGAGTCGGATCAGGCGTCGGTCAACACGAGCAATCCGGCGAGGTGGCAGGCCGGTCAAACGGACAGAACGAAGATCAACAAGTTGATCTCCGATATCCTGGGGCTGCTTCCCCGGGCTCAGTACGTCGGCTACACCGCCACTCCGTTCGCCAATGTGTTTATCGACCCCGGCGACTCCGAGGACATCTTCCCCAAAGACTTTCTGATCAGCCTTGAGCGACCAGTGGGCTACATGGGCGTCAGCGATTTCCACGATATAGACAGCGACGTAGAGCCCGCTGATCGCACGCCTGCCAACTCTCAGGAAGCAGCCTTCGTCCGGCCCGTTCACGGGCAGACGGATGACGAACGGCAGGACGACCTGACCGCGGCCATCGATTCCTACGTCCTGGCCGGTGCATTGAAGCTCTACCGCGAAGCTCGCCTCGGGCAGCCCCGCCGGTTCCGCCATCACACGATGCTCGTGCACGAGTCGGTCAAAATGCAGGAACACAGGGACACGCGAGACAACGTGATCGCCGCGTGGCGCGGGCGCGGCTACGCCTCGGCCAAGGGTCTCGCCGTTCTACGCACACTGTACGAGTCGGACTTCCGACGGGTCTCGGATGAGCGCGCAGGAGGCCTTCCGTACCCGGTTGAATTCGACGAGTTGGAGCCGTTCGTCGGACAGGCCATCGCGAAGATGGTGGGCGCTGGTGGTGACCCGGTTCTCATTGTGAACGGGGATCAGGACCTGCTTCAAGAGGCGTTGGACTTCGACGCTCACGACGTCTGGCGAATCTTGGTCGGAGGCACGAAGTTAAGTCGCGGCTTCACGGTCGAAGGGCTGACCACCTCGTACTACCGTCGGCGGACCGGCGCGGCGGACACCTTGATGCAGATGGGTCGGTGGTTCGGTTTTCGGGAGGGCTACAGCGATCTCGTCCGCTTGTACATCGGCCGGCGTGAGCGGATCGGGCAGACGTTCGACGACCTTTACGCCAAGTTTGAAGCGATCGTTCGCGATGAAGAGGCCTTCCGCGAGCAGCTCCGCCAGTACGCCAAGCCGGTGGACGGCGAGCCTCAGATCCGCCCGGACCAGATCCCACCCCTGGTCTCTCAGCATCTCCCGACGCTCAGGCCGACGGCCCTCAACAAGATGTACAACGCCGAGCTACAGGTTCGTCGCTCACCGGGTACCCCGCTCGAGCCAACGGCCTACCCCGATAAGCCGGTGAGGGTGAAGGCCAACTACGACGCTGCCGTTCCATTGCTGCAGTCAGCGTCAACGCCTTGCACGCTGCTCGTGCCGAGCCCGGACTTGAGCTATGCGCCCTCACCGTCCAGCTTCACCGCTTTGACCGGCGTCGTTCCCCACGAGCAGGTCCTCGACGTGCTCCGCGACTTCGCGTGGCTGAGAAGTGATTACTTCTCCCCAGATCTGCGTTACCTCGAAGAGATCACCGGACAGCTGGACGACTGGGTGCTGTTGGCTCCACAATTGGCGCTAGGCGCGTCAGCGACGCTGCCCGATGTCGGGTCACGCAGCCTGTTTAGGCGCGAGCGTCGGCGCGCGCCCATGTTCGGCGCCATCAGCGAGCCAAGGCATCGCCGCGCGGGCATCGTGGTGGCCACGCGAGGTGGTGGGACCGACCCTGTAGCACGCCAGCTGGCTCAACAGCGGCGAGGCGTCCTGCTCCTCTACCCGGTCATCGAGCCGGGGTATACCCCGCAGGGACAAGTCGACCCCAGCCGCCTGGTCGTCGCCTTCACGGCCATCACACCCCAGTCCGCGATCGGCCGCACGAGGCAGCTCGTTACCTTCCGTGCCCGGAACAGCGCGTTGACTCAGCCGATCATCGACGCGGAAGACGACGATGACGGAATCTGAAATGGCGGGTGCGGATTCAACGCGCATGTGACATGCCAGGACAGGTTCCCTCACGTGACTCACGGGCCGCGGACGGCGTGGCGCAAGTCTGGCGCTACAGGAGCCGCCACCCCGTCCGCGGCCCGTCGTTGCAGGTAGCTCACTCAAGCCGGCTGGCATCTTCGACCGGAACCCGGCGCTCGGCGTAACGAAGTCGAGCTCGTCCTACTGCAGGACCGGCGAGGGGCACTGGTCGTGAGCTGTGCCGTCCTGGTGGCCCGGCCAAGGGCGCTCGCCCTCGGCCGGGTGGCCGCGGGGCTGGCGGTGGCGTCGGCGGTGCACCTGCTGCTCGTCGACGGCTCGCTCGGCTCGGTAGTGATGGTGTTGGTGGCGGCGGCCTGTCTGCCGTGCGCCTGGCACCTGTGGCGACACCCCACCGGGTCCGTGTGGCGGTTCACCGCCCTGGACGGCGCGATTCTGGTGCTCCATGCGCACATGCTGGGCGGCTCGGCACACCAGCACATGCACCACGCGGCCGGCCTGGGCCTACTGATGTGGCTGGGGCTCGGCCTGGTCGGTGCCCAGCTCGCCCTGGCCGGCGCCGCCGCCCTCCGCCGTCCCTGAGCCGTGCGGATCACCCGCCGGAACTCGCCGCCCCGCGCCAACGCGTCCGGGCATCCCGCACGAACGAATACAACGGGTGGGTGGCGTTGTCGGCCTGGTTGAGGGGTGGCTCCAGCTCGGCGATCAGCTGAGCCTCGACCGTCCACGGCTCGGGGTGTTCCGCCCAAGTGAGCTGCAGCTTCTCCCCCATCCACGCCGACAGCCGCAGCTCGTCGGCGTTGACCAGCACCGGTCGCGTCGTCCACCGGCTCCGCCAGGCCTGCTGCTCGCTGAGCAACGCGGCCAGCGACCGGCGCAGCGTCGATGAGCCGGTCGTCCCGCGGATGTGGTCGCCCACCACCCGGCTGCGCAGCGTCGCCTGCGACGCCACGCCGTTCGGGGCTGTCCCCACGTAGAGCAGCTGCAGATCGGCCGCCTCGTGCCGCGGCCCGGAGATCCCCGGCAGCGCACCGAACCGCCCCCACCAGGCGTACAGCCCGGGCACCGCGGGCACACTGGCAGCGGCCTCGGCCAGCGGTACGGGCAGGGCGCGCAATGCGGCCACGACGTCGTCCATGCGACCAGTCAACGGGACCACCCGCCTGCCTGTGGACACGCCAGCGGCGAGAGGCCGCTGCGCGGCGGAGTCTTCCGCCATGAGGACCCGACCGCACGCCGACATCCCCCTGACCAGCAAACGCCGAGCTCACCGGGCGGTGGCGCGACCTGGTCCACCTCGACGGACCGCCGCCCGGTCGCCGGCTGTTCCTCGCGTGGCTGCGGGCGGACGGCACGATGGTTCCCGTGGTCATCCCGGTCGAGGAACTCCCGCTCGAGCCCGACCGGGTGGCCATCGGCAACCTCGCCGACTTGCACACCGTCGTGGCCGAGTCGGAGGACGTCGACCCGGCCGACCTGCACCTGGCGACGTACTGGGCGCGACCCGGGCCAGCGAAACCCACCCCGGACGACGGCGCCTGGTGCAGCGCGATCGTATCGATCGTCCGTGGCCGCGACGATCTCGACTGCAGCCTGCACATCCACGACGGGCGAACCGCCCTGCCGCTCCTCCCCCGGCGCACGTGGCCAACACCGTGAGCGCCGAACTCCTGCATGCAGACTCCGACAGCTATGCGGACGACCGCGGCATGCCGACCCTGTAGTTGCGGAGCCTCCCCGCCGAGGTGATCGAGTGGCTCACCTAGCTGGCCGAGCGTGAGGGCACGTTGGTCAGCGCAGTCG
>NZ_JAPVBP010000005.1:0-198613 GCF_026968025.1 Modestobacter sp. VKM Ac-2978 | reverse complement strand
GGAGCTCGGGAGCTCGGGAGCTCGGGAGCTCGGGAGCTCGGGAGCTCGGGAGCTCGGGAGCTCGGGAGCTCGGGAGCTCGGGAGCAGAGCAGAGCAGAGCAGAGCAGAGCAGAGCACGAGCATGGGTTGCCCTGTGCAGCCGTCAGTTCAGCGGCCCTGTCCTCACTCCGTCGGGATCGCCCTCTCCGTCCACGTCGCGCTGGTACCGAACGAAGTACTCGTCGCGAAGTCGTACACCACGTCGGTGCCAGCGGTAGAAGGCGCGTCCGATCAACACCGGGCCGGCGAACAGCACGGCCACGACGCTCAGCAAGACGACAACGCCGAGCACAGACAAGGCAGGACCAGCCCAGTCCGGCGAAACGTCGGCAACCGCGGAGACCAGGTCCTCCGCCCCCATTGTCACGAGGAGCCCAACACCCCACAGGAGCGTGATAACCAACGGTGACCGCAGGTCCTCAACCACCAGGCCTGCTTGTCGGTACCGGTTCAGTCGGCGGCGATCTTCCCACGCTGCCACCGGGATCGACAGCAGGCCGGGGAGAAAGGCCAGCCCGACTCCCCACAGTGTGACCGTTCGGAAAACCGCGGGCGACCCGACGTTCGCCTGCAGGGCCTCGATCCGAAGAACGAAGGGTGCCACCAGCAGCATCATCACACCGGCCATGGCGACGAACACCCCGGCCCCGACCCCGAGCAGGCGCTGGGAGAGCGGTCGGCCAGACGACAACAAAGCCGAACGAATGGACAGCACGGCTCGCCACAAGGCGTAGCCGATGATGGCCAACAGAACCAGCGCCGACGGAAGGACGCTGTCCGCCGGCACCGCCAAATTCTGTGCGATCCACGACGTCCCGGTCTCGATGATGCGAAGTTCTTGCCCGATGACATTGAGCGGGAATGCCAGCAGTCCGATGCCCAGAGCACCCCACAGTCCGCGGCGGCGATTGATCGGCGCTGCTCGCACGACCGGCAACCAGAATGTGCCGAACACAGAAGCAGCGGCCAGCAACAAGCCAGCCAGGAGACCGATGTCCGCGGCTGCCCCGGCCACGTCCAGCAGCGACCGCTGAGACCAGAAGAACAACCAAAAGAATAAGGTGGCGACCACCACGACCAACGTGGCGGTGGCGGTGATGGTCAGGGCGATGGCCACCACGTGAGTGGCCGTTTGGCGTCCGATACACGAAAGCCCCTGCCACCACAGGCGCCCTCTTCCCAGCAGAACCCACCATCGCCACTGGAGGACGAGCCGTCCGACGCTCTTCGTCCGAGCGGATCGCGCAGACAGGTCAACGAGCAGCTTCTCTTGGTATTTCCTTCGGTCGGCGACCAAACGTATCCGGAAGTCTGGGTCATCGGCTTTTCCGGTGAACGCAGAGAGCGCGGTGTCGAGATCTTCCGGCTCCCAGAGCTCACTCCGATCGTCGTAACTCGCGAGCAGCTGTGCAAAGCGGGCTTCCGCCCTCGGCGATAGCCGCTGCATGTCCCCAGCCGCCCGCTTCCGCACCTGCCGGTCCAACGAGTCAGCGAGCCGGGACCACGGCAGTCCGACACTGTAGGCCGAGATGGAGCCGCTGATCAGCAGCACCACTAGGAGACAGACCGGCCAGACCACGACCGTGTTCACAACTCGGATGACAACGTCCACGCACTCTCCCGCCCGATGCTCGGCACGATCTTTACCCCACGTGGAAGACGAACAGCCGCTCCGACAGGCAGGACTGCAGACCGGTCGACACGGCGGACAGTCGGGGTCGTCAACCTCAGGCTCCACTGGCCCGGTCCCACTGAATGACTCAACCCGGCAGCGCACCGCAGCGCTGGCTACTCGTCGTCCTCACGAATGTGGTGGCGCACCGACCGGCTGCACTGGTGTCCTCAAGGACATCGGGCCCCACCCGGTAGGAGGTGCACTCCGGTAGTTGCGAGCCAACGGAGCGGTGTCGGTTATCGTCAGTGCAGTCCTTGAAACTCGTGTGTAACAACCTGCGGCCGGCGTCCCCGGTGTGAGCAAGGCGGCACGCCCTACCCGCAGCAGAGGCCATGTTCCACACGCGTTCTTCCCGCACCGAGCTCATCCGGCACGCCGGGTTCTCCTACTTCCCGCTCGCCTTCATCGCGCGGCTCCCGTTCGCGATGATGGTGGTCGGCGTCCTCACCCTCGTCGTCGCCGAGCGCGGCTCGGTGACCCTCGGCGGCCTGAACTCCGCCGCCGCCGGCATCGGCACCGCCCTGGCCGGTCCCCTGCTCGGCGCGGCCGCCGACCGGCTGGGCCAGCGCCGGGTGCTCGTCCCCGTGGGCCTGGTCAACGCCACCTTGCTCGGCGCCTTCCCGTTCGTCGTCGCCAGCAGCACCCCGGCCCTCGCCCTGCTCGCGATGTCGGTGCTGATCGGGGCCTCGGCGCCGCAGATCGCCCCGATGTCGCGCACCCGGCTGGTCGCCATCATCAAGCGGTCGGTCCAGCGCAACCAGCGTGAGCGGGTGCTGAACGGGACGATGGCCTACGAGTCCGCCGCCGACGAGACGGTCTTCATCGTCGGCCCCTTTCTCGTCGGGCTGCTCGCCACCGCCGTCGCCCCCTGGCTGGCCATCGCCGGCGCGTCGGCGCTGACGTTCGTCTTCGTCACCTGGTTCGCGCTGCACCCCACCGGGCGGCTGCACCCCGGCGCGCAGGACGCCCGCCACGAGCAGGCGCCCGCCCGGGAGCTCGCCCGCTTCCCGCTGGTCACCGTGGTGACCGGCACGCTCGGCATCGGCCTCTTCTTCGGCGCCACCCTCACCTCGCTCACCGGCTTCCTCGCCGCCGACAGCAGCGGCGACCGGGCCGGGCTGCTCTACGGCGTCATGGGCATCGGCTCGGCCGCGCTGGCGCTGGGGTCGGCGGCGTTCCCGCAGCGGTTCAGCCTGCGGGCGCGGTGGCTGGTGTTCGGGTCGCTGATGCTCGCCGCCGCGATCGCCTACGCCACCGCCCGGTCGGAGCTGACGCTGATCGTGGCCCTCGCCGTCCTGGGCTGTGGGATCGGGCCGACTCTGGTCAGCCAGTACAGCTTGGCCGCCAAGTTCAGCCCGCTCGGCCGCTCGGCGACCACGATGACGCTGCTCGGCTCCGCCGTCGTCGTCGGACAGGCGGTCTCCTCCGCCGTCACCGGCGTCGTCGTCGATCGGCTCGGCGCCGACACGGCACTCGCGCTCCCCGCCGTCGCCGCCGCGATCGTGGTCGTCGCCGCGCTCGCTCACATCACCGCCAAACCCCGCGTCGACCAGCAGCCGGAGCGCGAGCTCGTCCCCGCCTGAGGGGCCGAAGCCCGTCTATGAGGGGCCAAAGCCGCGACTTTGGCCCCTCATGGAGCGTCAGCCGCGCAGCGGCACGCGCTTCCGGCAGACCACCAGGCTGGAGATGCTGGCCACCGCGGCGACCATCACCCAGAAGGCCGGGGCGGCGTCGATCCCGGTCGACCCGAGCAGCCACTGCGCCACCAGCGGGGTGAACCCACCGAAGATCGCGACGCCGATGTTGTAGCCCACCGCCATCCCGGTCGCCCGCACCCGGGACGGGAACAGGCCGGCCATCAGCCCACCCAGCGGCCCGAAGTACGTGCCCTTGAGCAGCGCCATCGCGCCGACGACCAGCACCAGCACGCCCACCCCTGGCGCGGCCACCATGAACGCGAACATCGGGTAGATGAGCACCAGCACCGCGGCGGCCGCCGGCAGCATCAGCGGCACCGGGCCCCACCGGTCGGACAGGTGCCCCGCCAGCGGCGTCACGATCAGCAGCACCAGCGCACCCGCCACCGTCGCGATGAACCCGGAGGACGACGGCAGCTCCAGCGTGTTGATCGCGTAGGTGGGGATGTAGGTGATCATGTAGTTCAGGCAGGTGGTCACCGCCAGCGCGCCGATGGTCAGCAGCACCGCCACCTTGTGCCCGAGCAGCACCTCCCGCACCGGCGTCTTCCGTCGGGTGTCGGCGAGCGCCTCGGCCGTCGGCTCGGCCTCGGGGACGTGCCGGCGGATGTAGATGCCCACCGGGCCCACGAGCAGCCCGACGATGAACGGGATGCGGAAGCCCCACGAGTTGAGCGTCTCCTCGCTCATCGTCGTGGTCAGCACGGTCCCCAGCACGGCCGCGATCAGCGCACTGGCCGCCTGGCTGGTGAACTGCCAGCTCGCCGCGAACCCGCGCCGTCCCGGCAGGTGCTCGACCATCATCGCCGTCGCGCTGCCGAACTCCCCGCCGGCGGCGAAGCCCTGGATCAGCCGCGCCACCAGGATGCCCACCGAGGCGAGCACGCCGATCGACGCGTACGTCGGCATCACGCAGATGATGAACGTGCCGAGCACCATCAGGCCCAGCGACAGTGACAGCGCCGGCGTCCGTCCGGCCCGGTCCGCGTAGCTGCCGAGCACCATCGCCCCGATCGGGCGGATGAGGAACGACACCGCGAACGTCCCCAGGGCGAGCAGCAGCCCGACCGCCGGATCGCTGTTGTCGAAGAACGCCCGGGAGATGTACACGGCGAAGTAGCTGTAGACGGCGATGTCGTACCACTCGAGGGCGTTGCCGACGCACGCCGCGGTGATCACCCGCCGCGCGCTCAGTGCCGGCTTCGCCGGTGCGGGGCTGGGCGCTGCAGGGCTCGGTGCGGTCATCGGGCGCTCGTTCCGTCCTCGTCGGGAGATGCAGGTGGCCAGCTGGTCAGCTCGCCGAGGTCCCACCACAACCCGGCCATCACCTGCAGCGACTCGCGTACCAGCGGCGCGGGAAGGTGCTCGTCGGGCGCGTGCTGCGCGCACCCCGGATAGGAGTGCGGGATCCACACCGTGGGCAGGCCCAGGACCTCGACGAAGGGGTTGTTCGGCAGCGAGCCACCCAGGTTGGGCAGCAGCGCCGGGCGCAAGCCGGTGCTGCGCTCCAGGCTGGCCAGCGTCCAGGGCACCCAGGGGTCCTGCGGGTCCAGCCGGGTCGGCGCCATGGTGTGCTCGACCTCGACCTCGACGTCGGCGAAGCCGCGGTCGACCAGGTGCGCCCGGACGGCATCGCCCACGCCGGTGACGTCGGTGCCGACGACGCAGCGCAGCTGGCAGTGTGCCCGGGCGGACGGCGGGATCGCGTTGACCGGCCCGTCCGGGTCACCGGCCTTCATCGCCAGCACCTCCAGGGTGTTCCAGCCGAACAACCGCTCGCTCGGGGTCAGCCCCGGCTCGCCCCAGTCGGGGTCCAGCCGGGGGCTGTCCGGCCCCTGGTCCACCGCGATGTCGGCCAGCGCCCGCCGCACCGGCTCCGGGATGCCGTCCGGTCGCAGCGCCTCGACCAGCAGCCGGCCGTGCGCGTCGACCAGGGCGGCCAACGCGTGCGCCACCCGGACCGCCGGGTTGACCAGCACGCCACCCCAGTTGCCGGAGTGGTGCGCCTCGTCGCGGGCGTGCACTCGCAGCGTCAGGTTCACCGACCCGCGGGTGCCCAGGAAGACCGTCGGCCGGTCGGCGGCCACCCGCGGCCCGTCCGAGCCGATCAGCAGGTCGGCGGTGAGCAGCTCCCGCTCCTGCGTGCACAGCTCGGTCAGGCCCGGGGAACCGAACTCCTCCCCCATGTCCAGCAGCAGCGTGACGTTGTAGCCCAGCCGGCCGCCGCGGGCGGCGAGCACCTGCTCCAGCGCGACCAGGTTGACGGTGTGCTGACCCTTGTTGTCGGCCACCCCGCGGCCGTACCAGCGATCGCCGTCCACGGTGACCTGCCAGGGGTCCAGGTCGTCCCGCCACTGCTCGGCGTGCGCCGGCTGCACGTCGCCGTGACCGTAGGTGAGCACGGTGGGCAGCGCGTCGTCCTCGACCCGGGTGGCGACCAGGAACCGGTGGCGCGGGGACACCGGGTTCTCCACGATCCGGGCCTCGAAGCCCATCGCCTCGACCGCCGGCACGATCTCCTCGTCGAGGTAGGCGCGCAGCGCCCCCTCCCGCTCGGGGAACGCGCTCTCCGAGGGGTGGGCCACCCGGCGACGCAGCTGGGCCAGGAACTCACCGGAGTCGTAGACGGCGACCGCGCCGGCCAGGGATGCGTCTCGGGACATGAGAGGACCGTGACGTGCACCGACCGTGTGAACAAGGCCACTGTGGGTGTCGATGAGGGAACGGCACCATTGCCGTAGCGGCAACGCAGCGCCCGCGGCGCTAACCTCCCCGGGTGCCCCTGGTCGATCCGGCGCTGACCTACGTCCTCGCCGTGTACACCACCGGCTCGATCAACGAGGCGGCCCGGCGGCTGTACGTGGCCGGCTCAGCGGTGAGCCGGCAGTTGACCCGGCTGGAGCGGGAGCTCGGCACACCGCTGTTCGAGCGGCAGGCCACCGGCGTGGTGCCGACGGCGGCCGGGCACACGTTCGCCGAGTACGCCCGGCGGGCCATCGCCGAGGCCGGGACGCTGCTGGACGACGTCCGCGACCACCGCGACGCCGGCCCGCAGGTCACCCTCGCCTCCTGCGACGGCCCGCTGCACGACCTGCTCCCGCGCGTGCTGGCCGCCCACCGGAACTCCTCCCCCGACGTCCGGTTCGTGCTCACCGCCGCCGGCCCGACCGCGGTCACCCAACTGGTCCGCGCGGGCACCGCCGACCTCGGTCTCACCTTCACCCTCGGCGCCGACCCGCAGGTGCGCGTGTTGCACGCCCAGCCGGCGCCGCTGACCCTCGTCGTCCGCAGCGACTCCCCCTTCACGGCCAGGACGACGATGGCGCTGCCCGAGCTGCGCGGCCTGCCGCTCGCGCTCCCCTCGACCGCCACCACCAACCGGGCGCTGATGGACCTCGCCTGCGCCGCCGCCGGCTGCGTGCTGGAGCCGGTCTTCACCTGCGACGTCACCGACGCCGTGCTGCGGTTCGTCCGGGAGTCCGGCGCGGTCGCCGTGCTGGGCCGGGTGTCCTTGCCCCAGCACCTCGACGGATTGGTCGCCATCCCGCTGGAGGGCGCCGAGCTGGCCCGGCGCACACTGCAACTGCAGGCCCAGGTCGGTCGGCCGCTGCCGTCCGCCGTCACCCGGGTCGCCGACGACCTGATCGCCGCGCTGCGCACGGCCGGCGGCTGAGCCGGCGCCTCAACCGCAGCGCCAACGTCAGCGCATGGGCCCGTGCAGCGCCACCTGGAGAAGGCGACTCCGCGACGTTGCCCCCGGACGTGCGTTGCTCTGGTTCCTGGTCGGCGCGTCGATCAGCGGCTGAGATCCGCCAGCGCCGCGGCCAGTTGCTCGAGCAGCCAGTCGATCTCCGCTTCGGTGATCACCAGCGGCGGCGCCAGCCGCACCGTCGATCCGTGGGTGTCCTTGGCGAGCACGCCGCGCGCGAGCAACCGCTCGCACAGGGCCCGCCCCGTCCCGAGCGCCGGGTCGATGTCGATGCCGGCCCACAGCCCGGTGCACCGGACGGCGAGGACCCCTCGGCCGGACAGTGCGTCCAAGCCGACCCGCAAACGCTCCCCCAGCAATCGGGCGCGCTCTTGGAACTCACCACTGGCCAGCAGCCGGACGACCGCCCGGCCGGCCGCCGCAGCCATCGGGTTCCCGCCGAAGGTGCTGCCGTGCTGGCCGGGGTGCAGGACCCCGAGGACGTCGGAGTCGGCGACGACGGCCGAGACCGGCACGACCCCGCCGCCCAGCGCCTTGCCCAAGATGTAGACGTCGGGCACGACGTCCTCGTGCTCGCAGGCGAACGTGCGCCCCGTGCGCCCGAGGCCGGACTGCACCTCGTCGGCGAGCATGAGGACGTTGCGCTCGGTGCACAGCCGCCGCACCTGACGCAGGTAGCCCGGCGGCGGGAGGATCACACCGGCTTCTCCCTGCACCGGCTCCAGCAGCACGGCGACCGTGGTCTCGTCGATCGCCTCGGCGAGGGCGACCTCGTCGCCGTAGGGCACGTGCCGGAACCCGGGGGTGAAGGGCCCGAATCCGCCCCGCGCCTCCGGATCGGTGGAGAAGCTCACCAGGCTGATCGTGCGGCCGTGGAAGTTGCCCTCCATCACCACCACCGTGGCCTGGTCCGGCGGGACGCCCTTGACGTCGTAGCCCCACTTACGGGCCACCTTCAGCGCACTCTCCACCGCCTCGGCGCCGGTGTTCATCGGCAGCACCATGTCCTTGCCGGCCAGCGCCGCCAGCTCGGCGCAGAACGGCCCGAGCTGGTCGTTGTGGAACGCACGGCTGGTCAGCGTCAGCCGGCCGAGCTGGTCGGCCGCGGCTGCCACCACCTCCGGGTGCCGGTGCCCGAAGTTGAGCGCCGAGTAGGCGGCCAGACAGTCCAGGTACCGGCGGCCCGAACTGTCGGTGACCCAGGCGCCCTCCCCAGCGCTGATCACCACCGGGATCGGGTGGTAGTTGTGCGCACCGTGGACGGCCTCGAGGGCGCGCGGGTCCTGCCGCTCCTCGACCGTTCCGGTCACGGGACGACGACCAGCTCGTGCGGCAGCTGGTGCAGCACCTCGTGCCCGGTCGCGGTGATCACCACGAGGTCCTCGATCATGACCGCGCCGGTGTCCGAGGAGTAGGCCGGCGTCTCGACCGCGAAGACCATGCCCGGCTGGATGAGCCGTTCCTCGGTCCGGCTGAGGAACGGCGGCTCCTCGTGGAAGGTGTCCAGGCCGACCGAGTGCCCGTAGTGCCCCCGGGTGAAGCGCGGGAAGCCGTTGAGCTGGATGTGCGACTGCGCGGCCTCGAACACCTCCCGCACCGGCCGGCCCGGCGCCAGCCGTTCCCGGGCCAGCTCGTGAGCCTCGAGCAGGACGCGGTACAGCCGTTGGGCCGCCGGCCGGATCTCCCGGAAGCTAAAGGTGCGGCCCCCGTCGCCCCGGTAGCCGTCCACGGTCACCCCGCAGTCGAACTTGACCAGGTCGCCCGGGGACAGCCCGGCGCCGCGCTCGGAGTCGACCCCGATCGCCGTCGTCGCGCCGACGGCGGGCAGCACCCAGTGGTCGGTGTAGCCGGCGTACCGGTCCGACCCCATCGCCGCGTGGATGACCCCGAGGGCGTACCGGTGCCGCATGTCCAGCGCTGTCATGCCCGGCTGCGCGTCCTGCACGGCGAAGGTCATCCCGGCCTCGGAGAGCTCGGTCGCCCGGCGGAGCGCCTCGATCTCGAAGTCGTGCTTGACGCTCCGCAGCTCGTAGAGGTCCTCGGTCATGTCGACCAGGTCCAGGTCGGGCGCGAAGCCGGCGATCCGGCGTACGGAGTCCTGCAGGACGTACCGCAGATCGGTGCCGATCCGGCTGCCCAGCAACCCCCGGTCGGCCAGCACGCCACGGAGCACGGCGTCCTGCTCGTCCTCGGAGAACTGCGCCGGCCGCGGAGCGTCGGCCCCCGGCTCGCCGGCGATCTGCAGGTCGGCGGCGTTGCGCAGCTCCACCCACACCCGGAATGGCCGGACGTCGGCGATGCCGGAGACCCGCCGGGCCTGCTCCGCCTCGAAGTCGCTGATCACGATCGCCGGATCGAGCGCGGGGTCGGCCGGCACGAGGACCAGCACCGTCCCGAGCATGCGCCAGGGCCACTCGGAGAGGAAGTAGCTCTGGAAGCCGCTGGTGTAGAGGACGTTGGACGGGGTGTAGGCGAGGTAGGCGTCCACCCCCTTCTCCTGGCAGCGGCGCCGGATGTCGTCGAGGATCGGGGTGCGCACCGGGGTGGCGGTCCCGATCCGCCCCGTCACCGCGACTCCACGGTGCGGACGATCTGCGGGGTGCCGGAGCCGTCGAAGCGGACGACGTCGAAGAGACCGACCTCCGGCTCGCCGATCTCGGTGAAGTCCAGCGGCCCGGAGACGCCGTTGTAGTCGATGTCGGTGCCCTGGGCGATCAGCTCTGCACAGTCGGCGAACGTGCTGCACGCCTCGCCGTCCCGGGTGACCGACGCCATGGCCCGGGCGATGTCACCCGGGGCGTCGGAGCCTGCCTCGAGTGCGGCGAGTGCGATGGTCACCACGCAGTCGTAGTGGTAGGGCGTGAAGTTGGTGAGCTGCACCTGTGGCTTGCTCGCCACCAGCCGGTCGAGGAAGGCCGGGTCGTTCTGCGAGGAGGCCTGGGTGGCCTGCATGCCCTCCAGCACCCCCGGGGTGGCCTCGCTGACCGACGCACCCAGGGCGCCCAGCGACATGCCGTCGGTGCCGAAGAGGCTGACGTCGTCGGGACCCAGACCGTTCTCGATCAGGCTCCGCAGCAGCGTGGTGCCCTCCTGGAAGGCGATCACCACCACCGCGTCCGGCTGGGCCTCGGCCACCTCGGCGACCTCCGCGGAGAAGGTGGTGGCCGCAGGGTCGTACGGCACGTTGGCCACCACCTCGGCGCCCTCGCTCTCCAGCTCCTCGATCAGCGACGTGGACAGGCTCTGGCCGTAGTCGTCGTTGCGGACGACGACGGCGACCCGGGACGCCCCTTCGCCGATGACCGCCTGGGCGAGCACCGGACCCTGCCGGGTGTTCGCCGGGATGGTCCGGAAGTACAGGCCCTTGTCCGGGTAGCCGGTGAAGGTGCTGCTGGTGTTCGCGCCGGCGCACTGCAGCGCCCCGGCCCCGGTGATCCGGTCGAGCACCGACAGCGAGATGGCGGAGGAGACCGGGCCGATGATGGCGTCTACACCCTCACCGAGCAGCCGGTCGGCGGTCTGCCCCGCCACAGTGGGGTCACCGGCCTCGTCACCGCCGGAGAGCGTCACCGGCTGGCCCAGGACGCCCCCGGCCGCGTTGATGTCCTCCACGGCGAGCTGGGTCGCGGCGATCACCCCGACGCCGAGGCCGGAGAGCGGGCCGGTCTCGGCCAGGATGTAGCCCAGGTCGAGCTGACCGTCGCCGGGCCGGGAGGACTCCACCTCCGGGGCCGCGCTGCTGCCGGACGAGCTCGGGGCCGCCGCGGCGTCCTCGCCGTCGGCCGGGTCCGAGCCGCCCGAGCACGCGACGGCGCTCAGGGCTACCACCCCCGCCAGCACCGAGGCGGGGAGCGTGCGAGTCCTCACGAGACCTCCAGGAGGGTCGACGGGCCGGACGGCCCGCGATCAGCCTCCCGGTCGAGATGTGAAACCGTCCAATACCGATGTGCGGCTTCTGTGATATTGGTGCGCTATAGAGGAGCCGTGGACCTCCGCCATCTGCGCTACTTCCTCGCCGTCGCCGACGAGCTGCACTTCGGGCGCGCCGCCGCGCGCCTGCACATCGCCCAACCCCCGCTCAGCCAGCAGATCCAGCGGCTGGAGCGGGAACTGGGGGTGCAGCTGTTCGAGCGGGACCGCCGGCACGTCCGGCTCACTCGAGCCGGCGAGGTCCTGCAGGTGGAGGCTCGCCGGACCGTCGCGCAGGCCGACCGCCTCCTCGACGTGGCCGAGGACGTGCGGACCGGCGGGACCGGTCGGGTCCGGCTGGGCTTCGTCGGTTCGTCCCTCTACGGGCAGCTGCCCGCGCTGCTGCGTGCGGTCCGGCAGCAGGCGCCCCAGCTCACCGTGTCCGCGGTGGAGCTGGAGTCGGGCCCGCAGCTGGCCGGCCTCCTGGAGGACACCCTCGACCTGGGCGTGCTGCGCCCACCGGCGTCGACCCCGTCGCTCGCCGTCCAGGTGATCGAGGAGGAGGAGCTGGTCGTCGCCCTGCCGAAGGAGCACCCGCTCCCGGTCGGACGGCCGGTCGCCCTGGCGGACCTGGCGGACGAGCCGTTCGTGCTCTTCGCCCGGACGCACGGCGAGGGCTTCTGGCAGGTGGTGACGCAGGCCTGCGGCCAGGCCGGCTTCTCCCCGAACATCGTGTACGACGCGGAGCACGTGCACACGATGGTCGGCCTGGTGGCCTCGGGGATGGGTGTCTCGCTGGTCCCCCAGGCGGTTCGCCGGCTCAACCTGACCGGCGTCCGCTACGAGCGGCTGGCCGGGACGGCGCCACGACTGCCGCTGGCACTGGCCTGGGACCCGCGGCGCTCGTTCCCCGCCCTGGAGCGGGTGCTGGAGATCGTCACCGTCCAGGCTCGTCGGACGGCGGGGACTGCTCGTCCGTGGCCGTCCGCGTGACGTCCGGCTGGGCGGCCGCGCCGAGCCGCCCGAGGTAGAGCTCGACCACCGCCGGGTCCTCCAGCAGCTCGCGCCCGGTCCCGGTGACCGCGTTGCGCCCCTGGTCGAGGATGTAGCCCCGGTCGCAGATGGCCAGGCAGCGCCGGGCGTTCTGCTCGACGATCAGCACCGAGGTGCCGGTGGCGTTGATCCGGGAGATGAGCGCGAACACCTCGGTCTGGGCCCGCGGGGACAGCCCCGCCGACGGTTCGTCCAGGCACAGCAGCCGCGGCCCCGGCATGAGCGCGCGCGCCATGGCCAGCATCTGCCGCTCCCCACCGGACAGCGACCCGGCCCGGGCCTGCATCCGTTCCACCAGCCGCGGGAAGAGCTCCTCGAGGGCCTGCCAGCGGCCGGTGAACTCCTTGGGTCGCAGGTAGGAGCCCATCCGCAGGTTGTCCCGCACGGTGAGCCGCGGGAAGACGTTCTCCAGCTGCGGGACGAAGCCCACTCCACGGCCGACCAGCTCGTGGGACGGGGCGCCGGTGATCTCGGTGCCCTCGAACCGCACCGTCCCCTCGCTCACCGGCACCAGCCCGAAGACGGTCTTGAGCAGCGTGGACTTGCCGGCTCCGTTGGGGCCGAAGATCCCGACGAGCTCCTGGCGTGCGACGTGCAGGGAGACGCCGTCCAGGATGGGGACGCCTGGCGTGTACCCCGCGGTCACGCCGCTGACCTCCAGCACGGCCTCGGCGGGGACGTCGGTGTCGGGGCCTGTGGTCGCCCGATGGCTCCCGGTGCTCATGCCCGGCGCTCCGTCCCGGCCGCCGTGGCCGCATCGTCGTCGGGCTCGTCGGATCCCAGGTAGGCGTCGATGACCTCGGGATCTCGCATCACCTGTTCCGGGCTCCCAGTGGCCAGCACCGTGCCGAAGGCCATGCACACGACGTCGTCGCTGATCCCGGCGACCACGTCCATGTCGTGCTCGACGAACAGGATCGTCGTCCCGTCCGCGCGCACCTGCCGGATGTGGTCGAGAAGCGTCTCGACCAGCCGCGGGTTCACCCCGGCCATCGGCTCGTCCAGCAGCAGCAGCCGCGGTTCGCACATCAGGGCCCGCGCCATCTCCAGCAGCTTGCGCTGCCCCCCGGAGAGCACGCCGGCCGGCTCCGCCGCCATCCGCTCCAGCCCGAACCGGGCGAGCAGCTCTCGGGCGCGCTCGGTGTTGTCCGCCTCCTGGCGGCGCCAGCTGGCCCGGCCGAACAGCGCGCCGGCCAGTCTCTCGCCCCGCTGCCCCCGGGCAGCGAGCAGGACGTTCTCCTCCAGGGTCAGATCGGCCAGGCTCCGGGTCAGCTGGAAGGTGCGCACCATGCCCTGCTGGGCCAGCCGGTACGCCGGCAGCCCGGTGACGGTGCGCCCGTCGAGCTGCCAACTGCCGGCGTCCGCCCGGTCGAACCCGGTGAGCAGGTTGAAGAACGTCGACTTGCCGGCCCCGTTGGGTCCGATGAGGGCCGTGATCGTCCCCCGGCGGACGTGGAACTCCTCGACGTCGACGGCGACGAGGCCGCCGAACTTGCGCTGCACCCCGCGAGCGGTGAGCAGCGGCGCATCCGCGCCGGTGGGCGCGCCACCGGTGGTGCTGCTGGTGGTCATGCCGACTCCACCTCCGCCTTGGTCCGCGCTGTCGCCTTCGGTGACCGCCGGGACAGCAGGCCGCCCGCGCGGAAGTACATGAACAGGATCAGCGCGAGGCCGACCAGAGCCAGCCGGATCGGCCCGACCTCGGACGTCGCCAGCACCGCCTCGCTGATCACGCCGCTGGAGATGGCCTGCCGCAGCAGGGAGTCGGTCGCCGCGATCAGCAGCCAGAACAGCACAGCGCCGACCACCGGCCCGAGCACCCGGCCCACGCCCCCGAGCAGGAGCACGGCGAACGCGTAGAACGACAGGTCGGCGGTGTAGGTGTCCGGGGTGACGGCCTGGGACGCCAGCGCCAGCACCATCCCGGCGACCGCGGCCATCAGCCCACCCAGCACCAGCGCCTGCAACTTGTAGGCGTAGGTGTTCTTGCCCAGTGCCCGCACCACCTCCTCGTCGTTGCGGACCGCGCGGATCACCCGGCCCCAGGGGCTGTGCACGAGGAGGGCCGTCAGCCCGACCGCCGCCGCCACGAGCAACCAGCCGACCACTGCGACCCAGAGCTGCCCACCGGACAGGGAGAACCGGCCGACGCCGTAGTCACCGGCGCCGAAGGGGTTGAGGGCGTAGAAGTCACCGGCGTACTGCTGGACGCCGAACACGCCGTAGGTGAGGGGCGCAGCCGCCTCGGACCGGAAGAGCAGGCGCAGGATCTCGGCGGCGGCGATGGTGGCGATGGCGAGGTAGTCACCACGCAGGCGCAGGGTGGGCACGCCCAGCAGCAGGGCCAGCACCACTCCGAGGCCCAGTCCGACCAGGATCCCCAGCCACAGCGGAGCGCCCAACCGGGTCACGCTCACCGACATCCCGTAGCCGCCGACCAGCATGAAGCCGGCCTGCCCGAAGTTCATCAGCCCGGCGTACCCGAACTGCAGGTTGAGCCCCACGGCGGCCAGCGCGAACACCGCGGCCTGGGGGCCGACGGCCGCCCGCAGAGCATCCGCCAGCACGGCGACGAGGTCCATCAACCCACCCTCTCGCGCAGACCGAGCAGCCCTTGGGGCCGCACGAGCAGGACCAGGATGAGCAGCAGCAGCGCCCACACCGTCTGCAGTTCGCTGTCGAAAAACACGGTGCTCAGCTGCGCGAGCAGGCCCACGACGATGCTCCCGAGCACAGCGCCGAATGCGGTCCCGAGGCCGCCGAGGATGACCCCGGCGAACATGAGCAGCAGCAGGTTGAAGCCCATGTTCCAGGTCACCGCCTGGCTGAGGCCGTAGAGCACACCGCCCAGCGCGGCCAGCCCGCCGCCGACGAGCCACACCTGCAGGACGACCCGGTCGACGTTGATCCCCGAGCACCCCGCGAGGGCGCGGTTGTCCGACACCGACCGGACCGCCGTGCCCAGCCGGCTCCGGGTCAGCCCCAGACCGACCAGCAGCAGCACCAGCAGGGCGATGCCCAGGATCGAGGCGTCCCGCGGCGTGATGCTCACCGGGCCCCACTCCCAGACCTGCTGCAGCTCGTAATCACCGTAAGAGCGCGGGTTGCCACCGAAGACGACCAGGACGACCTGGCGGAGCAGGAGGGCCAGCCCGATCGTCGCGATGAACATCGACACCTGGGTGACCCGCCGCCGCCGCATGGGGCGCCAGAGCACGAGTTCCGTCGCACCCGCCAACGCGGCCACGAGGGGCATGGCCACCAGCGTGGCCAGCACCACGTGCAGTCCGATCGCGTTCAGCCCGAAGGCGATCACCGCGCCCAGGGTGACCAGCTCACCGTGGGCGAAGTTGATCAGTCCGGTGGTACCGAAGATCAGGGAGAGCCCGATCGCGGTGATTCCGATCAGCGCACCGAGCAGGAGACCGTCCAGCGTCGCCTGCGCCAGTGCGGAACCGAGGCCCGCTCCCGACTCCTCCACCTGGCCGAGCGGGAACAGCACGTTGCGCGGCGCGCCCGGGTCGACGGTCACCTCCCGGCTGGCCGCTGCGTTCTCCCGCAGGCCCGCCCCCTCCGGGAGGGTCTCCTCGTCCAGGCTCACCTCGTACTCACCAGGTGACGGCACCGGGATCTCCCAGCGCCCGTCCGCGCCGCTGGTCACCGTGGCCAGCTCGTCACCGTCCTGGCTGAGCGTGATCTCCACGTCAGGCACCGGCTGGTCCTCGGCGTCGACGAGGCGGCCCTGAACCACCTCCCCGGCGGCCAGGGCCGGCGTCACGTCCAGCAGCAGACAGCTGAACGCCACGGCGACCACGGCCAGGCACGACGCGAGCGCCGACAGCCGCCGCCGGCGGCCGCGGGCCGACGCCCGGGTCAGGGCAGCCACCTGGCCTCCGCCACTCGGCCGGCGCCGTGGGCACTCCGGTGGAAGGACATCCCTGAAGGGTGGTGGGAGTGCATCGGGGTGTCCAATACCGACAACGGACGCCGCTGATATGGCTTGGCTATCAGGACGTCAGTTCTCATATTCGTAACCATTGGGCAACGCTTCGGAAGCGACCGCTCTCCCACCTCCGTTCCACCGCGGTCCCCTTGTAGGCGACTCACACTCCGTGCGACGGCCTCGGCGAGACTCCAGGCCATGGACCTCGAGGCCTTCTACCTGCCGCTCGGTGACAACCGCTTCTCCCCCACCCGGGCCACCGAGAGCCCCTGGGAGACCAGCGCCCAGCACGGCGGGCCACCGTCCGCGCTGCTGGCGCACCTGGCGACCAGCGCCGCGGGTGAGCACTTGCGGGCGGCGCGGGTCAGCGTCGACTTCTTCGGCGCCATCCCCCGCCGCGAGCTGACTGTCGAGGTCTCCCCCGTCCGGCCGGGCCGGCGGATCGACCTCACCGAGGCCGCGATGACCGTCGAGGGCCGCACCGTCGCCGTCGCCCGGGTCTGGTCGATCGCCACCGGTCCGACACCACCGGTGGTCACCGAGCTGACCCCGCCACCCGCCGTCCCGGAGGTGTCCAGTTCGTTCCTCCCGCACCTCCCCGACTGGGGCTTCGGGCAGGCCCTCGACTGGCGCTACACCGCCGGCTCACCGGACGAGACCGGCCCGGCCGACGTCTGGACCCGGGTCCTGGTCCCGCTCATCGCCGGCCAGGAGCTCACCGGCCTGGACCGCACGCTGGTCGCCGCCGACGCCGCCAACGGCATCTCCGCCGAGCTGCCGATCAGCACCTGGCTGTCCATCCCGCCGGGCATGACCACCCACCTGACCCGCGAGCCGGACGGCGAGTGGGTGCACCTGTCGGCCCGCAGCTCGATCGCCGCCGACGGCATCGGGCTGTGCCTCGGCACGCTCTCTGACGCCGCCGGCGCGATCGGCCAGGTCGCCCAGCCACTGCTCGTCCGCGAGCGCTGACAGGCAACACAGCAGTGCGGAAACCACCGCGCCGGCGCACCCGATCCGAGTGACACCCCGACCGCTGTTCTCACTTAGGTGCGGATCTGAGAATAAGGTGGCCTCGTGTTCTCAGCCGGATCGCCCTGGCCAGTGCTGTCCGACCGCGAGGTGCCCTGGCACCCGCGGCTGCCGTCCGACGCCGCCCCCCGGTCGGTTCGACTGCGCCACTCGGGTCCCTACCGGGCAGCCGTGATCCCGCAGATCGCCACCGCGATGCCCAGCCTCGACGCGGCCACCTCGGCGCTGGCCGACGAGGCCTCTCGGGAGATCGCCCGGTTCGATGCCGAGCTCGGCGGCGAGATCGCCCCGTTCGCCACCGTCCTGCTCCGCGGTGAATCGGCGTCCTCCTCGCAGATCGAGCAGCTCACCGCCGGCGCCCGGGCCATCGCCGTCGCCGAGCTCGGGAACGGCACCAGCCGCAATGCAGCATCCATCCTCGGCAACGTCCGGGCGATGCGGGCAGCACTCGACCTGGCCGGCGACCTGAGCCCGAGCACGATCCTGGCGATGCACGCCGCCCTGCTCGACGAGGTCGAACCCACCATCTCCGGACGGTGGCGCACCGACCAGGTCTGGATCGGTGGGGACTCCTACGGGCCGCACGGCGCGGCCTTCATCCCGCCGGTCGCCGACGACGTGCCGGCGCTGATCGACGACCTGGTCGCCTTCACACACCGGGAGGACGTCCCGGTGCTGGTGCTCGCCGCAGTCAGCCACGCCCAGTTCGAGACGATCCACCCCTTCCCCGACGGCAACGGCCGTACCGGACGGGCGCTGATCCACGCACTGCTGCGCCGGTACGAGCTCACCCGCGCCGTCACGGTCCCGGTCTCTGCCGGCCTGCTCAGTGAGATCGACGGCTACTTCGCGGCGCTCACCGCCTACCGCGAGGGCGACATCGACCCGATCGTGTCCGCCCTGGCCACCGGCGCGCTGTCCGCCGTGGTCAACGCCCGACACCTGGTCGCCGACCTGCACCAGGTGCGCGCCCGCTGGGACGACGTCGTCATCGCTCGCCGCGATTCGGCGGCCTGGCGCGTGGCGGACCTGCTCGTGCGCCAGCCCGTGCTCGACGCCGCCACCATCGCCCGCGAGCTCGGCGTCTCCCCCGGCAACGCCCTGCGTGCCCTCGAGCCGCTCGTGGCCGCCGGATTGGTCACCGAGTTCACCGGCCGGGCCCGCAATCGGCTCTGGCAGGCAGCCGAGGTGCTCACCGCGGTGGACGCCTTCGCTGCCCGCGCCGGACGCCGCCGAGCTGCCGGCTGAGAACGAGGAACTAGACGCCGAGGTGGGCCAGGGCCTGCAGCAGCAGGTGGCCCTGCCCGTTGGCCAGCCGCTCCTCGTCCGCGAACGCTGACCGCGTCGCGCTGGGGCAGCGCGCGAACACCGGGCCGCGATCCCCGCCATGGCCGCCGCCAGCGACCTGGAGGGCGGCCGTCGTCGGGCGGTCAGTCCGGGACCGCGGCCTGCACGGCGTCGGCCACGAGCTGCTGACCCTCCCGAGTCGGGTGGATGTCGTTCGGCAGCACCAGTCCGGCGTCCGTCGCGTCCCCGCCCGACTCCGCCGCCACCGGCTGGAAGGCATCGAAGCCGCTGGCCACGGCGGCGCCGTGCGCCTCCGCCGCCGCGGTGATGCCGTCGTTCAGCGCACGCATCTGCGCCACCCCCGGCGCGTCGGCGTAGTCGACCGCGTAGTAGGTGACCATCACGATCGGCCCGTCGTAGCCGCCGTCGTCCCGGAGCCTGCCCAGCAGGGTGGAGAGGTTGGCCTGCACCGTGTCCGCCAGGGCGCCCAGCTCCGACGCGCAGGTGTCCGAGGTGTTCTCCCGGCACTGCAGCAGGTCGTTGGCCCCGAGCTGCACGGTCACCAGCTCGACGTCGTCCTCCTGCTGCAGCGTCCGCACCGCGTACTCCAGCTGCGACTCGGCGGCCGACTCGTACTCGACGTGCAACGGCCAGGACTCCCGGTAGGGACAGCCGCCGTCCCTCGCCCGACCATGCCCAGCGCTGTCCGTCGTCTCCCCCGGGCAGGCAGCATTGAGGACCTGCAGCCCACGGGCCTGTCCGACCAGTTCGGGATAGCCGACGAAGTTCGCCGCGTCGGCGTACACCTCGTCGGACTCGCCGTCGCGGGCACCGAACGGCAGCGAGTCACCCAACGCCAAGTAGCTCCCGGCGCCGGCCGGCAGCGGCGAGGCCGATAAGGCCGACTCATCCGACGTGGCCGACGTGGCCGACGACGAGCAGGAAACCGTCCCGACCAGGCAGGCCACCGCCCCCACTGCCACTGCGACCTGTCGCAGCACTCGAGCACGCACGGCTGGACCCCCTCGTTGCCGACGTCGAAGGCTACGCAGCGAGGACGCCCACACCCGGGAGATCGACTGTGGCGGCGCTCGCAGGTGCCCGGCTCACGGCGTTGGCTACCACCCGGTGCGGGCCGAGCTCCTCGGCGGTCTCACGTCCCGGGCGAGGTGAGACCTCAAACCCCCAGATGTGCCAGGGCCTGCAGCAGCAGGTGGCTCTGCCCGTTGGCCAGCTCGGCCAGCAGCGCTGGCTCCCGGGCCTCCTGCGGGGTGAACCAGGTCAGCTCCAGTGCGTCCTGCTGCGGCGCGCAGTCACCCTCCACCGGGACGACGTAGGCCAACGACACCGCGTGCTGCCGCGGGTCGTGGAACGGCGTCACCCCCGGCGTCGGGAAGTACTCGGCGATGGTGAACGGCTGCGGGGCGGGCGGCACCCGGGGCAGCGCGAGCGGCCCGAGGTCCTTCTCCAGGTGCCGGAGCAGCGCCGACCGCACCCGCTCGTGGTACAGCACCCGACCGGACACCAGCGCCCGCTTGACCAGCCCGTCGCTGCCGGCCCGCAGCAGCAGACCGACCGAGGTCACCACGCCCTGGTCGTCGACCCGCACCGGCACCGCGTCGATGTAGAGGATGGGCAGCCGCTCGCGCGCGGCGTCCATCTCCTCACCGGAGAGCCAGCCAGCGTCGTTCTTCGTCGTCGCCTCGGTCATGGGTCACTGTCTAACCGATGAGGTTCCGGCCGCGGTGCGGCGGGTTCCCGTGGCGCGTCGCACGGTCACGGCCGGGGCGCGGACTGCCGAGTACCGGTTGCATGAGCACCCGATCCGACGACGCGCTGAACAGCTGGCTCGCCGACCTCAACGGCGGCGAGACCTCGATGCGCCGACTCCGCAAGCGGCTGACCGAGGAGGGCACCCTGACCACCGAGCCGTGCCCCACCTGCCAGCACCCGGCCACCGAGGACTTCGCGCACACCGGCCACTGGGTCGCCGAGCCCGTCACCTGAGCGGGCTCAGCGCCCCCGGCTGACGACCTCCTCGAACTGCGCCGGCGTCAGCGGCGGCCCGGGCAGCTCGCCGTCGGTCGGGCGCAGGCCGTCCAGCGCGATCGTCACCACCCGCCGCCAGATCTCCGGGGCGACGTCCCGCGACCGGGTGGTGACCTCGCCGACCATCACCGGGATCAGCGCGACGTCCAGCGCGGTCACCTCCGGCCGCACCTGCCCGCGCTCCTTCGCCCGGTCCAGCAGCGCCCCGACCACCGGTGCGATCCGGGACGTCGCCGCCCCGGCCCGGGCCCGCGCCTGCGGCCCGAGCATGAACTCCTGCAGCCCCCGGTCGCCGGCCTGCAGCTCCACCACCTGCACCAGGAACCGCCGCAACCCCTCGCCCGGGTCGTCGGCCGCGAGCGCCTCGTCGGCGAGCCGGCCGACGAGGGCGAGCTGGTCCTCGAACAGGGCCAGCATCAGGTCCTCGCGGGTCGGGAAGCGCCGGTAGACCGTGCCCACGCCGACGTCGGCGGCCCGCGCCACCTCGTTGTGCGTGACGGCCCGGCCGGTCTCGGCGAACAGCCGCCGCGCGGCGGCGAGGACGCGCTCCCGGTTAGCCGCGGCGTCCCGGCGCAGCGGCGTCGTTCCGGTCATCGCGCGGCGAGCACCTCCCGTGCCGTCGTCCAGTTCCGCGGACCGTAGCGGTCGTTGTCCAGCGGCCCGAGCTCGGCGTCCCCGCTGAACATGCTGTGCAGGTACTGCATCCCCTGCCACACCGGGAAGGGCGCCTCGTCGTCCCGGGACACCGCTCGACCCACCTTCGCCATCCCGGCGATCAGGCCGGGCGTGCCGGCCCAGGTCGGCCGGAACCGCCGCCCGGTCAGCTCGGTCATCGTCGCCGCCAGCTCTCGGGCGGTGACGGTGTCGCCGGCGACCTCCAGGTACCGCGGGGCGGCGTCGTCCAGGGCGGCGTCCGCGGTGAACGCCGCGGTGTCGTCCTTGGTGGTGAAGTCCAGCGGCTGGTCGGCGTCGCCCCAGTACAGGACCCGGTCCCGGCCGGACAGCACGATCGGCGCCTGGCCGGTGAGCATGTCGGCGAAGGCGCCGTTGAGCACCGACGTCCCCCGGATCGGGGTACGGTCCAGCACCCGGGCGAAGTCCCGGCGAAGCTCGAAGTTCCGGTTGGAACCGGGCGCCACGCGCCGGTAGTCGGCGGAGAAGTCCGAGGGGATGAACCGCGGGACGCCGGCGGCCACCGCGGCCTCCAGCAGCCGGGTCTGCACGCCGACCATCACGTCCCGCAGCCCGTTGAGGGTGGAGAGGACGACGTCGGCCCCCTCGCTCACCCGCCGCAGGTCGGCCGGGTCGTCGTGGTCGGCCTCGACGACGGTGGCGCCGAGCCCGGCCAGCCGCGCGGTCTTCTCCGGGCCGGCGCCGGTGCGCACCAGCGCCCGGACGTCGGCCCCCTTCGCGACCAGGGCCCGGATCATGCGGGCACCGAGGTCACCACTGGCGCCGGCGAGCAGGACTGTGGTCATGCGGGTCTCCTCGACCAAGGAAACGGATCAGGTTGTCCGCTTTGTGGTCGACAGTAGACCGCGCCTCCCCGGCCCGGTCAGGCCGCCACCGGCCGCAGCGCCGCGATCAGCTCCGCCACCGGCTGCGGCCGACCGAACAGCCACCCCTGCGCCAGTGGACAGCCCAGCTCGGTGAGCGCCCGGGCCTGCTCGACCGTCTCCACGCCCTCGGCGACCAAGATCAGCTCCAGCGCGTCGGCCAGCGCCATCACGCTGCGCAGCAGCCGGCCGCGCCGGCTGGACGTGGTGATCGTGGAGACGAACGAGTTGTCCAGCTTCAGGTAGTCGGTGGGCAGCGTGTCCAGCCGGGCCAGCGCCGAGTAGCCGGTGCCGAAGTCGTCGATGGCGACCTGAAGCCCGTGCTCCCGCAGCACGTGCAGCGCGCGCACCGAGCGGGTCGACTCCGCCTCGACCAGGCTCTCGGTCACCTCGACCACGGTCCGCTCGGCCGGCCAGCCGGTCTCGGCCAGCGTGGCCAGCACCCGGGCCGGGAACGCCTCGTCGTCCAGCTCCAGGCCGGACACGTTGACCGTCAGGAACAGCCGTCGGCCGGTCGCCTCGCACAAAGTCCGCGCGTCCCGGCACGCCGCCGCCCAGACGACCGCCCCCAGCTCCCCGATCAGCCCCTCCCGCTCGGCGACCGGGACGAACTCCATCGGGGTCACCGGCCCGCGCTCGCGATGGGTCCAGCGCACCAGCGCCTCGACGCCGGCCACCTCGCCGTCCGCCAGCGTCACGATCGGCTGGAAGTGCACGGACAGCCCGCCGCCGACGGGGTCGGCCAGCGCGGCCGCCAGGTCCCGGCCCAGCGGGCTCCGGCCGCCGGCGTCCAGCTCGCTGCGCCCGCGGCCCAGCGACTTGACCCGGTACAGCGCCGAGTCCGCCCGCCGCATCAGCGCGGCCGGTGAGTCCTCCGGCTCCATCGCCGCCACCCCGACGGACGTGCCGATCCGCGGCAGCGCAGCACGCAGCCGCTCCGCGGCGGCCAAGGCCGCCTCGCCGTCCAGCCCGGGCAGCAGCAGGGAGAACTCGTCGCCACCGTGCCGGGCGAGGACGGCGCCGGGCGGCAGCATCGGTGCCCAGGTGGCCGCCACGGTCCGCAGCAGCTCGTCGCCGGCCGCGTGCCCCCGTGAGTCGTTGACCGCCTTGAAGTGGTCCAGGTCGAACAGCGCCGCCGACAGCGGCTCACCGACGCGCAGCGCACCGCGCACCGCAACGTCCAGTGCCTCGTCGAACCCCCGCCGGTTCACCAGCCCGGTCAGCGCGTCCTCCTGGGCGCTGGCCGCCCGGCGCGCCAGGACGCCGATGGCCCCGGCCGAGCCGAGCACGAGCAGGCCGAGGACGGCGGCAGGTCCGGCCGGCACGTCACCGCGCAGCACCACCACGATCGTGCCGATGACCAGCAGCTCGCCCAGGAAGCCGACGGCCCACACCAGCGGGAAGAAGAGGAAGGAGTTCATCGACGCGAACGCCATCAGCGCCAGCACGGCCACCGCGCCGGTGGCCGACGGCGAGGCCATCGCGAACACCCCGATGCCGGCCGACCCCAGGGCCAGCAACCAGCGGTAGGAGGCCATCGGCACCCGGCTGCCCCAGCGCATGACCGCGAGGCCGAGCACCGTGGTGACCGGCGCGAGGGTGAGGACGGCGGGGTCGTAGACGGCCAGCCCGCCCGGGGTGCCCAGCACCAGGGCGACCGCCGCCAGCCCGCCGACCGCGGTCAGCAGCCCGGCGGTCCGGGCCACCACGCGGGGGGTGGCCAGCTCAGGCGCCATCCGACCGATCCGCATGCAAGGTGATCGAACGCCGGGTTCCGGAACTTCAGCGAATCACGCCCGGGAAGCCCCCGATTCCCCTCCCGCGAGTGAGAGGCGACGGTCAGGCGGTCGGCGACCAGCCCAGCGCCGGGCCGAGGTGCTGAGCCATGTCGGTGAGGATCTGCACGTAGTCGTCGTGCTCGAAGCTGAACGGCAGTGCGAAGACCACCTCGGTCACCTCGCGGAAGCCGGCGTGGGCGTACAGCTGCTCGGCGATCTGCTCCGACGTCCCGACCAGGTCGGGGGCGAACATCAGCCGGGCCGGGCCCTGCGGGGTCGCCGTCCGCGGCAGCCGGGCCTCGACGTAAGCGGCGTACCTCTCCCGCTGCTCCGGGGTCGCCGAGTCGGTTGGGATGACCACCAGGCCCTGCGACACCCGCCCGGCCGGATGCGCGGCCTTGAAGGCCTGCAGCTGGCCGGCCTGCTCGGTGGCGAAGTCCTCGGTCGACTCCGCCTTCACCACCGACGAGGTCAGGAAGTTCAGCCCGTTCTCCCCGGCCCAGGCCGCCGACCGCAGCGACGCGCCGCCGTACCAGAGCCGCGACCGCAGCCCCGGCGAGTGCGGCTGCACCCGGTCCGACCACTCCTCCACCACGCCCTCCCGGCCGGCGAAGGACGACGCCGGCGCGCCCTCGATGAAGCGCAGCAGCCGGGCCACCCGCTCGTAGGTGAAGTCCTCCACGTCGGCGGTGTCGGGGTACAGCGCGGCCCGGACGTCGTCCCAGTGCATCGGCGGGCCGACGGAGAAGCCCGGGTTGAGCCGGCCGCCGCTGAGCACGTCGACGGTCGCGAGGTCCTCGGCCAGCCGCAGCGGGTTCTCCCACGCCAGCGGGATCACCGCCGTCCCCAGTTCGATCCGGGACGTGCGCTGGGTGGCCGCCGCCAGCACCGCGACCGGGGAGGAGATGCCGTACTGCAGGTGCCGGTTGCGCAGCCACGCGCTGTCGAAGCCCAGCTGCTCCCCCAGCTCGATCACCCGCAGCGTCGACTCGTGCCCGCCGCGTGGGTCGGCCTCGTCGAACAGGCCGATGGTCAGGAAACCCAGCTTCTCCAACGGCACCCCGGGCGACGGCATGGCGCGATCAGATCAGACCGGGCTCAGCGGTCGACCGGCCGTGGCGCGGTGGCGACCGGCGGGGTGCCGGGCCGGACCGCCAGCCCCGGGACGACGGCGGTCAGCCCGTTCTGCAGCCGCCGCATGCCGACCATCATCCGGGTCTTCACCGTGCCCAGCGGAGCGCCGGTGCACTGGGCGATCTCCCGCTGCGTGTAGCCACCCCAGTAGGCCAGCACCAGCGCCTCACGCTGCACCGCGGGCAGCTCCGCCAGGGCCGTGCGCACCCGGGCGTCGGCCATCCGGCCGGCGACCAGCTCGGCGACGTCGAGCGGGGACTCGTCCCGGAACCGCTCCGCCACCGCGTCCAGCCGACGCTGCTGCGAGGACTCGTGCCGGACGGCGTCCACCGCCTTGTGGTGCACCAGCGCCAGGAACCAGGAGCGGAACGGGCCCCGGGCCCCGTCGAACGCGGCCGGGTCGCGCCAGTAGGCGACGAAGGCCTCCTGGACGACGTCCTCGGCGAGCCGCTCGTCGACCAGGATCCGCCGGGCAAGCGCCAGCGCCGGGGCGGTGTACTGGTCCAGCAGGTCGGCGATGGAGGCCGGGGCGGTGCGGCCGGGCGCGGGAACGACGCTGTTCATCACCCCCGATGAATGGTGCACAACATGATCGCCCAAACCGTCCTTCCCCCGAAGGAGTGAGCGCGGTCACCCGCCCGGGAGACGCAGACCGCCGACCCGGGCGGACCCGGATCGGCGGTCAGGTGGAGCAGGAGGGATCAGCGGTCCTCGGTCACCGGCTGCAGCAGCTCGGCGGCCGGCCGGGGCGCCGGCACCGCCGTCGTCCCGAACAGGCTCACGCCCGACGGCGCGGCCATCATCGCCTCGAGCTCGCCGGTGTCCAGCGTCGGCTCGATCGGCTCGAGGGCCGGCTCGAAGACCTCCGGCTGGGCGCCGCCGCGGCCGGGTGCGATCCGCCGCAGCAGGCCGCGCAGCGAACGGGCCTCCTTGCGGCGGGCCTTGCGCTCGGCCGCCCGGGCTGCCTCCTCGCGGGCGGCGAGGTCGCGGTCCAGGATCTCCCGGGCGATCCGGTCGGTCTCGGCCGCCACGATCAGGTCGGCCCGGGCCTGCTGCGCCCGCTGCCGGCCGTCGCGCCGGATCTCCTCCGCCTCGACCTCCTCGTCGTCACGCACCTTGACCAGCCGGTCGTAGGCCATCGGCGGGGCGAAGTTCAGCAGCGTCTTCATCAGCACCGGGAGGATCTCCACGCTGAGGAACAGCAGGAAGAGCATCACGTGAGCCAGGTGCGCCATCGGCCGCTCCTCCGACAGCCGGTCGATCGCCTCGAGCCGGGCCAGGATGCCGTCGCTCTGGCTGTTCTCCGCGTCGAACGCGGCCTGCTCGGCCAGTCGCGCGTCGGTCAGCCGGCTGAGTTCGGCCTGGTCGGTCACCAGCGCGGCCTTGGCCAGCGCCACGCTGCGGGCCGCGGCACCGACGGCGTCCTTCTCGGCCGTGGTGCGGGTCTGCAGCAGCGCCGCCTCGGCGGCGTCCAGCTCGGCCTTCGCCGTCTCCCGCACCGCCGCCTGCTGACCGGCCGCCGCCGACGCGGCGAAGTACGCCGCGCCCTGGCCCTCGTCGCCGGACCCGCAGGTGCCGTCGAGCTCGCACTGCGCCTTGGCCTGCAGCTCGTCGTACCGGCCCGACGCCGCGTCGTAGACGGCCTTCTTGCTGTCCCGCTCGGCCTGCGCCGCCGCCACCCGCGGATCGGTGTTCGGGTCGGTCGCGCCGCCGCTGGCGACCACGGCCTGGTCGTCGGCGATCGACTGGGTGAGCACCGGGATCTGCGCGTACCGGGCGTCGGCGTCCAGCTCGTCGGTGAACTGCTCCGCCGCCTCCGCCTGCAGCGTCACGATCGTGGCGTCGACCTCCTTGCTGAACACCTGCAGCGTCAGCGGCGTCGAGATGACCGTGCCGAGGACGACGGCCAGCGCCAGCCGCGGCACCGCCAGCCCCACGTTGCGCCACCAGGACGAATCGTGACCCATCCCGACCAGCAGCATCCGGTCGAGGTTGAGGATCACCAGCCCCCAGCCCAGACCGATCAGGACGGCGAGCCACCACCAGGCGCCCAGCGCCATGTGCACGGCGAACGCCATCGACAGCGCGGCCAGCGCACCGGTGCTGACCAGCACGCCACCGAGGGCGACGTACTTGGAACGGGCGCCGGGGGCGACCCGCAGCAGATCGAGCCGGGCGCCGGCCAGTACGGCCAACCGATCGCCGGCAGAACGGGGGCGGGACCTCATCCGGGGATTCCTCTCGCAGAACGACCAGATGAGCTATCGGTCGCCGACGACCGAGCCGGTACCGGTCAGCGACTGTGAGACATCTCCGACCGCCGGGACACCACGTAACGGCACCGTCACGTCTCGGACACCGCTGCCGCACACGGGGAGGGTGAAGTCGCCCTCGAGAACGCACAGCGCGCTCTTCGTCCGCCCGCCGCCCCGCGTTCGGCGGCCGGCCACGTCGGCCTCGAAGGAGACCCATGAGCCCCCAGCTCGTCCGGCGCGCGATCGCCGGCACCGTCGCAGCCACCACCGTCCTGGCGCTGGCTGCCTGTTCGGCCGACTCCGCCGAGGCCGGCGGCAGTGACGACGGGGGCACCCAGACCGTCACGATCGGGACCCTGCGCGGCCAGCCGCACTTCTACGCCCCGTTCCTCTACGACGAGTACGCCCCCGAGGGCGTGGAGTTCGAGGTCGTCGTCCTGGACACCGCACCCTCGCTGACCGACGCGGTCATCTCCGGCGACGTCGACTTCTCGATCACCGGCGTCGTCGCGACCATCGCCTCGGTCGCCCAGGACCGCGACATCACCCTGGTCGCCTCCGCGGCCGACGGCGGCTTCGGCTTCATCGGCGGTGAGGGCGTCGAGACCGTGGCCGACCTGGAAGGGCAGACGGTCGGCTACATCCAGGGCAGCGCCCCGGAGATCGCGATGCGGCTGATCCTGGAGGAGAACGGCATCGACCCGAGCAGCGTGGAGCTGATCGCCGTCCCGCCGCCGGAGATGGCCTCGGCTCTCGGCAGCGGGTCGATCGACGCCTTCTTCGGCACCGAGATCGCCGTCTCGCTCGCCACCGCGGCCGGCGCCTCCGAGCTCACCGACCCCTACGCGACCCCGATCGGTCGGGTGAACCTCGGCCTGACCACCACCGGTGCCCTGATCGAGGAGGACCCCGAGCTGGTGCAGGCGGTGGTCGACACGCACGCAGCGACCACCGAGTACATGGCCGACAACATCGACGAGTGGCTGCCGGAGATGGTCGCCGAGTTCGGTGGCGACCAGGACGTGTTCGAGTCCGCGCTGGACAACTTCTGGCTGCGCGCCGACCTGAGCGAGGAGTACCAGACCCAGGTCGAGGCGCTGGCCGACGCGATGGTCTCCCTCGACGTCATCGACACCGCCCCCACCGCCGCCGACCTCGTCGACACCTCCTTCGCCCCGTCCGCCTGAGCCCCCGGGGCGCCGGCGCACGTGCGCCGGCCCCCCCCGCCCCTCCCGCCCTGCGGGAGGAGAGGACCCCCATGACCACCACCGATGTCGCCACCGTCCCCGTTGCGGCCGCCGCCCCCACGGTCCCGGACACCCCGCGCCGGCCAGGCCGCGGCCGGGCGCGCACCGTCCTCCTCGGCCTGCCCGTCCCGCTGCTGTTCCTGCTGCTCTGGCAGCTCGGCCGGGCGCAGGAGTGGGAACTGCCGCTGGGCATCCGGATGGGCTTCCTCCCCTACCCCGCCGACGTCGCCGCGGGGCTGGTGAACTACGTCGCCGGCACCCGGGACGACGCCTTCAGCAGCCTGCTCTGGGAGGACCTGCCGGCCAGCGCGCTGCGGGTCGTCTCCGGCTTCGCGCTGGCCACGCTGATCGCCGTGCCGCTCGGCGTGCTGATGGGCCGGTTCCGCACCGCGAACTCGCTGTTCGACCCGATGATCAACCTGTTCCGGCCGATCCCGGCGACCGCCTGGGTGCCGCTGGTGGCCCTGCTCATCGGCTACGGCGACCAGGCCTCGATCTTCCTGATCACGCTGTCCGCCTTCTTCCCCATCGTGCTGGGCACCATCAGCGGCGCCCGGCAGGTGCCCGAGCGCCTGCTGGAGGCCGCCCGGATGCTGGGCACCTCCGGCGTCGGCACGCTGCTGCGGGTGGTGCTGCCGGCCGCCGCGCCGGCGATCGTCAACGGCATGCGGGTGGGTCTCGGACTGGCCTGGGTGATCCTCGTGCTCAGCGAGACCACCGGCGTCCCGACCGGCCTCGGCTCGACGATCTTCCTGGCCCGCGACGTCGTGCAGACCGACCAGATCGTCGTCGGGATGATCTGCATCGCCGTCGCCGGCTTCCTCTCCGACCGGCTGTTGACGCTGGTCTTCCGCGTCCTGTTCCGCGACCGCCCGCTGATCAAGTAGGAGCCGACGATGGACACCCAACACCTCTCCGCCGGCCGCACCGCCGACGTCCGCATCGCCGGCCTGAGCAAGGTCTACGCCGGCGGGGTCGCCGCCATGGCCGACGTCGACCTGACGATCGCCTCCGGTGAGTTCGTCGCCGTGGTCGGCGCGAGCGGCTGCGGCAAGAGCACGCTGCTGCGCATCCTGGCCGGCTTCGAGCGGCCCAGCGGCGGCGTCGTCGAGGTCGGCGGGATGCCGGTCACCGGCCCCGGCCCCGAACCGCGGCGTCGTCTTCCAGGACTACGGCCTGTTCCCCTGGCTGTCGGTGCGGGAGAACGTCGCCTACGGCCCGGCCCGCAAGAAGCTGCCCAAGGCGGAGGTCGCCGCGGTCACCGACCGGTTCATCGCCGCGGTGGGGCTGACCCGGTTCGCGGCGAAGTACCCCGCCCAGCTGTCCGGCGGCATGCAGCAGCGGGTGGCGATCGCCCGGGTGCTGGCCAACGACCCGTCCCTGCTGCTGATGGACGAGCCGTTCGGCGCGCTGGACGCGCTCACCCGCGCCGACCTGCAGGCCGAGCTCAAGCGCATCCACGTCGACACCCGGACGACGGTGGTCTTCGTGACCCACTCGATCGAGGAGGCCGTCTACCTGGCCGACCGGGTCGTGGTGATGACCGGGGGCGCCTCGCACGGCGTGCCCGGCTCCATCCGCCGGATCGTCCCGGTCGACCTGACCGACCGCGACGTGACCAGCCCGGCCTTCAACGCGGTCAAGCGGGAGATCGCCGACCTCGTGCACACCGCCCCCGCCCCGGCCTGACGCCCCGCCGGGGCCCCGCGCCGTTGCGGGCAGTGCACGGTCCTGGCGGGTTCCTGGCCGGGAACCCGCCAGGGACGCACATCACCTGCGGCGGGCAGCAGGCTCACCGTTGTCGCGCCTGCCGCGAGCCCGTGACCGGGCGCGGCCCCACGGAACGGGCACGGCGACGCAGAGAAGGTCCACACCCCGGCGAGCGGGGTGTGGACCCTCCGATGGTCCTGCGGGATCAGGCGTCGACGCCCACGGCCTCCTTGGCGAGCGAGGCGAACTGGGTCTGCGCGGCGCTGACCAGGCTCGACCGGCTCTTGTGGGCCTCCTCGTAGCGGATGACCACGCGGATGTCGTGCGGCTCCTCGAGCCCCTTGATGGCCTTCACGGCGTCGTTCACGGAGAGCTGGTCGTAGTCCTTGATCGGCAGCTCGTCGGCGGAGACGTCGCCGAGCTCCTCGCGGGCGGACTTGGCGGCCTCGGCGGCGTCCTTGTCGCCCTCGCGGCGGGCGATCTCCTCGGCGCGACGCAGCGAGGCGCGGCGGCCGACGGTGAGCGTCTCGCGGACGGCGTCGGTGAGGTGCTGCGCCCGGTCGGTCACGGCGGAGAACCGGTCGGAGGTCTCCTCACCGGCGTCCCGGACGGTGTCGACGGCGTTGTTGACCGTGTAGGTCCAGAAGCGGACCGGGGCGTTGACCGCGCGGGCCACACCGCCGGCGACCTTCTGGACCGGGGTCGCGACGAGCGCCGCGGGGCCACCGAGGGCCTCCTCGGCGAGGACGACGGTCAGCCACTCGACCGTCGCCTGGTGGGCGCCGATGAGCTTCTCGGCCAGCCGGCGCACCTGGGTCTCCTTGGCCTGCTCGGCCAGGACCTTGACGTAGGTGGCGCGGTCGAGCAGCTGGTGCTCGAGCGACAGGTCGGTCAGGAGCGCCTCCTCGATGGGAGCCGCCTGCTCGAAGGTGGCCTTCAGTGTCGCGGAGAGCCGGCCGAGGGCCGGGGTCACGACGTCCGGGACACCGCCGAGGGAGCGGAGGGCCTCGGTGATCTCGATGGTGCGGGCCGCTGCGTTGTCGGCGTTCTGCGTGAGCTCGCGGCGGACGGCGTCGGTCCGGGCCTGCGAGATCCGAGTACGCGCGACCTGCTCCTCGGTCTTGGTGAGGAGCAAGAGTGCGCGGAGCTGGTTGACGATCTTCTTGTTGTCGGCCATGTCTTCACCATGCCCCGAAAGACCCCTCTGCTAACTCTTGCAAGCATGTTGCTAGCAGTGGTCTGCATCACGTCCGCGCGGCTGACATGGCCACAGCTCCTTCCCGGCTGCAGCACGCCCCCGGACCGTCGTCCCGATCGGGTGCGCCAGCCGGCCCCCGACCGACGTGCCGCCTCCCCTGAGCTCGGGCAGCCGGGAAGTCGAGCGGGAGATCGCCGCACTGGTGCACACCGCCCCCGCCTCACACCTCCTGGGGGCAGGAGCGCGATCATGGCCCCACCGGGGACGGACCCCCATGGGGTGAACTCCCTCGACGCCGATGCGGTACCCGCGGCTGAATGCCGATCTCATGTTCATGCCCGCGGCAGTGGGCTGTCCCTCGCCTCCGCCCTGCGGCGCGACCCGGTGTGGGCCGACCTGCCGCTGATCTTCCTCAGCGGCCGGGCCCTGCCCGGTGACGTGGCCGCCGGCGCCGCACTGAACGCCGCCTACCTCGCCAAGCCGGTGTCGATGACCGCCCTGACCGCGGCCATCGACACCGCCCTGGAGGACACCGCCGCCGCCCGCGGAGAGGCCGTCCGCGACCACGTCGAGGACCTCTGGGACCTCGACGACGAGACCGAGCGCCGGCTGCACGCCGAGCTGCTCAGCACCTTCGTCGGCTGGGCGCCCGACGGCCTGATGTCCGTCGAGGACGCGCTGCGCGCCGGGGACGCCGTCGCCGTCGAGGAGACCGCCCACAAGCTGCGGGGCAGCGCGGCCACCCTCGGCGCCGGCCCGCTGGCCGCGCTCTGCGCCACCCTGGAGGAGGCCGCCCGCACCGGGCAGCTGCCGACTCCCGGCCCGGTGATCGGCGCGCTGCGCCGCGAGCTGGAGGTCACCTGCCGGGTCTTCACCGAGCTGGCCGCCGAACTGGCCGGACCACTGACCCCCGCCGCCTGAGGCACCGCGGCCGCGCCTCCGGCTCCCCTGATCGGGGGCCCGGGGTCGCCACCGCAGGCCCGACTTGGTGGGATGGGGCGTCCGGACGCCCCGGGCAGCGCACCAGGGAGGAGCCACATGCACCCGGACGGTCAGCTCCTGGGCGGGCGCTACGAGCTCACCTCGCTGATCGCCACCGGCGGCATGGGGCAGGTCTGGCAGGCCCGCGACACGTTGCTCGAGCGGGACGTCGCGGTGAAGGTGCTGCGCAGCGAGTTCACCGGCGACCCGACGTTCCTGGCCCGCTTCCGAGCCGAGGCACAGCTCGCCGCCCGCCTGGTGCACCCGAACATCGCCACCCTGTTCGACTACGGCGAGATCCCACCCGCCGGCCCGCGCGACGAGCACCTCGCCTACCTGGTGATGGAGCTGGTGCGCGGTGAGTCGCTGTCGGCGCTGCTGCGCCGCGAGGGCCGGCTGAGCCCCGAGCGCACCCTCGACGTGCTGCGGCAGAGCGCCGCCGGCCTGGCCGCCGCACACGCCACCGGCGTCGTCCACCGCGACGTCAAGCCCGGCAACGTGCTGATCGGCGACGACGGCACCGTGAAGATCACCGACTTCGGGGTCGCCGTCTCCGGCTCCAGCGTGCCGCTCACCCAGACCGGCCAGGTCATCGGCACCCCGCACTACCTCTCCCCCGAGCAGGCCCAGGGCGACCGGGCCACGGCGGCCAGCGACGTCTACGCCCTCGGCATCGTCGGCTACGAGTGCCTGGCCGGCCACCACGCCTTCGACGCGGAGAGCTCGGTGCAGGTCGCGCTGATGCAGATCCGGGACACCGCCGCACCCCTGCCGGACGACGTCCCGGCCCCGGTGCGCCAGCTGATCGCAGCCGCGATGGTCAAGGACCCGGCCCAGCGCTACCCGGACGGCGCCGCCTTCGGCACCGCGATCGACGACGTCCGCGCCGGGCGCCCCCTGCCGCAGACCGACCGGACGACGGTGCTCCCCGCGGCCGGGATGTCGGCACAGTCGCCGAGCACGCGGGTCATGCCGGCCGTCGGTGGGGCCGCGACCACCCCCTGGGTGGGCGCTGCCGGGGTGGGTGCCGGTGCTGCCGGGGTGGGCGCCGTCGGTGCCGGCGCAGCCGGGCCGGGGCCCGAGCGGGAGCGGGAGGACAGGCGCCGCCGACTGCTGCTGCCGCTGCTCGCGGTGCTCATCGCGGCCACCGTCGCCGTCGCCGGGTTCCAGCTGCTCGGCGACGACGGGACGGACACCTCCACCACGACACCGACGACGAACGCCGAGCAGACGTCCCCGACCACGCCCACCACCGAGGAGACCACCACCCCCAGTGCTGTGCTGGTCGAGGTGGACGCCGACGACTACCTGGGCCGGCGGATCGGCGACGTCGAGGCCGACCTGATCGGCCTCGACCTGTCCGTCAGCGCCGTCCCGCGGCAGACGGCCGACGCCGACGAGGGCGAGGTCCTCGCCGTCACCCCGGCCGGCGAGCTGGCCGAGGGCACCGTCGTCACGGTCACCTACGCCACCGCCCCACCCGCACCGACCACCGCCCCGACGCTCACCCCGACCGACGGCGACGAGGACGAGCCGGACGAGGGCGACGAGGACGAGCCGGACCAGGGCGACGGGAGCGGCACCGGGGGCGGCGGGAACGGCACCGGGGGCGGCGGGACCGGCACCGGGGGCGGCGGGAACGGCACCGAAGGCGGCGGGAACGGCACCGGGGGCGGGAACGACGGCTGAGCCGAACGGCGTGGTCAGCCCCCGGTGGCGCGGGTGTCGTGGAACCGGGCGATCCACCACTCCCCTGCGCGCCGGACCAGGACGGCGGTCCCCCGGTTGGTGAAGTCGCCCTCCGGGGTCTGCATCCGCTGGTGGACGTCGGCGACCACCGTGTCCTCGTCCACCAGGGCCAGCTGCTGGACCTCCTGCTGGATGCGCCAGTGCCGTGCCGGTCCGGTCAGCCGGTGCTGGTGGTACTCGGTGAGCTCGTCCGCGCCGCTGGTCCGCCGTCCGTCCGGGGACACGGAGACCGCGTCGGCGAGGAAGCCACCCATCGAGGTGCCGGGGGTCTTGGCGTTGAAGCCCGACTGGATGCCGGCGAGGACGGCGGTGACCGCCGCGGCGACGTCGTCGGGGACGGGGCCGATCGCGGCGCGCGGCCGATCGGCCGGGGCGCCGGTCATGCGGCGTAGGGCGCGCGGTCGCGGGCGGTGCGCAGCGCCTGCCCCCACCACACCAGCTGGTCCAGCAGGCGCTCGGCCGCGGCGGTCGCCCGCTCCGGCGCCCGGAGCCGGCCGGCCTCGTCGAACAGCTCGCCGTAGTGGGCGAAGCTGACCGTCTCCCGGATGGTCGTGGCGTGCACCTCGGCGAACACCGGCCGCAGGTGCTCGACCGCCCGAAGCCCCCCGGAGATGCCGCCGTAGCTGACGAAGCCCACCGGCTTGGCGTGCCACTCGGCGTCGAAGGTGTCGATGGCGTTCTTCAGCGGCCCCGGGTAACTGTGGTTGTACTCCGGCGTCACGACCACGAACGCATCCGCCTGGTGCAGCCGGGTGGAGACGGCCGACGGGGCCCCCGCACCGGCCGCCGACCCCACGTCGGGGAGCCGCACCTCGGCGAGGTCCAGCACCTCCACGCGCAGGTCACCCCGTCGTCCGGCGACCGCGGCGAACCACCCCGCGACCACCGGCCCTCCACGGACCGCACGGGTGCTGGCCACGACGATCGTCAGCGTCATCGGCCGGTCCTCCGGCCCCTGTCTGTCTTGACTGGTCATGCCGGCGACGCTAGGACTTCAACAATGGTTGAAGTCAAGGTCGCCGACGGTCTCACCGTCGGCCAGGTCGCCGAGGCCAGTGGGGTGGCCGCCTCTGCGGTCCGCTTCTACGAGCACCACGGCCTGATCAGCAGCGTGCGCACGTCCGGGAACCAACGGCGCTTCGGCCCCGACGCCGCCTGCCGGGTGAAGGTCGCCCGGGTGTCGCAGCGCATCGGTCTCACGGTCGCGGAGGTGGCTGCGGTGCTCGCCGAGCTCCCGCCGGACCCGACCCCCGCCGACTGGGGCCGGGTGCACGACGCGCTCGTGGCGGAGGCCGAGGCGCGGATCACCGCCCTCCGGACCCAGCTCGAGCTCCTGAGTTCGGGAGAGCTCCTGTGCCGCCTGTGACTCCCGCCCCAGGAGTCGCACACCGCCGCGGCCGAACGTGGAGGATGTGCCGGTGCACCCCAACGGTCAGCTCCTCGGGGGGCGCTACGAGCTGCAGACGCTGATCGCCTCCGGCGGCATGGGCCAGGTGTGGCGCGCCCGCGACACCGTGCTCGGCCGGGACGTCGCGGTCAAGGTCCTGCGCAGCGAGTACACCGCCAACGCGACCTTCCTCGCCCGCTTCCGGGCCGAGGCGCAGCACTCCGCCGGCCTGGTGCACCCGCACATCGCCACCCTCTTCGACTACGGCGAGGTGCTGCCCGACGCCAGCACCCGCGGCGAGCACCTCGCCTACCTGGTGATGGAGCTGGTCCGCGGCGAGTCGCTGGCGACGCTGCTGCGGCGTGAGCCGCGGCTGTCGCCGGACCGCACGCTGCAGGTGCTCCGGCAGTGCGCCGCCGGGCTGGCCGCCGCGCACGCCGCCGACGTCGTCCACCGGGACGTGAAGCCGGGCAACGTCCTGCTCGCCGACGACGGCGGGGTCAAGCTCACCGACTTCGGCGTCGCGGTCTCCGCCACCAGCGTGCCGCTGACCATCACCGGCGAGGTCGTCGGCACCGCCCACTACCTCTCCCCCGAGCAGGCCGCCGGCAACCGCGCCACCCCGGCCAGCGACGTCTACGCCCTCGGCCTGGTCGGCTACGAGTGCCTGGCCGGGCACCGCGGCTTCGACGGCGGGGACGCGGTGGAGGTCGCGCTCCGGCGGATCCGGGAGGTCCCGCCGCCGCTGCCCGACGACGTCCCGGCACCGGTGCGCCGGCTGATCGAGCGCGCCATCGCCAAGGACCCCGCCGAGCGCTTCGCCGACGGCGCTGCCTTCCGTGCCGCCATCGATGACGTCCTCGCCGGTCGGCCCGTCGGTGCGGCGGACGCCGAGCCACGGACGGCGGTGATGCCGGCCATCCGGACGGCGGAACTGCCTGCCGTGCGCACCCCGACCCCGCTGCCGCCCTTCCCGGCGACCCAGACCTACACGCTGCCCCCGGCCGACGAGGACGACGTCGACGAGCCCGAGCAGGAGAGCCGTCGCCGCTGGCCGTTCCTGGTCGCCACCCTGCTCGCCTTCCTCGTCGCGATGGGGAGCACCTTCGGCCTGCTCCAGCTCGCCACCGGCCGCGAGGACCCGCCCGCCACAGCCGAGCCGACCGCGACCGTCGAACCGACGCCCCCGAGCACCCCGGTGGTGCAGCTGGTCTCGCTCTCCACGGCGGACTACGTCGGCCGGCCGGCGGCGGAGGTGCAGGCCGAGCTGGTCGAGCGCGGTCTGGTCCCGACGCTGCGGCCACTGCAGACCGGCGACGTCCCCGACGGCTCGGTGATCGCGCTCGACCCGGTCGGTCAGGTGCTGCCCGGTGCCGCGGTGACCATCACCCATGCGGTCGCCCCTCCGCCACCTCCGCCGCCACCGCCGCCGCCCGCCCCGGCACCCGCGCCCGCACCCGCCCCGACGCCGACGCCGACGCCGACGGCCGAGCCGACCGAGGACGCCGAGCTGGACGAGGAGGACATCGAGAAGGCCCTCGAGCGCTGGCGCGAGCGCCGCCGCGATCGCGACGACTGACCGGTGTGTGACGCCCCATCGGATGGGGCACGCCGGATGTCATGGCCGACCAGTTCACCTTCACCGACCCGACCACCCAGTACCGCACCGACGGGTTCCCCGAGCAGTCCCAGGACGCTCCGGGCCTGACCACGGAGCTGCAGCCCGGCGCCGACCACGGTGAGCAGAGCTACCGCGGCACCGGCCGGCTCACCGGGCGCAAGGCCCTGGTCACCGGCGCCGACTCCGGCATCGGGCGCGCCGCCGCGATCGCCTTCGCGCGGGAGGGCGCCGACGTCGTCCTCAACTACCTGGCCAGCGAGCAGACCGACGCCGAGCAGGTCGCCGCGCTGGTCGAGGAGGCCGGCCGCAAGGCCGTGCTCGCCCCTGCGGACATCTCCGACGAGACCGCCGCCCGCGCGCTGGTGCACACCGCGGTCGAGGAGCTCGGCGGGCTGGACATCATCGCCAACATCGCCGGCAAGCAGACCTACGTCGACGACCTCGCCGACCTCACCAGCGACCAGTTCGACGCCACCTTCAAGACCAACGTCTACGCGTTGTTCTGGATCGTCCAGGAGGCGCTGCCGCACCTGCCCGCCGGCGCCTCGATCATCAACACCAGCTCCATCCAGGCCTACCAGCCCTCCCCCGGCCTGGTCGACTACGCCACCACCAAGGCCGCGATCAACACGATGAGCAAGGCGCTAGCCCAGCAGCTGGCCCCGAAGGGCATCCGGGTCAACGTGGTGGCCCCGGGTCCGTTCTGGACGCCGCTGCAGGCCTCGGGCGGCCAGCCCACCGAGGCGCTCCCGGAGTTCGGGCAGGAGACGCCGATCGGCCGCGCCGGTCAGCCGGCCGAGCTCGGCCCGGCCTACGTCTTCCTCGCCTCGCCGGAGTCCGGCTACGTCTCCGGGGAGACCCTCAACGTCAACGGTGGGATGCCGACGCCGTGACGTCCTTGCACGACACCCGGCGCCGTCCCGCCCTGCACTGGGGCGCGGACGGCGCCGGCGCCGGCCCGGTCGACGAGCGGGACGCCGCCGGCTACGCCGACCTGCGCTCCTACGCCGCGATCGGAGACGGCCGCACCGTCGCGCTCGTCGCCCGGGACGGCCGGATCGACTGGCTGCCGCTGCCGGAGATGGACGGCGCCCCGGTGTTCGGCGCGCTGCTGGACGCCGATCAGGGCGGCTGCATCGAGCTGCACCCGGTCGAGGAGTCCACCGTGCGCCGCGCGTACGTGGCGCACACCAACGTGCTCACCACCACCTTCACCACCGCCTCGGGCAGCGTGCGGGTCACCGACTCGCTCAACAGCGGCGTCGCCGGCCGGTTGCCGTGGTCGGAGCTGGCTCGCCGGATCGAGGGGGTCGACGGGCACGTCGAGATGCGGGCGGCGGTCCGGCCGGGCACCTGCCTGAACACCGCCTCGCCGTGGGTGCACCAGACCGCGCACGGCGCCGTGCTGCGGGTGGACGACCTGACCCTCGCCGTCCGCACGCTGGGCGCCGACTCCGTCGACTACGGCGACCGGCGGATCGACGTCGTCTTCCGCACCGCCCCCGGCTCCCGGCACCTGCTGGGCCTGGTCGCCACGGAGAGCGAGCCGTTGTTCCTGCCGGCGGCCGAGGCGATCGACGCCGGGGTCGACCGGACGATCGAGAACTGGGCGGCGTGGATGCGCAGCTTCGACTGGGACGGCCCCTGGGACACCGCCGTCCGTCGCAGTGCGCTGACCCTCAAGCTGCTGGTCCACGCGGCCAGCGGGTCGATGGTCGCCGCCGCCACCACGTCGCTGCCGGAGTCGCCGGGCGGAGGCAAGAACTGGGACTACCGCTACGCGTGGGTGCGCGACTCCGCCTACGCGCTGACGGCGCTGTTCCGGTTCGGCCTGCGCGAGGAGACCCACGGCGCGATCAGCTGGCTGCTGTCCACGATCCGCCAGCACGGCCCCGAGCCGCAGGTGGTCTACGCCCTGGACGGCGGCCTGGTGCCGACGGCGGAGTTCCGCGACGTGCCGGGCTGGCGCGGTGCCGCCCCGGTGGTCAGCGGCAACAACGCGGCCGGGCAGCTGCAGCTGGGCGTCTTCGGTGACCTCTTCAGCATCGTCGCGCTGTACGTGGAGCACGGGAACGTGTTGGACGCGCACACCGGCCGATTGCTGGCCGGCGTCGCCGACCTGGCCTGCGACCGGTGGCGGAGCAAGGACTCCGGCATGTGGGAGCTGCCCGAGCACCGGCACTACACGACCTCGAAGCTGGGCTGCTGGATGGCGCTGACCAAGGCCGTGGAGCTGGCCGAGAGCGGGCAGATCCCCGGCGACGACGCCCGCTGGCGCAGCGAGGCGGAGCACATCCGGGAGTGGGTCGAGCAGAACTGCTGGTCCGACGAGCGCGGCGCCTACGTCTGGTACCCGGGCACCGACCAGCTGGACGCCTCGATCGTGCTGCACGCGATCAGCGGCTTCGACCGGGGCGAGCGGATGAGCAGCACGCTGGACGCGCTGCGCGCCGAGCTGGGCGCCGGCCCACACCTGTACCGCTTCACCGGTGCCGCCGAGGAGGAGGGCGTCTTCCTCGCCTGCTCGTTCTGGCTGGTCTCCGCGCTCGCGCTGTGCGGCCGGGTCGAGGAGGCGCGCGGCCTGATGGACGAGCTCATGAGCACCCCCAACGACGTCGGGCTGCTGAGCGAGATGCTCGACCCGGCGACCGGCGACCTGCTCGGCAACCTCCCCCAGGCGCTGTCCCACCTGGCGCTGGTCAACGCCGCGATCACCGTCGCCGAGGCGTCCTCCCCAGGCTGAGCAGCACCGCGTGTGCGACGGGGTGCGGGGAGTGTGCACGCGCCGGGGCGCGCCGAGGGCGGCGCACGAACCCCTCGACGGGCGCGGTGCGCGAGGACCCTCGACCTCGCGGCGGTGCCGTCCGGGCGCGGCCAGGGAGGAGGACGGGGATGCACGCCAGGACCACCACGGTGCGCGGCGACCCGCAGGCCGTCGACGAGGGCATCGAGTACGTCCGCGACGCCGTCTGGCCCATGCTGCGCGGCATGAGCGGCTGCGTGGGCATGTCGATGCTCGCCGACCGGGACGCCGGCCGCTGCATCGTCACCGCCGCCTGGGCCACCCACGAGGCGATGCGGGCCAGCGCGGTCGCCGTCGGTGAGCTGCGCGACCAGGCCGCCGAGGTGATGCGGGCCGAGGAGATGGGCGTCGCCGAGTGGGACATCGCGGTGCTGCACCGGGAGCGCCCGGCCGGCGACGGCGCCTGGACCCGGGTCGTCTGGACCGACGGCGACCCGGCGCAGCTCATCGGGATGATCGACGCCTTCCGGATGAGCCTGCTGCCACGGATGAGCGACCTGCCCGGCTTCTGCAGCGTCAGCCTGCTGGTCGACCGGGACACCGGCAGCGCCTCCACGGCGATCACCTACGCCAGCCGCGCAGAGCTGGAGCAGTCGCGGGAGATGGGCTCGGCGATGCGCGAGGACTTCGCCGCGGCGACGGGCATGCGGATCGTCGAGGTCGCCGAGTTCGAGTTGACCGTAGCGCACCTGCGGGTACCGGAGATGGCCTGACCGGCTGAGCTGGTGCCGCCTACCACCGACGGCACCAGCCAGGCCGCGGCCGGCGCGCCCGGCTGTGGGCGCCGCAGCAACCTGTGGACGACGGCCCGCCGGTACCCATGGGCTGCCACGGTCGACCCGTGACCACGACGCCGCTCGCCCAGCTCCCCGTCCGCTCCGCCACCGAGCTCACCCGGCGCTGGCACACCGTGCTCGCGCCGCCGGTCTTCGGTGCCCGCAGCCTGTGGCTGGCCTGGTTCGACGCCGCCGGGCTGATGCTGCCGGTGCTCATGCCGGTCGACGACCTCCCCCGCCGGCCCCGGCACGAGAGCCTGACCGGTCTGCTGGCGTTGCACGACGCGGTCACCGAGCAGAGCGACTGCGCCGACGGCCACCTCGCGCTGGCGCTGTGCCGGCCCGGCCGGTCGCTGGTCACCGCGAGCGACGACGAGTGGGCCGAGGCGCTGCGGGAGGACCTGGACAGCGGGATCGACGGCAGCTGGAGCCTGCACCTGGCCGCCGGTGGCACCGTGTTCCCGCTGGTCGAACCGGCCCGCTGGGCCTGGCAGTGACCAGCTCCCACATGGGCGCGGCTTGACAAACATCGTTGCTGTACCGGCAAGCTGGTCGGCATGAGCGACGACGTCGATGCGGTGGTCCAGGCCGTCGGGCCCCGACTGCGAGCGCTGCGCCAGCAGCGGGACACCACGCTGACCCAGCTGTCGGAGACCACCGGCATCTCGGTGAGCACGCTGTCCCGGCTGGAGTCCGGGCAGCGGCGGGCGACGCTGGAGCTGCTGCTGCCGCTCACCCGCGCCCTGCAGGTGCCGCTGGACCAGTTGCTCGACGAGCCACCGTCGCAGGACCCCCGGGTCCAGCCGCGCCCGGTGCTGCGCGACGGCATGACCATGCTGCCGCTCACCCGCCGGCCCGGCGGGCTGCAGGCCTACAAGATGATCATGCCTCCGGGTCACCCCACCGGCGGCGTGGAGCTCAAGACGCACGAGGGCTACGAGTGGCTCTACGTGCTCAACGGCCGGTTCGTGCTCTTCCTCGGCGACCAGCGGCTGGAGCTCACCCCGGGCGAGGTGGTCGAGTTCGACACCCATGTGCCGCACGCGCTGACCAACCCCGGGCCGGCCCCGGTCGAGCTGCTGGCCCTGTTCGGGCCACAGGGAGAGCGCATGCACGTGCGCGCCCGGCCGCGGGGTGGCGACTGACGAACGTCGGCCTCCGAGGTGGCCCGACCCAGCAGCCACCCGACCCGACTACGACTCGACCGGTACGGCGAGGTTCGGCTCGACGATCTCCCAGCCCGCCTCGACCTCACCAGCGAAGTCGTCCGGCAGCAGAAGGGCCTCACCGTCCCGGCCCTGCGCGTCCCGGACGGCGATCCGGACTCCCCCCTGCGCGAAGTCGTCACCGTCGGCACACGAGAAGCCCGCCACCCAGTCCCCGCCCTCCACCGACCGGGCGACCACGACGAGAACGCACCATGGCTGGTCGGCCTGGCCCTGGGCGGCATAGACCAGTGCGCCGTCTGCCGCACCGATGTAGCGGACCTCGTCGAGCTGCGGATCCACGTCGACGTACTCAGGAACGGCGTCCTCGCTCGTCGCCGGCCGGTCGAACGCGGCCAGTTCGGGTGCCGCGGACGTGCTGCACGCCGTGACCGCCAGCACCATGGCGGCGACACCGGCAGCCGTTCTCCTGGTCGCTGTTGCCATGATCCGACCGTATCGAGATCGTCCGATCGGCCGCCGACGACGACGCGCTCGGGGGCACCCGGCACGTGGGACGGGCGTCAGCCGCACCGGGTCCACTCCACGGGGCCGGGTCGGTGATCGCACCGGCTCGCCGTGCGGGACCTCGCGCTGTCCGAGAGGCTGGTGCCTCCCGGGCCTGAGACCACGGGCCGACCCGCTCGACTCCCCAGGAGGTACGCCTTGCCCGCTCGCGCACCCAAGGAGATCGCCCAGGTCGCCGCCGCGACCGGGGCGAAGAAGACCCGCCGCACCTGGGACAAGGTGCTGGTCAGCGCCTTCCTGGCCGGCGCCTACATCGCCTTCGGCGGCCTCGTCGCCATCGTCGTCTCCTCCGGCCTCGACCCGGAGACCTGGGGGACGCTGCCGACGCTGTTCACCGGCGCCACCTTCACCCTCGGCCTGGTGCTCGTGCTCGTCGCCGGCTCCGACCTGGCCACCGGCAACATGGCACTGGTCCCGCTGGGGGCCATGCGCGGCAAGATCGGCCTCGGCGACGTCGCCAAGAACCTGTCCCTGGTGCTGATCGGCAACCTGGTCGGCGCCATGTTCGTGGCCTTCTTCCTCGCCGTGCAGACCGGGGTGATCGGGGACGCCAGCGCCACCGGTACCGGCGGGCTCACCTACGAGCGGCTGGCCTCGATCTCCGAGGGCAAGGCGCTGGGCGAGACGGCCTGGCAGACGTTCCTCCGCGCGGTCGGCTGCAACTGGCTGGTCTGCCTCGCGGTCTGGATGTCCCTGGCGGCGACGACCGTCTCGGGCAAGATCCTGGCGATCTTCTTCCCGATCATGGCGTTCGTGGCGATGGGCTTCGACCACGTGATCGCCAACATGTTCTTCCTCCCGGCGGCGATCTTCGCCGGCGTCCCGGACCTGGGCTGGGACGACGCGGCGCTCAACTGGCTGCTGGCCGGCGCCGGCAACCTCGTCGGCGCGGTGGTCTTCGTGTCCACGTCCTACTGGTACCTGTTCCTCAAGGACGAGCCCGAGGACGAGCCCGAGGAGTCTGAGGCGTCCGCCGCGCCGGCGGAACGCGGCTGACCCGCTCCGCACACGACAACGGCGGCGCCCCACCTCGGTGGGACGCCGCCGTTGTGCGGTTCAAGAACCGATCAGCCCTCGGTCAGGACTCCGCGCCGTCCTGCTCCTCGGAGCCCTTGCCCCGCCCCTGGTCAAGGACGTCGGTGCCCGGGCCGCCGATCAGCGTGTCGCTGCCGTTGTCCCCGCGCAGCTCGTCGTCCCCGGCGCCGCCCAGCAGCACGTCGCTGCCGTTCCCGCCGCGGATCACGTCGTCGCCGGCGCCGCCGCAGATGATGTCGGCGCCGTTGCCACCGGTGATGGTGTCGTTGCCGCCCAGGCCCATGATCACGTCGACGCCGTTGCCGCCACGCAGCACGTCGTCGCCCTCGGTGCCGACGAGGGTCGGCTCGAGGCCCTGGCAGAGCTGCGGCTCGGGCACCACGACAGTCTCCTCGAGGTCGATGCCCAGCAGCAGCGGGTCGTGGTCGCTGGAGCGGTAGGGGTCCGCCGCGTACAGCTCCGGGTCGCCGGCGTACTGGTAGGCGAAGGACTCCACCGAGTTGATGTTCCAGTGCACGACGTCGGTGACCTTGGCGGTGAGCTCGGCCGTGGCCAGCGCGTGGTCCAGCGAACCGGACAGTGCGTTGAACACATAGCTGTACCGGCCCGGGTCGAACTCCTCACCCAGGTTGACGAAGCCCTCGTCGCGGAGAGCCTCGATAGGGTCCTCCTGGGTGTAGGCGTTGAAGTCGCCCATCAGCACGACGTCCGGGTCGCCGGTCTGCGCCTCCAGCTGCTCGGCGAAGACCGCCAGCGACTCCGCCTGCCGCACCCGGTCGCCGTTGAACGAGCCCTGCCCGGTGTCGAGGTTGTCACCGGTGCCGGTGCCGCCCTTGGACTTGAAGTGGTTGGCCACCACGGTGAAGGCGTCGCCGTCCGCGGTGAACGTCTGGGCGATCGGCTCGCGGGCGTTGGACCAGACCGACTCGTCGACCAGGCCGACCGAGTCACCGACCGGGGTGACGACGGCGGGCTGGTAGATGATCGCGTTGCGGATGACGTCCCGGTCGACCGCGTACAGCTCCTCCGGGAAGGCGACGTAGGCCCACTTCTGACTGCCGGCGTCGGCGTTGAGCCGGGTCACCAGGTCGGCCAGCGCGGTGTCCGCGTTGCCCGGGGTCAGCCCGGTGGAGTCGGTGTCCTCGATCTCCATCAGGGTGACCACGTCGGCGTCCAGCGCGTTGATCGCCGTCACGATCTTGCCGGCCTGCTCCTCGAACTCGGCCTGGTTCGGCGCACCCCGGCCGACCCCACCGAAGGTGAGGAAGTAGTTGAGCACGTTGAACGCACCCAGCTGGACGTCGCCACCCACCTCGCCCGGCGCGGCCGGGCGGGTGTTCTGCAGGGCGAAGACGCCGTCCGCGGTGCCGTCGGCCGGCTGCAGCCGCCAGGCGTCGAACCCGTAGCCGAGCACCAGCGGCTCGGTGAAGGACAGCTCGTCGCCCACCCGCACCGGGGTCTCCGGGGACAGGTACGGCGCGGTGGTGACGCTGACCCGGCTGCTCTGCGCGTCATCGAGGACGATGCGGCGCAGGGCGTTCTCCGCCGCGATCGCGTCCGCGCCGGCGCCGGGGCGGGCCAGCTCGGTGGGCTGCACCAGCAGGCCTCCCTCGGACAGGGTCAGCTCGCCGTAGCTGGTGAGGGCGTAGACCTCGCTGACGGTCAGGGTGTCGACCGGGGCGACCAGCATGCCCTCGAGCCGCTCGCGGGTGTCGTCGTCGGCGGGCAGGTCCAGCGGGGCCGGCGTCGGCAGGTCCACGACGGTGCCGTCGGCGCAGATGCCCACGTTCGCCTCGCCGCGGATCTGGGTCTGCTCGAAGTACTCCTCGGCGGTGCCGGTTACCGCGACGGTGTCGCCGAGGTCCACCTCGACCGCCGAGAAGACGAAGACGCCGTCGGAGGTGGCGGCGTCACCGTCACCGTCGGCGTCCTGCAGGTAGAAGCCGGAGAGCCCGGGGACGTCGCCGACGACGACGCCGCGCACGGTGACCGTCGAGCCGTCCAGCGGGGTGGTCGCGCCGGTGCCCTGCACCTCGCCGATCTCGTTGGTCACCGGGACGTCGCACACCTCGCCGGCGGCCGGCGGCGGCTCCACCGGACCGGGGGCCGCGGAGTTGACCACGCCCTTGCTGGCCGCGGCCGGACCGGACCAGACGAGCGCGTCGGTGGCCGCGTCGTAGCTGCGCGACAGCGACTGCCCAGCCGGCTCGCTGCCGGTCTCCTCGACACCGATGTCGGTGCTGGTCGTGCCGGTGGCCGGGCCGCCGGCGGCGGTCATCGTCCCCTCGTAGGAGAGGAACTCGAGCACCTCCGTGCCGCGGACCAGGGCGACCGCGTCCGGGGCGCCGTTCTGGATCCCGTTGGACGGGTAGTCGACGACCGCGACGGCCGAGCCGTCCGCGGGCGCGGTCACGGCCGGGAGGGCGTCGGTGTCGTAGACCGCACCGTTGCCCCCGTTGTAGAGGACCACGCTCAGGCCGTCGGAGCTGGTGCCGGCGGGGAGCTGCACCTCGACGAACTCACCCACGTCGGTGCCGGCGTTGTCGTAGTGGATCTCGGAGATGAACGGCGTGGTGGGCGGCGCGGCGACTGCGACCGCCGGGACGGCGACGGCGGCGAGCACGGCAGCGGACGCCGTGGCAGCGCCGAGGGCAGCGCGCCTCGCAGCGGTGCGGGTGGTACCAGGGGGGAGGGGCACGAACGGTCCTCTCGGAGGGCGACGCGGAGTGGGTCCATGCCCAGCCTGAGCGGCGGATGTGGACGACTCGCTGACGGTAAGTGACCATTTCGTGACACGCCAACGCGAGGGGCGGCGTCCCCGGCGAGTCCTCGGCCCCGTGGCCGTGGCCGGCTCCATCCCGCCGTCCCGCTCCCGGTGCGCCGAGCACGATCCCGCTGCCCCGGCCCGGCCGGTGCCGTCCGGGCGCCGGTCAGTCGGCGGCGGTGTCCTGACCGGCGTCCTGCTGCTTTCGGAACCGCAGCGACTCCACCAGCACGTAGCTGAACACCACGGTCCACGCGACGCTCAGGAAGGCCTCGCCCCAGTCGCCGTCCACCAGCCGCAGCACGATCGCGACGAGGTTGTAGGCCACCGCCACGCCGGCCAGCAGCTGCACTCCCCGGTGGCCGAACCAGGGCGGGCGGAAGGGGGCGGCCATGCCACGAGGCTAGCCCGGCCCGGACCCACGAGGCCGCGATCGCCCGGCACCGCGCGCCACACGCTGCGGCGGGGCGTCCGGTCGGCGAGGCTGGAGGGGTGAGCACCTCCAAGAGCGGCAGCGGTTACGTCGAAAAGGGCCAGGACTACCAGCGGGACCAGAACTACATCACCGACCGGATCACCGCCGACGGCGACAGCCGGTGGCCGGTGGAGGCCGGCCGGTACCGGCTGGTCATCGCCCGGGCCTGCCCGTGGGCCAACCGTGCGGCGATCGTCCGGCGGCTGCTCGGCCTGGAGCAGGCCATCTCCATGGGCATCTGCGGGCCCACGCACGACGAACGCAGCTGGACCTTCGACCTCGACCCCGACGGCCGCGACCCGGTGCTGGGGTACGAGCGGCTGCAGCAGGCGTTCTTCGCCCGCGACCCGGAGTACCCGCGCGGCATCACGGTGCCGGCGATGGTCGACGTCCCGACCGGGGCCGTGGTCACCAACGACTTCAAGCAGATGACGCTGGACTTCTCCAGTGAGTGGACCGCGTTCCACCGCGACGGCGCCCCCGACCTCTACCCGGAGCACCTGCGGGCGGAGATGGACGAGGTGATCGAGCGGATCTTCACCGAGGTGAACAACGGCGTCTACCGCTGCGGCTTCGCCGGCTCCCAGCGCGCTTACGACAAGGCCTACGAGCGGCTGTGGACGGCGATGGACTGGCTGGAGGAGCGGTTGTCCACCCGTCGGTTCCTGATGGGCGAGACGATCACCGAGGCCGACGTGCGGCTGTTCACCACGCTGGCCCGGTTCGACGCCGTCTACCACGGCCACTTCAAGGCCAACCGGAACAAGCTGGCCGAGATGTCGGCGCTGTGGGGCTACGCCCGCGACCTGTTCCAGACCCCGGGCTTCGGTGACACCACCGACTTCCCGCAGATCAAGGAGCACTACTACGTCGTGCACGCCGACATCAACCCGACCCAGATCATCCCGATGGGCCCGGACACGTCGGTCTGGCTGACCCCGCACGGGCGCGAGGAGCTGGGCGGCCGCCCGTTCGGCGACGGCACCCCGCCCGGACCGCCGATCGAGGGCGAGGTCATCCCGCCCGAGCACGGCCCCGGCGGCATCGGCCACCGCTGAGCGCGCCGCAGCCCGGGCGCCCTGGTTGGCTGACCACGGCGTCCCGGGCAGCGGAGCCCGCGGACCGAGGAGAGGTGGCGCAGTGGTGCACAGACTGATCGTCCAGTACGGCCAGCCGACCGACCCGGCGGAGTTCGACCAGCACTACCGGGACGTGCACGTCGGCCTGGCGCAGGCCATCCCCGGGCTCCTCCGGTTCACCGTCGGGCACCCGCGCTCGATGGACCCCATCGCGCCCGGCCCGTACCTGATCGCCGAGCTGGACTTCGAGTCCGCCGACGCGATGGGGGCCGGCATGGGCTCCGAGGCCGGCCGCGCCGCCGGCGCCGACGTGGCCACCTTCGCCACCGGCGGGGCGTCCATGTCCAGCTTCGACCTGGACGACGTCAGCCCGGCCGGCTGACCTCCGCACCGTGCTGACCGGCCGGCCGGACCTCGCGCTGCCCACTGCCGGACCGGAGCCGCTGCCGTGGGGCACCGCGCTGGCCGCCGTCCTGGGGTACGCCCAGGGACGGCGGCCGCTGCGGTACCGCTCCCCCAACGAGCGGGACGGCCGGTGGGTCCAGGTGCCGGCCTTCGGCTACGAGCGCTTCGACGCCCGGCCGGTGCCCGCCGGGCCACTGGGCGACGAGGACGTGCTGGTGGCCGAGGGGCTGCACGGCCGGCTGGACCCCGACGCCTGGTCCGCGGTCCGCGCTGCCCTCGACGCGGCCGGGCCCGTGGCCGCCGCCCTCGCCGGGCGTGCGTCCGGACGGGCCTTCTGGGAGCTGCCGGACGACGAGCTGTCGGTGCTCGGTGAACCGGGCACCGTCGGCGCCGCCCTGCGCGGTCTCGGTGAGCTGCCTGAACCGCAGCGGCGGCACGTGACGGCTGCGCTGCACCACCGCCGTCCCGACCTGGTGCCGTTGCTGCACCGCGCCACCTGGCTGCAGACGGTGCCGCACCTGCGCGAGGGCGACAGCGGGACGGCGGCGGTCGTGCACCGCGAGCTCCGCGCCAACGAGGCCGCCTTCACGGCGCTGGAGCAGGCGGCGGCCGAGCTGCTCGGCGCCCCGCTGACCCGGCTGCGGCTGCACGACCTGCTGGTCTGGCTCAGTGGCACATTGCGGCTGGCGACGGCGGTGGCGCTGGGCGAGGCGGCCGAGGAGTGGCACCGGTCGCCCAGCGCGACCCGCTGAGCGATCGACGGCTCGGACCAGCCGGGCGAGACCCTCGGCAAGCAGAGGGTGCGCCGTCGTTCAGCGGGCCGTGACGCAACGCCGGGTCCCGTGACCGAGGCCCGCTCCCCGGCTGACCTCGGCTCAGGGACACGAGCACAGTTCGCTGCACGGCGGCGTCGCCGGGGGCGGCGCCGGAGCCGAGGAGGCAGCCCATGTACGCACGGACCACCACCCTTCGTGGCAACCCGCGTGCCCTCGACGACGCGATCGACTTCGTCCGGGACGAGTGGCTCCCGACGACGACCGGCCTCCCGGGCTGCACCGGGCTGTCGATGCTCGTCGGCCGCCGCACCGGCCGCTGCATCGTCACCAGCGGCTGGGCGGACGAGCAGGCGATGCTCGGCAGCGCCGAGGGCATGCGACGCGACCGCGCGCGCCTCGGACAGCTGCTCGGGGCGGTGCCGGTGGTGGCCCAGTGGGAGGTCGCCGTCCTGCACCGGGTGCAACCCACCGGCGCCGACGCCGTCTGCCGGCTCATCTGGAGCTCACGCCCGGCCCCGGAGGCGCTCGACGACGACGTCGCCACGTTCCGGATGGCCCTGCTGCCCCGGATCGAGGAGCTCACCGGCTTCTGCAGCGCCAGCCTGATGATCGACCGGGTCTCCGGCGGCACCGTGCTGGCCGTCGCCTACGCCGACCGGGAGGCGATGCTCGTCGCCGGTCAGCGCGCCGATGCGCTGCGCACGGAGTACGCCCGGGCGATGGGCGGGCGGATCACCGAGGTCGCCGAGCTCGACCTGGTCGTCGCCCACCTCCGCATCCCCGAGACCGTGTAGTCGACGGCGGACGAGCGCGGGTCAGGTGGTCGGGCGCGCGAGGAAGACCGCGCCCGACACCGACGGGACGGCGACCTCGGTGAAGCCCAGCCGGGCGTAGAAGCCGAGGGCGCGGGCGTTGGCCGGGTCCACGCCCAGGTGCACACCGGGTGCCCCGGCCGCAGCGACCGCGGCGCAGAACACCTCGATCAGCGCCCGTCCCCAGCCGGCGCCCTGCGCCTCGGGCAGCAGGTCGACGTGCAGGTGCGCTGGGTACGCCGCGAGCTCGGGCACGAGCATCCGCTCCGGCCGGTGCAGCAGCGACACCATCCGCTCCTCCGGTGTGCGCGGCGGCTCGGGCGGCGCCGGGTACCGATCGGCCAGCCGCGGAAGCCACCGCGCCCGCCAGGCCCGCACGAAGCCGGCCGTGTCCGCGGTGCCCAGCACGTAGCCGACCGCCCGCCCGCCGTCGTCCAGCACGAACGCCCGGTCCGGCTCGAGGTCGACGTACGGGCCGGCGAACAGGTCGGGCATCAGGTCGTCGGTCGACCACCGCCCCCGGGCGTCACCGCCGGCGTCGGCGGTGCGCACGCAGACGTCGTAGACCGCCGCCCGGTCGGAGCGGCGGTACGACCGGATGCGCGGCTTCACACCACCCGGGCGAGTGCCGGCCAGAGTGCGTCGGGGCCGTCGGCGAGCAGCCCGGCGCCGAGCACCCGGGCCCACGCCGTCTCGGTGCCGGCCTCGTCCCGCCACGACCAGCAGCGCCGGGTGAGGTGGTGCAGCCGGTGCTCCTGGGTGAAGCCGATCGCGCCGTGCACCTGGTGGGCCAGCCGGGCGACCACCTCGACCGCGGCCCCGGCCCGCACCTTCGCCGCCGCGGCCGCCAGCACCAGCGACTCCCCGCGCTCGACCGCCTGCACGGCGGCGTCGACCAGCGCCGCCACCGCGGTCACCTCACCGGCCATCTCGGCCAGCTCCATCTGGATCGCCTGGAACTTGCCCAGCGGCCGGCCGAACTGGTGCCGCTCGCCGGCGTGGTGCACCGTCCAGGCCAGCACCTGCTGCAGCGCCGCCGACAGCTGCACCGCCCGGGCCAGCGCGTACCGGGCCCGCAGCTGCTCGGCCTGCGCGTCGGTCAGCAGCGCCCCGGCCGCGGTCACCCCCTGCAGCACGAACGAGCCGCGGGGTTCGCCGGCCAGGTTGGCCGCGTGCGTGGTCTCCCGCCCGGCGACGTCGACCAGTGCGAGCACCGGCCCCACCGCGCTGGTCGCCAGCACGGCGAGGTGCTGCGCGACGCCGGCCCACGCCACGTCGGTCGCGGTGCCGGTGAGCGTCCAGCTGCCCGGGCCGTCACCGTCGTCCCGGGGCTCGGCGGTGACCGCGCCGTCCACCGCGATGGAGAGCGGCTCCTCGGGTGCGGGGAGGTCGAGGCCGGCGGCCAGGACGGCGGGGGCGGCCACCAGCAGCTGCTCGGCCACCGGCACCGCCGCGGCCCCAGCGGCCAGCGCCCCCACGATCGCCACCGCGTCGGCCAGCTCGCCGCCGGAGCCGCCGGCCTCCTCGGGCAGCCCCACCCCGGTCAGCCCGGCCGCGGCGAGCGCGGACCACAGCCCGGCGTCCCACGACCGCTCGGCGGTGAGCGCGAACGGCTCGTGCTTCGTCAGGATGTCCCGGACGGTCTCGACGACCAGATCGACGTCGCTCATCGGAGCCCCAGTCCCCTCGCCACGATCCCGCGCAGGATCTCGTTGGTGCCGCCGCGCAGCGTGTAGCCCGGCGCGTGCAGCTGTGCCTCGGCCAGGGCCCGGCCCAGCGCGTCGGGTGAGTCCAGCGACGCCGGGACGTCGACCACCCGACGGACCTCGTCGATCACGTCGGCCTCGAACGTCGTCCCGACGTCCTTGACCAGGGCGGCCGGGATGTCGGGCAGCTCGCCGCGGTCCAGCGCCCCGGCGATGCGGAGCGACAGCTGACGCAGGGCGAGCAGCCGGGCCGAAAGCCGGCCCAGGGCGGCCAGCTGGGCCGGGTCCTGGCCCTCGGCCGCGCGCCGGGCGAACTCGGCGATCAGCGGGTAGGTGGACAGGAACCGTTCCGGCCCGGAGCGCTCGAACGCCAGCTCCGCGGTCACCTGGTGCCAGCCCGCGCCCTCCTCGCCCATCAGCATGTCGCCGGGGATGACCACGTCCTCGAACACGACCTCGTTGAAGTGGTGGCCACCGTCCAGGATCCGGATCGGGTTGACGGTGATGCCGGGCAGCGACAGGTCGACCAGCAGCTGCGAGAGCCCCGCGTGCCGGTTGGCCGGGTCGGCCGGCGAGGTGCGCACCAGGGTGATCGCGTAGTGCGAGGTGTGCGCGTTCGACGTCCAGACCTTGGCCCCGTTGACCACCCAGTCGCCGTCGCCGTTGCGGGTGGCCCGGGTGCGGATCGAGGCGAGGTCCGAGCCGCTGTCCGGCTCGCTCATCCCGATCACGAAGTAGCACTCCCCCGCCGCGATCTTCGGCAGGATCTCCTGCCGCTGGGCCTCGGTGCCGTAGCGCAGCAGGTTGGGCCCGGACTGCCGGTCGGCGATCCAGTGCGCCGCGACCGGGGCGCCGGCGGCCAGCAGCTCCTCGGTGACCGCGTAGCGCTCCATCGCCGTCCGTTCGTGCCCGCCGTACTGCTTCGGCCAGGTCATGCCCAGCCAGCCGCGCTCGCCGAGCTTGCGGGAGAACGCCGGGTCGACGCCGGACAGCCAGGTGTCCACGTGCGTGGTGAAGCTCCCGGCGGCCAGCTCGGCGGCGAGGAACTCGCGCACCTCGGCCCGTACCTCCTCGGCGGCGGCCGATCGCGGCGCGGGCGCCAGCGTCAACGAGTTGCTGCCCATGCAGTGCTCCCCACGTCGGTGTGGTGCCCGGTCTCGCTGGGTCCGGTGTCGGTTCTACCGGCTGCGGTGTGTCCCGGCCCGCTGGGGGGCAGGCTGACCGGGTGACCGATCCCTTCTCCCTGTCCCGGTTCGTCGACGCGCAGGACTCCGGCGGCACCTACGACCAGGCCCTCGCCGAGCTGCGCGCCGGGCGCAAGACCAGCCACTGGATGTGGTTCGTCCTCCCCCAGCTCACCGGCCTCGGCAGCAGCGCGATGGCCCAGCGGTACGCGATCAGCGGGCTGGACGAGGCCCGCGCGTACCTGGCCCACCCGGTGCTCGGCCCCCGGCTGCGCGAGTGCGCCCGGGCGCTCGACGAGCTGGACACCGACGACCCGGTCGCCGTCCTGGGGTCGATCGACGCGCAGAAGCTGCGCTCGTCGATGACGCTCTTCTCCCGGGCCGCACCCGACGAGCCGCTCTTCGGCCAGGTCCTCGCCCAGTACTTCGCCGGCGCCGAGGACCCGGCGACGACGTCGCGGCTGTAGATCCTGTCCGCCGCTGGCCCTACGGTGCCGCCATGAGCGACGACCCTCCCTGGGAACCACCCTTCGCCGGCACGGAGGCCGAGCACCTGCTCGGGGCGCTGGACCGGCTGCGCACCACCTTCCGCTGGAAGGCCGCCGACCTGGACGCCGCCGGGCTGCAGACCCGGATCGGCGCCTCTGCCCTCACCCTCGGCGGCCTGCTCAAGCACCTGGCGCTGGTGGAGGACGACTGCTCCACCGGCCGGCTGAGCGGCGCGCCGATCGGTGAGCCGTGGGAGTCGGAGTGGGGCGGCGGCGACTGGGCCTTCACCTCCGCCGCGGACGACTCCCCCGAGCGGCTCTACGCGCTGTGGGACGACGCCGTCGCGCGGTCCCGCGCCCGGTGGGACGCCGCCGTCGCGGGCGGGATGGACCAGCGGGTCGAGCTGACCGGCCCGGACGGCGAGCACGCCGGTCTGCGCCGGCTGCTGTGCGACCTCATCGAGGAGTACGGCCGGCACACCGGGCACGCCGACCTGCTGCGCGAGGCCGTCGACGGCCTGGTCGGCGAGGACCCGCCACCCGGCTGGCACCCGCGGCTGGGCCGACTGCCGGTCGGTTGAGCGACTCCCTGGGCGGCACCGGGCAGCTGTCCGCCGTGCTCCGACAGCAGGTTGACAGGTCATGGCTATCACCATTAGTTTTGAGCTAATAGAATTAGCCAACAGGAGGACGACATGACCGAGCACCTGACCGTCGACGGCGGCACGATCGCGTACGAGGTGACCGGCGCCGGCCCGCTCGTCGTACTGGCCCACGGCATGGGCGACAGCCGCGCGGCGTACCGGTTCCTCGCCCCGGCCCTGGTCGCGGCCGGGTACCGGGTCGCCGCCGTGGACCTGCGCGGCTCCGGCGAGTCCAGCGTGGGCTGGGCGTCCTACACGCGGACGGACATCGCCGGTGACCTCATCGCCCTGGTGGAGCACCTGGGCGGCCCGGCCGTGCTGGTCGGTCACTCCATCTCCGGTGGCGCCGTCACGATCGCCGCGGCGACGGCCCCCTCGTCGATCACCGCGGTGGTCGAGCTGGCGCCGTTCACCCGCAAGCAGCAGATCGGGCTCGGCGACCTGCGGGTGGCCCGCTTCCGGCGCGGCATGCGCCACCTGCTCGGCACCGCCCTGCTCGGCAGCACCGGGCAGTGGAAGAAGTACCTGGCGGTCGCCTACCCAGGGCCGAAGCCGGCGGACTGGGACGCCCGCCTCGACCAGATCGAGTCGATGCTGCGTGAGCCGGGCCGGATGAAGGCGCTGCAGGGGATGGGCAAGACGGCGCCCACGGACGCCGGTGCGCAGCTGGCCGCCGTCCGCTGCCCGGTGCTGGTCGTGCAGGGCACGCTGGACCCCGACTGGGCCTCCCCGCAGGCCGAGGGCGAGGCGATCGTGGCCGCGCTCCCGGCCGGGGTGGGACGGCTGGAGATGATCGACGGTGCGGGGCACTACCCGCACGTCCAGTTCCCCGAGCAGGTGGTCGCCGTGATGACGTCGTTCCTGGAGACCGCCCGTGCCTAGGGCCGGCCTCGACCAGGTCGCGGTCGTCGCGGCCGGCGCCGCGCTCGCCGACGAGGTCGGCTTCACGGGCCTGACCATGGGCGGGCTGGCCGAGCGGGTGGGCGTCCGGACTCCGTCGCTGTACAAGCACGTCAACAGCCAGGACGACCTGAACCGCGGGATCGCCGCGCTCGCCCTCGCCGAGGCGGCCGCCGCCGTCGGCACCGCCACCCAGGGCCGCTCGGGGCGGGACGCGCTCGCCGCCGCCGCCCACGCGTTCCGTGACTTCGTGCTCACCCACCCGGGCCGGTACGCGGCCACCATCGGCGTCGAGCCGACCGGTCCGGACGACCCGATCGCGGTCGCGGGGCTCGGGTTGCTCGACTCGTTCACCGCGGTGCTCCGGTCCTACGACGTCGAGCCCGCAGAGATGGACCACGCGCTGCGCACGGTGCGCAGCTCCCTGCACGGTTTCGCCACCCTGCAGTCGGCGAACGGCTTCCAGTGGTCCGCCGACGTCGACGAGAGCCTCGAGTGGCTCATCGCCCTCCTCGACCGTGGCCTGCGGAGCGCCTCCTCCCCGCAGTAGCCCGGACGCCGTCCCACCCACCAGCCACCAAAATGGCCATTTTGGTGGCGGTGGGTCCCTTCTCAGATGATCCGGAGGCGGAGGCGGCGGAAGCCGCGGCCCTTGTTCTCCACCTTCACCACTTCGACCCGGCCCACCATCGCCGTGGACGCCACGTGCGTGCCGCCGTCGGCCTGGGTGTCCAGCCCGACGATGTCCACGATCCGCACCACCTCCAGCTCCGGCGGCACCAGGTTGGTGGCGGTCCGGATGATGTCCGGGATCGCGAACGCCTCGTCCCGGGGCAGCTCCCGGACCTCGATCCGCCGGTCGGCGGCCAACTCGGCGTTCACCGACTCGGCGATCCGCTCCTTGAAGTCGGCCGGCACCTCGGCGAGGTCGAAGTCCATCCGGGCGGTCAGCGGCTCCATCGTGCCGCCGGTGACCAGGGCACCGAAGTCGCGGAAGACGACGCCGGTGAGCACGTGCAGCCCGGAGTGGGTACGCATCAGCGCGGTCCGGCGCTCGTCGTCCAGCGCGCCGCGGACCGCCGTCCCCACCGGCGGCAGCGGGTCCCCCTCCTCGGGCACCAGGTACAGCTCGTCGCCGCGGCGGGTGCCGGCGATCCGGGTGCGCACCCCGCCCCACAGCAGCACACCCTGGTCCGGGGGCTGACCGCCGCCGCCGGGGTAGAAGGCGGAGCGGTCCAGCACGATCCCCTGGTCGGCGTCAGCGGCGACCACGGTGGCGTCCCACTCCCGCACGGTGGCGTCGGCGAGGTCGAGGCGGTGGGTGTGCCCGTGGTGTGCAGTGGCCATGCCGCGATCCTGCCCCGGCCGCTGACGCCACGGACCAGTCCACCGGGAGTCCATTCCGCCCGGGAAGGAGCCGGGTGCCCGTACGGTTGCCAGTCGCCACGGAGCACCGCCGTACGCACACCCCCCGAGGAGCAGCGCCCGTTGTCCAGCTCGCCCCCTGACGCCGCCCCGGATCCCGCCCTGGCCGCCGAGCAGACCGCCGTCACCGACCTCTACCGCCGGCTCGATGCCGCCCGCGAGCTCGCCGTGACCCGCTTCCGGCAGGCGCTGGCGAGCCCGGTGATCAACCCGCAGTCCCTCGGTGAGCGGGAGGCCGCGGCGCGCTTCCACTCGCAGCGGATCACCGCCCTCGACGCTGCCGACCACGGGCTGGTGATCGGCCGGCTGGACCGCGAGGAGCAGCCGCAGCCGCTCTACATCGGCCGGGTCGGGCTGCCCGCCGACGACCCCGCAGGCGACCCGGCCCTGGTCGACTGGCGCGCGCCGGCGTCCCGGCCGTTCTACACCGCGACGCCGTTCCGACCCGAGGGCGTGGTGCGCCGCCGGCACATCCGCACCCGCAGCCGACGGGTCACCGCGGTCAACGACGAGGTGCTCACCGTGCGCCCCGAAGAGACCGACGGTCCGCCGCTGACCGGCGAGGCGGCGCTGATGGCCGCGCTCACCGCCGAGCGCACCGGCCGGATGGCCGACATCGTGGCCACCATCCAGGCCGAGCAGGACGCGATCATCCGCAGCGACGCCCGCGGGGTGCTGGTCGTGCAGGGCGGCCCGGGTACCGGGAAGACGGCGGTGGCCCTGCACCGGGCGGCCTACCTGCTCTACACCCACCGCGACCGGCTGGCCCGCAGCGGCCTGCTCGTCGTCGGGCCCACGCCCACCTTCCTGCGCTACATCGCCGACGTGCTGCCCGCGCTCGGTGAGACGGGGGTGCTGCTCGCCGGGCTCGGCCAGCTGCGCCCCGGGCTGGACGCCCGCGGCGCGGAGAGCCAGCAGGTGGCCGAGGTCAAGGGCCGGCTGGCGATGGTCGACGTGCTCAAGGCCGCCGTCCGCGACCGGGAGACGGTGCCCCGCGGCGTCCGGGAGCTGCGCATCGACGGGGTGTCGATCAAGCTGCGCTCGGTCGACCTCACCCGCTGCCGCACCGCCGGCCGGCGCGCGTCCCGGCTGCACAACCTGGGCCGGCCGGCCTTCCGCCGCGCCCTGGTCGACCTGGTGGCCCAGCGCTACGCCGACCGGATCGGCGCCGACGTGCGCGGCGGCGGCAGCCTGCTGGACTCCCGCGACCTGGACGCGCTCCGCTCGGAGATCGCCGGGGAGGCCGCCGTCCGCGCGCTGGTCGACGAGATGTGGCCGGTGCTCACCGCCGAGCAGCTGCTCGGCGACCTGCTCTCCTCCCCCGAGCGCATCGCACGGGCGACGAAGGGCTGGACCGACGAGGACCGCGCCCTCCTCTCCCGCCCGGCCGGCACGCCGTGGACGCCGGCCGACGTCCCGCTGCTGGAGGAGGCCGACGAGCTGCTCGGGTACGACGACAGCGCCGACCGCGCCCGTGAGGCACGTCGCCGCCGGCAGGCCCGGGACGAGGCGCAGGAGACCCTCGACCTGCTGTACGGCTCCCGCTCCACCGACCTCGACGACGACGAGGACGGCGAGGAGCTGACCGCCGGCGACCTGCTGGACGCCGAGATGCTCGCCGACCGCGAGGCCGAGGTGGACGTCCGGTCGGCCGCCGAGCGGGCCGCGACCGACCGCACCTGGACCTTCGGGCACGTGGTCGTCGACGAGGCGCAGGAGCTGTCGGCGATGACCTGGCGGCTGCTGGCCCGCAAGTGCCCGACCCGGTCGATGACCGTCGTCGGCGACCTGGCCCAGACCGGCAGCCTGGCCGGCGCCACCGACTGGGGCGCGGTCCTCGCGCCGCACGCCGCTGCGCAGTGGCGGCTGGCCCAGCTGACGGTGAACTACCGGACCCCGGCCGAGGTCATGGCCGTCGCCGCCGACGTGCTGGCCGCCGGTGGTGCCGGCACCACCGCGCCCCGGTCCGTGCGGAGCACCGGGGTGCCGCCGTCCGCCGAGCAGGTGACCGAGGCGTCGCTGCTCCCCCGGGTCGCCGACGTGACCGCCGAGCTGGCCGCCGCCGGGGGCACCGTCGCGGTGGTCGTGCCGCCGAGCCGGGTCGACGACGTCGTCGACTGCCTGCGCACGGGCTGGCCGGCGGTCTCCAGCGGCCCGGCCGCGGACTCCTCGGCCGGGCCGGTCGTGCTGGTGCCCGCGGACGCCAAGGGCCTGGAGTTCGACTCGGTGCTGCTGGTCGACCCGGCCGCGGTGCTGGCCGAGGGCGCCCGCGGGCACAGCGACCTGTACGTGGCGCTCACCCGGCCCACCCAGCGGCTGGCCGTGCTGCACCCCGGCGAGCTCCCCCACGAACTGGACCGCCTCACCGAGCCCCAGCCGGTCGAGGACTGAGCCGGGTCAGCTGACCCGGAGGACCTCGGCCACCGGGCGTCGGCCGCTGGTCACCTGCGCGCCGGACGGCCGGCCCAGCCGCAGCATCATCTGCGGGTGGCCGACCAGGTCCAGCCGGGCGGTCAGCCGGTTCCGGGCCCAGTCCTGGTCCAGCGCCTGGGTCAGCGGTGAGGCGGTCAGCCCGGCGTCGGTGATCGACAGCAGCAGCCGGCCCAGCGCCATGCCGGCCCACACCCAGGCCCGCCGGTCGTCGGCAGCGGTGCCCAGCAGGACCACGGAGGGGTGCTCGACCGGCGGCGGCGGGTCGTCGTCGGCCGGCGTCGCGGGGGTGGGGTGCGGTCCGCCGCCGGCGAAGTCACGGACGGCGAAGTTCGTGGCGCGGCTCTCCGTGGGCAGGGCCGTGACCGGCACCCCGTCGGGTGCGTCCGGGTCGGTCCGCAGCCAGGCCTGCAGCTCGGCCAGGTACGCCGGGTCGTGCTGTTCCAGCTGTTCGCCCTGGTCGAGCAGGACGGCGACCGCCGTCTCCTCCTCCATCCGGCTGATCGGCTTGAGCCAGACGCCGTCCCGGCCCGTCTCGGCCTGCAGCCGGTCGACCAGGCCGGCCGGCAGCGGCTCGGGCAGGAACGGCGCACGGTCGGTGTGCCGGGCGCCGATCGCCGCGGCCGCCCGCACGTCGGTGGCGTCGGGCTCGCCCCGCCCGGTCACGCGCACGGTCGCCAGGTGCTCCGGGTCGGCCGGGTCGGGCAGCACGTCGACCTCGGCGGTGATGCCGGACCCGCGCAGGGCCACCACCGTGAAGTGCACGGCGACCCCGCAGCTGAGCACCTGCTGACGGCCCGTGGGGTCGATCGCGGGCAGGCCCCGGGCGGTGTCGTGCCGCACCTCCAGCCGGTCACCGGAAGCGGTGAACGCCCAGGGCTGGGTGTTGTGGATCGACGGTGCCCGCACCGCCTGCTCCACCACCTGGGTCCACTGCGCCTGGTCCAGCATGTCCGCCTCCTGTCACCTTCGGGTTACCGCCCCAGCCTGCCCGGGATCGTTGCCGAGCGCAGGAGGCGAACGTCCCGGGGTCAGGCGTCGCGGGTGAGCGCCAGCAGCGCGATGTCGTCGGCGCGGTGCGCTCCGGCCAGCTCGGCCAGCAGCCGGTCGCAGAGCTCGTCGGCGCCCACGGTGGCCCAGCGCTCGGCCGCCGCCTGCAGCCGGGCCAGGCCGGTGTCGAGGTCACTGGTGCGGCTCTCCACCAGGCCGTCGGTGAACAGCAGGAGCGTCGCCCCCGGCGGCACGACGCCGCTCCACTCGACGGCCGGCGCCGGTGGCGCCCCGAGCATCCGGCTGGGCGTCACCGGCAGGTACTCGGCGCGGCCGTCGACGATCAGCAGCGGCGGCGGGTGCCCGGCCGAGGCGACGTGCAGCAACCCGGTGGGCAGGTCCAGGGTGGCGAAGAGGGCCGTGGCCATCCGCTGCAGCCCGAGCAGCGGCCAGCTGGCCTGCAGCCGGTCGATGACCGCGGACGGCGCGGGCGCCTCCACCAGCAGGGCCCGGTAGACGCTGCGCAGCTGTCCCATCGTCGCCGCCGCGGTGATGTCGTGGCCCACCACGTCGCCGACGGCGATCGCCACGTGGTCGCCGGGCAACGTGGCGACGTCGTAGAAGTCCCCGCCGATTTCGACCCCGGAGGTGGCGGCCAGGTAGCGCACGGCGACGGTCATCCCCGGCACCGCGGGCGGGTGCGGCGGCAACAGGGTGGCCTGCAGGGTGTGCGAGGTCCGCGACTCCAGCTCGTACCGCTGGGCCTTGGCGAGCACCAGCGACACCTGGTGCGCCAGCTGCTCGACCACCTCGACGTCGGCGGCGCTGAACACGCCACGGCGCCGGTCGGCGCTCAGGGTCAGCACGCCCAGCGACCGCCCCTCCGCCACCAGCGGCACGCTGACGATGCTGGCCAGCTCCAGTGCCCGCACCCCCGCCAGCTCCCGGGGATCGCGGACCACCGAGACCAGCCACGCGTCGTCGGGCGCGGAGAACCACTGGGTGCGTCCCTCGGCCAGCGCCCGCCGGGCGGGGAAGGGCAGCTCCCGGGCCGGTGGCGCCCACTCGAGCAGGTCGTCGACCAGGTGCTGGCGGGTCGGGTCCCCGTGCCGGGCGAGCACCCGCCGGGCCCCGTGCTGGGTGACCAGGTCGAGCAGGCAGACGTCGGCCAGCCGCGGCACGGCCAGCTCCGACAGCCGGTCGACCGTCTCCCCCACCCCGGTCGCCGCGGCCATCTGCCGTGCGGCGTACAGCAGGAAGGCCGAGCGCGCGGCCTGGCGGGTGGTCTCCTCGTGCAGCCGGGCCCGCTCCAGCGCCTGGCCGGCCTGGCGGCCCAGCGTCCACAGCAGGTCGACGTCCCCGTCGGAGAGCACGCCGTCCCGGGGCTCGTCGAGGTCGATCAGGTCGTCGGCGCCCGAGCTGCCCTGGCCGAGCAGCAGGACGCCGAGCCGGCGGGTGTCGGCGGACACCGGGACGACGACGAGCGCGTGCAGCCCGGCGCTCTCCAGCGTGGCGGCCAGCTCGGGCCGCCGGCCGTGCAGCCGCTCGTCGGGCACGACGACCCGCAACCCCTCGGCCAGCTCCAGGGCGATCCGGCCGTCGGCCGCGGTGGCCAGCTGGTCCAGCAGCGCGGCCGGCAGGCCGTCGCTGCGGGCCACGACCAGCTCCGACCGCCGCACGACACCGTCGGCGTCGCCGTCGGGGGCGACCGGACGGGGGACGACCAGCAGCAGCGCGGCTCCGCGGCTGCGCAGGGCCGAGCGCGCCTGCTGGACGACGACACCGGCCACGTCGGCCACCGTCGTCGCGCCGGCCAGCTGCACGACGACCTGCTGCAGCGTCCGCGACCGGGCCTCGGAGAGCTCCGCGGCCCGGTGTGCGGTCAGGATCTCCCGCTCGTAACGCCGCCGGGCGGTGGCCTCGAACAGCGTCGCGCGGACCAGCAACGGCCGGCCCTCGGGGTCGCGCAGCTCGACCGCGTTCACCAGGCAGGGCAGCACCGAGCCGTCGTCCCGGACGACGTCCAGGGCGACCTCGCGGACCGCCCCCTGCATCCGCAGCAGCGGGGCCAGGTGGGTGTCGTGGAAGACCTGGCCGCCGACGCTGAGCAGGTCGCGCAGCCGGGTGCGCAGCACCCGTTCGGCGGGGCGGCCCAGCCAGTTGCACAGCGTCTGGTTGACCTTGACGATCGTCCCGTCCGGCAGCGTGGACAGGTAGCCGCAGGGTGCGTTCTCGTACAGGTCGGCCGGGTCGTCCTCGAGCAGCTGGTCCAGCTGAGCCCGGTCGCCGTCCCCGCGACGACGGTCGGAGCCGGCCGTGCGGGACGCCGTCACGACCAGGCCCGGATGGCGGCGGTGGTCTCCTCCGGTGCGCTCAGGTGCGGGCAGTGCCCGGTCGCGGACAGCTGGGTGAAGGTCGAGCCGGGGACGTGCTCGTGCACGTACCGACCGGCCGTCTCGGGCGCGATCACGTCCTCCGAGCACTGCAGCACCAGGGTGGGCACGCCGACGCCGGGCAGGTCGGCCCGGTTGTCGGAGAGGAAGGAGACCCGGGCGAACTGCCGCGCCACGTCGGGGTCGGTGCGGCAGAAGCTGTTGGTCAGCTCGGCGGCCAGCTCGGGCCGGTCCGGGTTGCCCATGATCACCGGGGCGATCGCGGCCGACCAGCCCAGGTGGTTGGCGTCCAGGTTGTCCAGCAGGTCCTTGATCTGGGCCCGGGAGAACCCGCCGACGTACTCGCCGTCGTCGACGTACCGGGCGCTCGGCCCGACCATCACCATCGCCCCGAACAGCTCTGGGGCCTGCGCGTACGCCAGCACACCGATCATGGCGCTGACCGAGTGCCCGACGAACACCGCGTCGGTCAGCTCCAGGTCGCGCATGACCTCGACGACGTCCGCGGCGTACCCGCGCAGGCTGTTGTACTTCGCCGGGTCGTAGGCCGAGAGGTCGGAGTGGCCGAACCCCACGTGGTCGAAGGTGACCACCTGGTGGTCCACCTCGAAGTCGGGGGTGATGAACCGCCACATGTTCTGGTCGCAGCCGTAGCCGTGCGCGAACACCATCGGCCGGCCCCCGGGTCGACCGCTCACACGGACGTCGTGCCGCGTGCGGACGCTCATGTCGACGAACCTACGCGACCGGGCCGTTCCGGTACCAGCCTCCGCACCCGGTCAACCGGGCCGGACGGCGGTGAGCACGACCCCACTCGCCGGCCGTGCGGGGATGCGGCGCAGTGAGATCTCCAGGTCCTGCGGCGGCAGGGTGTACGTCAGCCGGGCCAGCCGGACGGCGAGCGCCGACAGCAGCGCGACGGTGATGTCCTCACCCGGGCAGCGGTGCCCGGTGCGCGGGTCACCGGCCCCCTGCGGGACCAGCTCCCACGGGCCGATCCGCCGGACGGCGACACCGGCTCCCTCGCCGTCCAGGAACCGCTCGGGCCGGAAGGCGTAGGGGTCGGGGAAGAGCTCGGGGTCGTGGTTCTGGCCGAACAGGTCCAGCAGCACCATGGCCCCGGCAGGCACCGTCTGCCCCTCCCACTCGACCTCCCGCGGCGAGCGGCCACCGATGAACGGCGCGAACGGGTAGAACCGGCGCACCTCGTGGGCCACGGCCGTGGCGTACGCCGGCTGGCCGGTCCGCAGCCGCTCCCGGATGGCCGGCCAGTGGTGCAGGGCGTGCGCGGTGAAGCCGACGAACCAGCAGACGGCGACGGTCGGCCGGATGACGTTGAGCACCTCCACCGCGGCCACCCGCGGCTCCAGCAGCTCCCCCTCGGAGTCCCGGTGGCCGGCGACGACGTCGAGCACCGAGCCCGCGGGCACCCTCTGCCGGCCGCTGCGCACCTCCTCGACGATCCCGGCCAGCCACGCCTCGCGCCGCTGCCGCGCCCGGCGGGCACGCCAGTGCCGAGGAGCGCCGGTGGCGAAGCCGTCGACCATCGTGGTGAGGTCGTGGGCCAGCGCCGGCAGCTCCTCGTCGCTCACCGGCACCGCTGCCCAGTCACAGACCCCGCGGGTGAGCACCTCGGCGGCTGCGTCCATCAGCACGACCTGCGGCTGCTGCGCCCAGCGCTGCGCGGCCTCGTCCCAGGCGGTGGTGACCCGGTCGACCAGGTCGCCGATCCCCTCGCCCATCAGCAGGTCCACGAACATCGCCTTGCGGACCCGGTGGGGCTCGCCGTCGAGGGTGTGCACGGCCCCGTGACCGAACAGGGTGCTGACGACCGGCTCGGGCAACGCGCCGCTGCGGCGCACGTTGCGCTCGTCGTAGAGGAAGCGGGCCCCACCGGCCCCCACGACGCCGAGGGTCGGGCGCACCATCAGCCGGGTGCGCACGGTGTCCCGGCCGGCCGCGCGGCGCAGGTCGGGCAGCCAGGCGTAACCCCTGGCCAACATCTGGATCGACTGGTCCAGCCGGGGCATGCGGATCATGACCTGTGGCGTGCCCATGTCGTGGCCGAGGAAACCGGCGGTCAGGTCACGCCCGGGATCGGGGACCCTCCGAGCCGGCGCCCCGTTGCGCGCGGCCGCAGGTGCTGCTCAGTGCCGGGTGGTGCCGCAGTCGGTACAGCGCTTGCGGGTGTTCGCGTTCTTGCGTCGGCAGTTCTCGCACGTCCACACCGTGCGTTCGATCGTGCGCATGTCCCGTTCCTCTCGCCCGGCCGGTGTCCCCGGCCTCCCCCTGCGGGTGGGGCAGGGGTCTCCCGCCCACCTCCGGATCGACGCTAGGTCGCTCCGGTGACGGGCAGGTGTCCGGCGCGAGACGACTGGACGGCGTGCCGCGGTGGGACGGGGTGGGACGGAACGAGGTGGGATGGGACGGGGTGCTCAGCCGGCCGAACCGCAGCCGCCGGCACCGCAGGCGCAGCCACCGCAGCCGGCCGCCGGGGCCGGCGCCGGCCGGCGGGCGATCCGGGCCATGCCGACCGCACCGGCCAGGTTGGCCAGGCCGAGGGCCCCGACCGTCCCCGCGGCGAGGACCCGCGCCGTGGCCAGCAGGGCGTCGACCCCACCGAGCACGGCGACCGCCACCGCGGCGGCCGCGACCAGCGCAGCACCACCGAGGGCCAGCGGACGCCGGTCGGTGGCGGCGACGGCCAGGGCCGGCAGCGCGATGACGCCGGCGGCGACGAACAGCCAGCCGGTCGCCGTCGCCGACAGCAGCGCCATCCCCATGGCGAGGGCCCCGAGCCAGACGCCGCCCGCGCCGACCAGCGCGGTCGTGCGCTCGACGGCACCGGTGCGGGCGCGGCGCAGCAACCGCACGCCCTGGACGACGCCGAACAGGCCGATCGCGCCGAGCAGCAGTCGTGAACCGACCCCGGGCCAGGTCAGGGCCAGGATCCCGAGGGCGAGCAGGACGACGCCCAGCACCACCATCCGCGGCCAGGTGGACCGGGCCTGCTCCGGCGTGGGCGGGGTGATCGGGGAGCTCCCGGCCTGCCGGCCGGCGGTCACGGCGTTCGTCACTCCGCCAGTCTCCCTCACCGACCGGGATCCGTCCCGCACGCACCAGGAGGGACCGGCACCGCGCCCCGTCACCCGATGGTGTCGCGGCCCGGCGGTGCCCCCGTCGCTGTGCCACGCTGAGCGCCGCTTGCGACAGGCGATCGCCGAGCACACGGCGACACAGGAGGAACGGTCATGGGCACCTCGGGAACCGCGGCGAGCGCCGACCGGGCAGGCAACAGCGACGCGCTGGAGAACCTGGCGCGGGTGGGGCTGATCGCCTACGGCGTCGTCCACCTGCTGCTGGCCTGGCTGTCGCTGCAGCTGGCCTGGGGTGGCGGCGGCTCGGCCGACCAGTCGGGGGCGATGTCCACGCTGGCGGCCCAGCCGTTCGGGAAGCCGCTGCTGTGGGTGCTGGCCCTGGGCCTGCTCGCGCTGGCCGTCTGGCAGCTGGCCGAGGTGCTGCGTCACCGAGCCGGCCTGCAGGCCTCCGGCGATGCGCGGAAGGACGCGCTCGCCACGATCGCCAAGGCGATCGCCAAGACCGTCATCTACCTGGTCCTGGCCTACACCGCGATCCGGTTCGCCACCGGTGGCGGTCAGTCCAGCTCGGGGCAGGAGGAGCAGACGGTCGCCGGGGTCCTCGGCTGGCCCGGTGGCCGCTACCTCGTCGGAGCTGCGGCACTCGCGCTGCTCGGGGTGGGTGCCTACCTGGTGCACAAGGGCGTGACCAAGCGGTTCCTCAAGGAGATCGAGACCGCAGAGGCCTCGGCGACCCAGCGCCGGCTGATCGAGCGGCTGGGCCAGGTGGGCTACCCGGCGAAGGGGGTCGCCCTGGCGGTCGTCGGTGGCCTCCTCGGGTGGGCAGCGGTCACCTTCGACTCTGACAAGGCCGGCGGGCTCGACGACGCGATGCAGACCATCCTGTCGGCGCCGTTCGGTCAGGCCCTCCTCACCCTGGTCGCCCTCGGCATCGCCGCGTTTGGCGTCTTCTGCCTGTTCCGGGCCCGGTTCCCCGAGCGCACCTGACCGGTCGGGTCCGGACCCTGACCGGCGGGGTCCCGGCCGGTCGGGCACCATCCCCGAGGTGAACGCCGTTCCGCAGCGGGTGCACGACGCCGTCGCCCGCGCCCGGGAGGTCACCGACCACCCCGTCCTGGAGCACCTGGCCCGGGTCGGGCTGGTCGCCTACGGCGTGCTGCACCTGCTCATCGGCTGGCTGGCCTTCCGGATCGCCTGGTTCGTGGAGCCCGGTACCGAGGACGCCGACCAGACCGGGGCGCTGCAGGCGGTCTCCGAGTCCCCCGGCGGCCGGGTGCTGCTGTGGGGCATCGGGTTGGGCCTGTTCGCCCTGGCGCTCTGGCAGGCCGGCGAGGTGCTCCGGTGGTGGACCGGGCTGCTCCGTCCGGACCACCGGCTGCGCACCGGCGTCGTCTGCACCAAGTGCGCGGCGAAGGCCGTCGTGTACGCGGTGCTGGGGCTCACGGCCCTCTTCTTCGCCGTCGGCGCCGGCTACCAGGCCGACGAGCGGTTCCAGGCGATGGCCGACGACGCACTGGAGATCCCCGGCGGATCGACGCTGGTGGTCGCCGTCGGGCTCGGCGTCGCCGCGGTCGGCCTGTACGTGCTCGTCCGCGGGGTGACCGGGAAGTTCATGCGGGACGTCGACCTGGACTCGGCCCCCGACCGATGGGAACCGCTGATCGAGCGGCTGGGCTCGGTCGGCTATGTGGCCAAGGGCATCGCCTTCACCGTCTCCGGCGGTCTGCTGGTGTACGCGGCGGCGACCCGGGACGTGTCGACGGCGACCGGCCTGGACGGCGCGATGAACGCGATCGGCGGCGTCCCGACCGGGCGGTGGCTGCTCACCGCGGTCGCCGTCGGCTTCATGGCGTTCGGGGTGTACGCGCTGGTCCGGGCCCGCTACCCCGACCGCGACCCCGCCACCTGACCCACCCTGACCACCAAAATGGCCATTTTGGTGGTCAGCGGAGCTGGACCAGGCCGGCGCCGGTCGGGGTGAAGCCGCACTCGTCCAGATAGAAGCCGCGCAGGTGGTCGTCGAAGTCGACGTGCAGCCACTCGCAGCCCGCCGCCTGAGCCCCGGCCACCGCGGTCTCGACCAGTGCCCGGCCGATCCCGGTCCGGCGCCGGTCCGCCCGCACCATCGTGTCCAGCAGGAAGGCGTGCACCCCGCCGTCCCAGGCGACGTTGACGAAGCCGACCAGTTCGCCGCTCTGCACGGCGGTGACCCAGCCGAGGCTGTGCCGCTCCAGCTGGGCGCCCCAGGCGTCGGCGAGCACCGGGTGCCCGAAGCCCTCGGCGTGCAGCGCGTTGACGTCGGCGTCGGCGAACGGACCGCGCCACGTGTACTCGGTCACCGCGCCGTGCCCGACGTCGGTCAGTCGATGATGGTGAAGACGTCCCACAGGCCGGTGATCTGCAACGGCCGGGCGACGGCGCGCGTGGTGCCGCACCGCATCCGCAGGTCACGGCCACCGGCCTGAGCCGACCGGTGTGCGGTCGCCAGGGCGGAGAGCCCGGCGGAGTCGAGGAAGGTGACCCCGCGCAGGTCCACCTCCACGGTCGTGGTCCCCGGGCGGGCGAGGACCTCGAGGAGGCAGCCGCGCAGCCCCGGGGCGGTGGCGGAGTCGACCTCACCGCTGACGGAGACGGTGCAGCCGGCCGACGAGGTGGCGGCGTGCACGTCGATGCGAGTGGGGTCGACGTCGACGTTGAGTGCGGTCATGCGGACCTCCGGCGTAGCTCGCGTGGCCGGCGGCGTCGGCGGCCGGCCTCGTGCGCCGAGCAACGTGCACTCGGTCGCGGCTGGTGGTTGAACCGCACCGCGAACGCTAGGGAGGAGGTCGGTTGGGCACAAGGGGCCCTCGGCGTGGCGCACCGCGCCACGCCGAGGAAGCGATCCCACGGGCCGGGCGTGTCAGCCCCAGACCTCCTGCGCCGTCTCCACCACCAGGGCCAGCTTGGCGACCTGTTCGTCGCGGGTCAGCGCGTTCCCCTCCACGGTCGAGGAGAAGCCGCACTGCGGTGAGAGCGCCAGCTGCTCCAGCGGCACGTGCTGCGCGGCCTCGTCGATCCGGCGCTTGAGGTCGTCCTTGCGCTCCAGCTCCGGCCGCTTGCTGGTGACCAGCCCCAGGACGACGCGCTTGCCCGGCGGCACGAACCGCAGCGGCTCGAAGCCACCGGAGCGTGCGTCGTCGTACTCCAGGAAGAAGCCGTCGACCTCCAGCCCGCCGAACAGCGCCTCGGCGACGAAGTCGTATCCGCCCTCGGCGACCCAGGAGGACCGGAAGTTGCCGCGGCACATGTGCGTGGTCACGGTGAGGCCGTCGGGCCGACCGGCGAGGGCTGCGTTGATCTGCCGGATGTACCGCTCGTGCTGGTGTTCGGCGTCGCGTCCCTGGTCGGCGAGCTCCGCACGCTGCGCCGGGTCGTTGAGGTAGGCGAGGCTGGTGTCGTCCAGCTGGAGATAGGTGCACCCTTGGGCCGCGACCGCCTGCACCTGCTGGCGGTAGGCGGCTGACAGGGCGTCCCAGAAGCCGTCCTCGTCGGGGTAGACGGCCGGGTCGATCGCCGCGGCACCGCCCCGGTAGTGGACCATCGACGGCGACGGGATGGTCAGCTTCGCCGTCTGCCCCGGCTGGACCTGCGACTGCAGGAAGGCCAGGTCGGGGCCGAAGATCGGTTCGTCGATCGACAGCGGCCCGTCCACCCGCAGGCCGGCCGGGGTGAAGTCGATCGTGCCGTCGGCGTTCTTGAAGTGGACCTCGATGTTCTCGCGGACCTTGCTGATGCCGTTGATCGCGTAGATGAAGTCCATGTGCCAGGACGCCCGGCGGAACTCGCCGTCGGTGGCGGTCGACAGGCCGACGTCGGCCTGCATACGGACCACGTCGGCGATCGCCTCGTCCTCGATCCCGCGCAGCTCGGCAGCGTCGATCGACCCGGCGGCGAACCGCTCCCGGGCGTCGAGCAGCGCCGGGGGACGCAGCAGGCTGCCGACGTGGTCGGCACGGAACGGTGGGCCGGATCGGTCGGACATGTCCCCAGCATGCTCGGTCCACCGGGCCCCGGCCTCTCCGAACGGCACCGGATCGGCGAGGCCGCGCCGGGCGCACAGCCAGCAGGCGGATACTGGCCGCATGTCGAAGCGGACCGTCGTCGTCGGCACCGTCTGGGTGGCCCTCACCGTGCTGGCCTTCGGCACCGACGCGATCCTGGGTGCCGTCGTGCTGATCTTCGGTGGCGCGGCGGTCGTCGTCGTCCAGCTGTCCAGCACCTGGTCGCAGCACCCGGACTTCGAGGCGCGCGAGGTCGCCCGCGCCCGGCGGCGCAAGGTCAAGTGGGAGAAGAACGCCCCCCGCCGGGAGAAGGACGCCGCCCGCTACGCCGCCCACCAGGCGCGGCAGGCCGCCAAGGCGCGCGCCGCCGAGGACCGCACGACCTCCTGACCCGAAAAGCGGTGGACGGCGCTGGAGACCGTCCCTAGCGTCCTCGACATGGGCGACACCTCGCTGCGGCTGCGGCTGCGCACCTCCTGAGCTGATCCGCGGGCGCTGTCACGCAGCCCCGCCGTCCGCCGGTCCCGCGACCGGCTGCGACCGCTCCTCCCTCGTTCCCGGCGTGCCCGCGCCGATGTCGCGGGCTGCCCGCTGCCCTCCCGGAGGTCCTCCGTGTCACGACCCACCCCTGCTCTCGACGGCCCGGCCGGCGCGGCCCGCGGCCAGCTCACCGACGACGCCCACGACGGCTTCGACCGGCTGACGCACGCGGTGCTCGCCGCACCCGGCGCCAGTCGGCAGCCTGCGCTCGGCGCCGTGCTGCGCGGCCTGCTGCCCGGCACCGCCGGGGTCCGCTGGCTACACGCCGAGGGCCTGTCGCCGACTGCACGAGCCGCGGACCTCACGGCCGCGCACTGGCTCTCCCTGCACGAGGCGTGGCTGGCCCACCAGCGGGCGCCACGCGCCGGGGGCCGGGCGACCGGGCACGGCCCGCGCCCGGACAGCCGGCACGGCCACGCCCCCGGCGCCCAGGCCATCCCGCGCTACTACTGAGGGAAGACCCTCCTGCCGCACGCTCGCGACGGACCCCTGCAGGAGGGTCGCTCAACCGGCGGGTGGGGGTGCGACGGCGTCCTCGGCGGCGAGCTCGGTGGCGCGGTGCGGATGGGCGAACGCCTCGGCCAGCGCCTGTCGCAGCGGCCAGGCGCCGGCCCGCCAGGCCAGCGCCCGGCCGAGGGCGGCCGGCGTCCCGTCCACCGCGTCGACGTCGGCACCGGGCCACCAGGCAACCTCGACCCCACCGGTCACGGTCAGCGTCGGGTGGACGGCGACCGACCCGGTCAGCGCGGTCAGCCCCAACCGGGCGGCGGCCAAGCCGGCACCGGGCACCTCGGCCCAGCCGACCGTCCGGGCCGGGCGGCTGGTCACCCGGGCGGCGACCTCCTCGCTGGCCAGCGGCACGTCCAGCAGGTCGGCGACCGCGACGGGGCGGCCACCGGCGGGCACCACGGCCGATGAGACCAGTGGCTGTAACCACGGCGCGTCCAGCACCACCGCCGCGTCGCTGACCTGGTCCGGCGCGGTCCGGACCCGCGCCGGCGGGTCGACGTCCACACCGTCCAGCGCCTCGGCGAGCTGGGCGTACACCGTGCGCAGCACCGTCGAGGAGACCGTGCGCGCCGGGTCCCCGAGCCGGTCGAGCAGGTCGATCGCGTCGTCCACGTCGGCCAGCACGTCGGCCACCGTGGCCGGGACGCCGAGCAGGTCGAGCACCGCGCCGGGGAGGTCGCCGACCGGTTCGTACAGTCCCTGTAACTCGGCGGCGTCCGCGGCGCGGAGCCGGGCCGGCCGCGCCCCGCCCAGGACCGGTGAGGTGCGCAGCCACCAGCGCAGATAACCGGGGACGACGGTGCCGCCGAGGTCGAGGTCGGCCCGGGCGGCCGGCGGCAGGGCGGCGAGGAGCGGCATCGCGGACTCCCAGTCACGCACCAGCTCCAGGTCCCGCACCGCCGTGAGCACCGGCCACTCCGGCGGCGGCGCATCGGCCGGCAGCCGGTCCAGCACGGCGTCCACCCACTCCTCGACCCGGTCGACGTCCAGGTCGTCGGGGTCCTCGGCGGTCAGCAGGGCGAAGGTGTCCAGCACGCCCACCGCGCGCAGTACGTCGACGTCCTGGCCGCGGGCGAACTCCGGGTCGAGGGCGCCGAGCGCCCCGGGCGCGAGCACGTCGGCCAGCGGCGACCCGGGGCACACCAGCTCCCCGGCGGGCGCCCAGCCGCCGTCGTCGTCGGGCAGCGCGAGCTCCGCCAGCCACGGCAGGTCCCCGGGAGCAGGTGCTGCCGCGGCGACGAGGGCGAGGACGGCGAGGGCCAGCGGCTCGACGTCCTCGTCGTCGTCGGCCCGGTCCAGCGAGCTCTCCACCGCCGCGCGCACGTCCGGGTCGGCGAGCACCGCGGCTGCGGTCGCCGGCCGCGCGCCCAGCCGCTCCAGCACCCGCCGGGCCGGACCGGCCGCCACGGCCGGGTCGGCGATCCGCAGTCCGAGCGGAGCCAGCCGCGCGGCGGGCAGCGACTCGTCGGCGAGCAGCACGCCGGCCGGGGTCTGCGCCGTTCGCCCGTCGGCCAGCGGCACCGGCAGCGCGGCCAACTCGTCGCGGTCGGCGCCGTCCAGCGCGCCGTAGAGCCGGGCCCACCACTCCCCTGGCCGCCGCACCCCGCGCACCGCCTCGACCACGTCGGCCCACCCGGCGCGACGCACGCCGAGGGCGGCCAGCACCCGGGCGTCGGTGCGCCGGGACCAGCCGGCGGGCAGCAGGCCGGGGAGCACGCCGACCAGGGCGGCGACCCGGTCGTCGGTCGGGTCGTCCAGCGCCACGGCCCGGTCCGGACGCAGCGGCGGCTCCTCCGGGTCGGCGGCCGGCAGCCACGCGGTCGCGGTGACCCGGTCGAGCACCGCCCGGCACACCGCGGCGTCCAGGTCGGCAGCCGCCAGCCCGACGGCCGGCACCAGTTGCAGCAGGACCGGGTCGGCGGGCAGCGTGGCGAGCAGGTCGGCGTAGCCGTCGGCCGCCACCTGGACGAGCGCGTCGGTGACCGGACCGGGGGCCACGTGCCGCCGGTCCGGGCCCAGGGGGAAGGGAGCGATCAGCCGGACCGGCAGCGACAGCGGTTCATCACTCGGGGTCGGCGCGTGCAGCACCTGCCGGCCGGCCAACGGGAGCGGCACCCCGTCGTCGTCGACCGGGACGGCCCAGGTGACGGCGTACCGCCGGCGTTCCCGCTCCTCGACGGGCCGGTCGGCGAACAGCGCCGCGGGCAGGTCACCGGTGCGCTGCACCAGCTGCCAGGTCGTCACCGTGTCCCCGCCGGCCAGCCGGACCCGCGGGCCGTCGTCCTCGCGGGTGGAGGTGCGGACCCGGCCGTCGAGCACCACGTCGACCCGGCTCAGCGCGGGCAGCGCCAGCAACACCTCTGGTTCCAGTGCCTGCAACGACGTCCGCACCGCCGCGACGGCGTCCGGCCGCAGCGGCAGCACGACCTCGGTGGCGAACCCGGCCGCGGGCCGGCCGTCGGTCTCGAACGGCAGGCGCAGGACCGGCACGGCACCGCCCCGGCGGGCCAGCTCGGGCCCGAGGGCGGAGAGGGCGGCGACCGCCGTGCGGGTGTCGGCGGCGCTGAACCGCACGGAGCGGTCGGTGGAGAGGACGGCCGGCTCGTCGGTCACCGCGAGCACGGCCGCGAAGCCGACGCCGAAGCGGCCGACGGTGTCGCCGGTGTCCCGCTTGGCCGACGCCCGCAGGGTCGCCAGCGCCTGGACGCCGTCGTCGTCCAGCGCTGCCCCGGTGTTGGCGGCCCGCAGGACGCCGTCGGTCAGGTCGAGCCGGAGGTGCCCCCGGACCCCGGCCCGGCTCGCCGCGTCGGCGGCGTTCTGGGCGAGCTCCACGAGGAGCCGGTCGCGGTAGCCGCCGCGGACCAGGTCCTCCTCGGCGTTGGCGTCCTCCCGGAACCGGGCCGGGGAGTCGGTCCAGGCGGCCAGCACCCGACGGCGCAGTTCGGCGGGGGTGGGCACCCGGGCAGCATGCCCGAGGAGCGCGTCCGGGAGGTGCCCGGACAGACGTCGAGGGCCCGGCCAGTACGGCCGGGCCCTCGACGTGTGTCAGGGAGTGCGGACTCCCGTCAGCGGGAGATGTTCTTGCGTCCCGTGGTCATGACGTAGATCCCGAGCACGATGATCGCGCCGATGATCGAGCCGATGATGCCGGCGGTGCCGATCTCGAAGCCGTCACCGGTGAGGAGGCTCCCGAGCAGGTTGCCGACCAGCGAGCCGACGATGCCGAGCACGATCGTCAGACCGATGCTGAGGTCCTGCTTGCCGGGGATGACGGCGCGGGCGATGAACCCGGCGATGGCGCCGATGACGATCAGTACGATGATGTTCCAGATCATGTGTGCCTCCTTGTGTCGACGGCGGACCGTCGTGCGTCCTGGCGTCTCCAGAAGCGGATGATCATGTCCCCACCGCAGACCCCACTCAAACGCACAGATGATCAACGTTCATCACATTGAGTGATGGGCAGCCTGATGTCAGACGATCAGGTCGACCACAGTCCCGCACTGGCCTGGCACTTTTGTCCCGCCTTCCCCGCCACGCGAACGCAACACCTCACGCTTCGTGATGCCGCACACTCAGCGCGCTCACAGGTGCCGGCGCGGTCCAGCGGCCCGCTGCCCGGGGCCGCTCACCCGCCACCCTCGGTACACGGCCCGCGGGAGTGACAGACGGAGCGGCGGGGGGCGGGCAGCCACTCCCCGACGTCGTCCGACCGGCTGTCCAGGTCGACCGTGCGGTCACCGGGGAGCTCTGTGCCGGCCGGGCACGTCACCGGTTCCGTGGTCACCCCGCCCCGGTCCCGACACTACCGACCAGTAACCTGGGTCACATGTCGCTCGACGAGGAGTTGGACAGCGTCCCTGGTCCGTCGGCCGGCCGGGCCGGCACGTTCGAGACGACCGACCCGGCCACCGGCGACGTCGTCGGGGTGTTCCCCGTGGACGACGCGGACGCCGTCCGGCAGGCCGTCGAGCGCGCCCGCCCGAGCTCCGGGTCCTGGGCGGCGCTGGGGTTCGCCGAACGGCGGCTCCGGCTGGCGGCCTACCGCGGTCACCTCGCCCGGCGGGTGCACGAGCTCGCCGATCTCGTGCACCGGGAGAACGGCAAGCCGCGCGCCGACGCGATCCTGGAGATCACCCTCGCCGTCGACCACCTGGCCTGGGCCGCCGGGCACGCGGAGAAGACCCTCGGCCCCCGTCGGGTCAAGGTCGGGATGCTGGCTGCCAACCACGCGGCCCACCTCGAGTACCAGCCGCTGGGCGTCGTCGGCGTGATCGGACCGTGGAACTACCCCGTCTTCACCCCGATGGGCTCGATCGCCTACGCGCTGGCCGCCGGCAACGCAGTCGTCTTCAAGCCCAGCGAGTTCACCCCCGCGGTCGGCGCCTGGCTGGTCGATGCCTGGCAGACCGCGGTCCCCGACGTCGCCGACGCCCTCCAGCTGGTCACCGGGTCCGGGGAGACGGGTGCCGCCCTCTGCCGGGCCGGGGTCGACAAGCTCGCCTTCACCGGGTCGGCCGCCACCGGCCGGAAGGTGATGGCCGCCTGCGCCGAGACCCTCACGCCCGTGCTCATGGAGTGCGGCGGCAAGGACGCGATGATCGTCGACGACGACGCCGACGTGAGCGCCGCCGCCGACGCCGCGGTGTGGGGGGCGATGAGCAACGCCGGGCAGACCTGCATCGGCATCGAGCGGGTCTACGCCACCAGCGCCGTCTACGACCGGTTCGTCGCCGAGGTCACCCGCCGGACGGCCGCGCTGCGGCCGGGTTCGGACGACGCGGCGGCCTACGGCCCGATGACCATGGCGAGCCAGACCGAGGTCGTCCGCCGGCACCTGGACGACGCGGTGGCCACCGGTGGACGGGCGGTGACCGGTGCGACCGTCGAGGGCGGGTTCATCGCCCCCACCGTGCTGCTCGACGTGCCGGAGAGCTCCGCCGCCGTCCGGGAGGAGACCTTCGGCCCGACCCTGACCATCGCCGAGGTGGCCGACGCCGAGGAGGGCCTGCGCCGGGCCAACGACTCCACGATGGGGCTGGGCGGCTCGGTGTTCAGCGGGTCGACGGACCGGGCGATGGACCTGGCCCGCCGGATGCGCAGCGGGATGACCTCGATCAACTCGGTGCTCACCTTCGCCTCGGTGCCGGCGCTGCCCTTCGGCGGGGTCGGGGAGAGCGGCTTCGGCCGGATCCACGGCGAGGACGGGCTGCGCGAGTTCACCCGGGCCAAGGCGATCACCCGGCAGCGGGTCGGGCTGCCGGTGGACCTGATGAGCTTCGGCCGGCCGGCGAACGCCGCCGGCGTGCTCGCCCGGGTGATGGGCCTGGTGCACGGGCGCCACCGCTGACCGACCCGATGTGACCAGTCCCTCCCCCGCCTGCGCCCGGTGACCGACCGGGTCTGGCAGAGTGAGGGACACCGGCGCCGCCCCCCGCTCATCCGAGAGCAGGTGGACTCGACGTCGGCGCGAGGCTGCGCCACCGAGGCGCGCCGGCGACCCGACGTCCGACCCGGAAGAGCGATGCGGCCCCCTGCGGTGGCCCCGCCCGCGGTGGACGAACGGTGGCCACCGGAGTGTTGAGGAACCCCAGATGACCAACTCGTTCCCCCCTGCCCAGAACGACAGCGCTGACCGCCCGCGCCGTCGCGCGACCCGTCCGTCCACCGCCCCCACGGCGAGCACCGGCTCCCCCGCCTTCCGCGCCCCCGCCGCACCGCCGGCCGAGGGCAGCGCGGAGGGCAACCGCCGCCGTCGTGGCGGCCGCGGCCGGGGCGCCGGTCCGCGCCCGGAGGGCCAGCCGACCGCCCCCCGCGCCGACGAGCACGTGCCGGCCGCCCCGGTCGTGCCGACCGGCGACGTCCCCACCGTGCTGCCCACCGACACCACCTTTGCCGAGCTCGGCGTGCCCGCCCCGCTCGTCGAGGTGCTCACCGCCAGCGGCATCACCTCGCCGTTCCCGATCCAGGTCGCCACGCTGCCGGACACCTTGGCCGGCCAGGACGTGCTCGGCCGCGGGCGCACCGGCTCGGGCAAGACGCTGGCCTTCAGCATCCCGCTGGTCGCCCGGCTCGCCTCCTCCACCACCAAGCGCCAGCCCAAGCGGCCCCGCGCGCTGATCCTGGTGCCGACCCGCGAGCTGGCCAACCAGGTCGCCGCCGTCGTCGACCCGCTGGCCCGCGCGCTCGGCATGCGGTCGACCGTCGTCTTCGGTGGCGTCGGGCAGAACCCGCAGGTGCAGGCGCTGGCCGGCGGGGTCGACGTGCTCATCGCCTGCCCCGGCCGGCTGGAGGACCTCATCGGCCAGGGTCACTGCGACCTCGGCGCCGTGGAGATCACCATCCTCGACGAGGCCGACCACATGGCCGACCTGGGCTTCCTGCCCGGCGTCAAGCGCCTGCTGGACCGCACCCCCAAGATCGGCCAGCGGCTGCTCTTCTCCGCCACCCTGGACAACGGCGTCGACGTGCTGGTCAAGCGCTACCTGGACCGGCCGACCACGCACTCGGTCGACCCGGCCGTGGCGCCGGTCTCGACGATGACCCACCACGTGTTCCGGGTGGACGCCGCCGACAAGGGCCAGATCGTGCAGGAGCTCGCCTCCGGGCTGGGCCGGACGGTGATGTTCACCCGCACCAAGCACCAGGCCAAGAAGCTCGCCAAGCAGCTCACGGCCGCCGGCGTCCCCGCCGTGGACCTGCACGGCAACCTCAGCCAGAACGCCCGCGAGCGCAACCTCGAGGCCTTCAGCAACGGCGACACCCGGGTGCTGTGCGCGACCGACATCGCCGCCCGCGGCATCCACGTGGACGACGTGGCGATCGTCGTGCACGTAGACCCGCCGGCCGAGCACAAGGCCTACCTGCACCGCTCGGGCCGCACCGCCCGCGCCGGCGCCGGCGGCATCGTGGTCACCATCGCCACGCCCGACCAGGCCGGCGAGGTCCGCACCCTGGCCCGGCAGGCCGGGATCACCCCCGACGTGTCGGCGATCAAGCCCGGCGCCCGGGAGATCACCGCACTGACCGGTCCGGCCGCACCGTACGTCGAGCCCGCCCCCGCACCGGCCCCGCAGCCGCAGGGCACCGGTGGGGGCGGCAACGGCGGCCGTCGTCGGCGCTCCGGTGGCGGTGGCGGCGCGGCGCCGGCGGCGTCGTCCGGTGGCGGCCGCGGCGGGCAGACCCGTTCGGCCGGCCCGGCGCGCACCCGCGCCGAGCTCGCCGCCCGGGCGGGTCAGGCTCCCAGCGGGGCCGGCCGCGGCCGAGGGCGCACCGGCCGCTGATCATCCGGGTCGGGGGCGGTCTCAGCACTGCTGAGGCCGCCCCCGGCCCGTTCTGGTGGCCGACCCGGGTCGCGCGACCGCCCGGCGACCGCGACGATGATGTTGAGCACTTCAGCAAACCCGTAGACGAGTAGAGGTCGCCATGCGCCTGCCCATCACCCCCAGCGAGATCGCCCCGCGCATCGCCACCGGGGCGTTCATCCTCAACTCCGGCCTCGGCAAGCGCGCCGCCGACGAGGCCACCGCGTCCGGACTGCACGGCTTCGCCGCCGGCACCTACCCGGTGCTGAAGAAGGTCCCGGCGACCACCTTCGCCAAGGGACTGTCGACGGCAGAGATCACCATCGGGGCGCTGCTGCTGACCCCGTTCGTGCCCACGGCGGTCGCCGGCGCCGCGCTCACCGGCTTCTCCGCCGGGCTGCTGGGGCTCTACCTGCGCACCCCGGGGATGACCAAGCCGGGCAAGAGCGTGGCCCCCACCCAGGACGGGCTGCCGATCGCCAAGGACGTCTGGATGTTCGGGATCGGGATCGGTCTGCTCACCCAGGCCCTCACCGGCCGGGAGGCCCGGGTCGCCACTCGCCGGAAGCCGTCCCGCTCCGGCCGCAGGTAGCCGCTGCCGTACGTCAGCCGGCCTGCTCCTCGTCCATCTCGGCGAGCAGGCCGGCCAGTAGGCCGGCGACGTCGTCCGGGCGGGTCTGCGGCGTCATGTGCGCCGCACCCGGCAGCTCGACGAACCGACCGCGGGGGGCCGACCCGGCCAGGCGCACCGCCCAGTCCCGGGGACAGAGCGCGTCGCGCTCCCCACGGACGACGACCACCGGCACGTCCACCCGGCGCAGCCGCTCGTCGATGGGGTCCGGCGCAGTCCGCCGCCACAGCGCGGTCATGTCCCTGGGCCCGGTCCGCAGCCACTGCGCGACGATGGACGGCACCTGCCACCACTGCTCCCGCACCGCCGTGCGCACCCAGCGACCGGCCAGCACCGGCATCCGGCGCATCCGCGGGTCGGTGGTCGGGCCGAGCAGCAGCACGCCGACCACCCGGGCGTCCCGCGCGGCGGCAGCCGCCACCACCTGACAGCTCTGCGAGTGCGCGACCAGCACACAGCGGCCCGGCCCGAGCGCCGCCAGCAGCTGGTCGGTCAGCTCCGGCAGGGTGCCGACCGGCCCCCGGACACCCATCCCCGGCAGTCGCACCACGTCCCCGCGGGCCCGCCGCAGGACCCGCGCCCAGGACCGTTCGTCCAGACCGAGACCTGGGACGCACACCGCGACGGGAACACCGTTCGCCTCCAGGCTGCTCATGTGGATGCCGACTGTGTCCGGGACGACGGCGCCCCGTAGCGGAGGGCGCCCGCACGTTCCGGAGCAGTAGTGGGAGGATCAGTCATCATGACGACATCAGGAGCCAGTGTGACCACCGTGACCCAGCCGACCGGACGTCGCCCCAGGGTCGTCATCGTCGGATCAGGTTTCGGCGGTCTCTTCGCCGCCAAGCAGCTGAAGAAGGCCCCGGTCGACATCACGCTCGTGGCCAAGACGAGCCATCACCTCTTCCAGCCGCTGCTCTACCAGGTGGCGACCGGCATCCTCTCCGAAGGGGAGATCGCGCCGGCCACCCGGGAGATCCTCCGGGACCAGGCCAACGCCCGCGTCGTGCTCGGTGAGGTCACCGACATCAACCTCGCCGCCCGCACCGTCACCTCCACCGTGCTCGGCCGCACCTCGGTGCACGAGTACGACGAGCTGATCGTGGCCGCCGGCGCCGGGCAGTCCTACTTCGGCAACGACCAGTTCGCCGAGTTCGCCCCCGGCATGAAGAGCATCGACGACGCCCTCGAGCTGCGCGGCCGCATCTTCGGCGCCTTCGAGCTCGCCGAGCTGGCCACCGACCCGGCCGAGATCGACCGGCTGCTGACCTTCGTGGTCGTCGGCGCCGGCCCGACCGGGGTGGAGATGGCCGGGCAGATCGCCGAGCTGGCCCGCCGCACGTTGCGCAAGGACTTCCGCCGGATCGACCCGACCAGCGCCCGGGTGATCCTGCTCGACGCGGCACCGAAGGTGCTGCCGCCGTTCGTCGACAAGCTCGGCCAGAAGGCGCACAAGCAGCTCAACGAGATCGGTGTCGAGGTCCAGCTGGGCGCGATGGTCACCGACGTCGACGCCGACGGCATCGTGGTCAAGGACGGCGACGGCCACCAGCGCCGCATCCACGCCGCCACCAAGATCTGGGCGGCGGGCGTGCAGGCCAGCCCGCTGGGCAAGGTCCTCGGCGAGCAGTCCGGTGCCGCAGTCGACCGCGCCGGCCGGATCTCGGTGCAGGACGACCTCACCCTGCCGGGCCACCCCGAGGTGCACGTGGTCGGCGACATGATCTCGCTCAAGCGGCTCCCCGGCGTCGCCCAGGTCGCCATCCAGGGCGGCAAGTTCGCCGCGGACGCCGTCAAGGCCAGGCTCGCCGGCCGGCCCACCGCCCCGGAGTTCACGTACTTCGACAAGGGCAGCATGGCGACCATCTCGCGGTTCCACGCGGTCGCCGACACCTGGAAGTTCCAGTTCGGCGGCTTCCTCGCCTGGGTGCTGTGGCTCGCGGTGCACATCATGTACCAGGTGGGCTTCAAGAACCGGTTCACCACGGTGATCCACTGGGCGGTCAGCTTCCTGGGCCGCGGCCGCTCGCAGCGGACCGCCACCCAGCAGCAGGTGTACGGCCGGCTGGCGCTGGAGGAGCTCGGCGCGGACTTCGAGGTCTCCAAGACCGGTGGTCGTCGGCACCTGGGCGAGCCGGTCGACGTGACCGGGCGCGACTCCGCCTGACCTGCACCTCGCCTGACGACGACGGCCCCGGTCCCGCTGCTGCGGGACCGGGGCCGTCGTCGTGCCGGAGGGTCAGAACGGGTAGGCCGGCAGGTCCCCGCGCAGCGTGACCCACTGGGTCTCGGTGAACGCCTCGATGTTGGCCTGCGGGCCGCCGTGCCGGGAGCCGGTGCCGGAGGCGCCCACCCCACCGAACGGGGCCACCGCCTCGTCGTTGACCGTCTGGTCGTTGATGTGCACCAGGCCGGACGGGATCCGCTCGGCCAGCTGCAGGCCGGCGTAGACGTCGCGGGTCAGGATGCCGAGCGACAGCCCGTACTCGGTGCCGGCCGCCATCGCCGCCACCTCGTCCAGCGAGGAGAACGGCGTCACCGGTGCCACCGGGCCGAAGATCTCCTCCTGGTAGGCCGGGGAGTCGACGGGCACGTCGCCGAGCACGGTCGGCCGGTAGAACAACCCCTCGTAGGTGCCACCGGTGCGCACCGTGGCCCCGCTGTCGATGCTGGCGGTGACCAGCCCGTGCACCCGGTCGCGCTGGCCGGCGTCGATGATCGGGCCGAGCGCCACCTGGTCACGCCAGGTGTCCCCCACCGGCAGGTTCTCGACCTTGCTGGTGAGGATGGCGGTGTACTCCTCGGCGATCGACTCGTGCACCAGGTGCCGGCTGGTCGCCATGCAGATCTGCCCCTGGTGGGCGAAGGTGCCCCACGCGCCGACCGAGGCCGCGGCGGTCACGTCGACGTCGCCCATCACGATGAGCGCTGAGTTGCCGCCCAGCTCCAGGTGCGCCCGCTTGAGGTGCTGACCGGCGAGCGCGCCGACCGAGCGCCCGGCCTTGGTGGAGCCGGTGAAGGCGATGACCCGGACGGCGGGGTCGGTGACCAGCGCCTGCCCGACGTCGGCACCGCCCGGCAGCACCTGGAACACCCCGGCGGGCACCCCGGCCTCCTCGAACACCCGGGCGAACACCGCCCCGCCACAGATGGCGGTGCGCGGGTCGGGCTTGAGGACCACCGCGTTGCCCAGCGCCAGCGCCGGGGCGATCGCCCGGATGGCCAGGATGGTCGGCACGTTGAACGGCGCGATCACCCCGACGACGCCGGCCGGCACCCGCCGGGCGAACGACAGCCGGGGTGAGCCGCTGCGCAGCAGCTCGCCGTAGGGGTGGCTGGGCAGGGCGGAGGCCTCGTAGCACTCCTGGGCGCTGGTGTGCACCTGGAAGTCGCCGAAGGGCTGGATGGCGCCGGACTCCCGGGCCAGCCACTCCTTGATCTCCGCGGCGTGCTCGGTCAGCAGGTCACCGGCCCGGCGGAGCACCGCGGCGCGCTGCTCGAACGGCAGCGCAGCCCACTCCCGCTGGGCCTGGGCGGCGCGGGCGCCGGCCTTCTCCACGTCGGCGGGGGTCGCCTTGCCGACCTCACCGAGCTCGGCACCGGTGGCCGGTTCGACTGCGGTGTAGGTGCCACCGCTGCCGTCGGTCCAGGAACCGGTCCAGATCTTGCCGCGCCACGCGCCGTCCTCGAGCAGTGCCATGTGTGCCTCGTCTCGTCGGTGAGTCGTCGTGCCGGTTGTGTCATCTGCGCGCCCGGCTGTCACCCCGACTTCCGTTCGGCGGAAGCCAGACGTCCGGACCCAGCGTGGCAGGGTCGTCGCGCCGGCTCAGCGGTGCTGCCGGCGACTGCCCCCGTGCCAGTCCTCCTGCTGGCCGGCCTCGCCGGGGGTCACGCCGAAGGCCGGCAGCTGGGGCCGCTCCCGCAGGCTGCGCTTGAGCTCGGCGAAACCGGGGAAGCTCGCCAGACCGACCACGTGGTCCCACAGCGCGACGGCCTCCTCCTCCGACGGCAGCCGGCTGATCACCGGGCCGAAGAAGGCCACGCCCTCCGGCGGCTGGAAGTGCAGGATCGGGGTGCCGACGTCCTTTCCGGTCAGCGCCAGCGCCTCGTCGGTCTCGGCGCGGATCGTCGCGTCCCAGGACTCGTCGTCCAGCGCGTCGGCCAGCTCGACCGGCAGGCCGACCTCGGCGAGCACCGGGGCGAGGAACTCAGCCGTGCCCCGCTGCCCCCGGTCCTCGTCCGCCTGGGGAGCGGACTCGAAGACCCGCCGGCCCAGCGCCTCGTACAGGCCGCCGACCACGTCCGGGCCGTGCTCGACCCGGGCCCTGGCGGCGACGCGCAGCAGCCGCAGCCCGGCGGTGTGCCCGGCCTCGTACTCCGGCGGGAACTGGGCCGCGTAGTCGACGTGTGCGTTGAGCAGCCGCAGCGAGATGAACCGCCACTCGACCCGGTGGTCGCGCTGGGCGCTGACCATCCGGACCCACTTGCTGGTCATCCAGGCGAAGGGACACACCGGGTCGAAGTAGAAGCGCAGGTCGGCCATCACCCGACCGTAGCCCCGCGGCAGCGCCGCCACCGGACGACGGCGATCACCGCCGGGTCACTCCGACGAGTCGGTCCACGGGGCCGGTGGTGCAAGCTCCTGCCCGGATCGCCGATGGACGCGGTGACATGGAGAACGGCAGGTGGACGAGGTGACGGCGGACCGACGGGTCCCGGCCCGGGTCGGGCTGTTGGCGCTGCTGTACGGGTCGGGTGGGCTGTTCTGCACGGCCGGGGCGCTGTGGCCGATGCACCCCGACACCCCGGTGGCGCTGACCCGTGCCCTCGCCGTCGTCGGGATCGGCGGTGCGGCCGCGATCCTGGCGCGCGGCGACCGGCTGTCGCCCGCCGGCGGGCACGTCGCCCTGGCCGGCGTCTCCCTGCTCGTCGCCTTCCTCGCCTCGCAGTCGGTCACCGCCGTCGGCATCGTCGGGCTCGGCCCGGTGCTCATCGCGGTCGGGCTGTACGCGGCGCACTTCTGCTCCCTGCCCGCGGCCCGCACCCACGCCGCGCTGGCGGTCGGGACGGCGAGCATCGGCGCCGCCGTCAGCCTCCCGCGGGCCGCGGCGCTCCCGTGGGTGATGACCGCGATCAGCGCCCTCCTCCTCACCGAGGCCCATGCCCGGCTCAACAACGCCCTGCGGACCGACGCCGCCACCGACCCGCTCACCGGCCTGGCCAACCGCCGGTCCTGGGAGGCCGAGGCCGGCCGGAGCCTGGCCCGGGCGCTGCGCAGCAAGGAACCGCTGACGGTCGCCGTCCTCGACCTCGACGACTTCAAGGTGGTGAACGACCGCGACGGGCACGGCGCCGGCGACCGGTTGTTGCAGCAGGTGGCCGAGCACTGGCAGGCCCGGCTGCGCACCGCCGACCTGCTCGGCCGCTACGGCGGCGACGAGTTCGTGCTGTGCCTGCCCGCCACCGACGGGCCGGGCGCACAGGAACTGCTCCAGCGACTGGACGGCGGCCCGATCAGCTGGTCGGTGGGGACGGCGACCGCCCGCGCCGGCGACTCGCTGGCCGCGCTGCTGCAGCGCGCGGACGCCGAGCTGTACGCCGGCAAGCGCCAGCGGACGGCGGGCCCCACCGACGGCGGCAGCTGACCGGCGCTCACCCGTCGGCGTCCGCCAGCTCCTCCACCCGCGCCGCGGCGCGGTCCCGGATCGCGGCGGCGGTGTGCGCGCGGCGGACCGCGGCGTCCCGCCGGTGCTCGGCCTCCCCGACCGCGCCCGCCGCCTCGCCGGCCTGCCGCTCGACCCGTCGGAGCTCCTCGGCCAGTCGGGCAGCCCGCTCCTGGAGCTCGTCGCGTCGCTCCGCTGCCTCGACCACCTGCTGTTCCGCCGCCGCGACGGCGGCGTCGGCGTCCCGGGCCACCCCGGCGGCCTCCTCGGCGTCCCGCCGGGCCTGCGCCAGCTCACGAGCGCGGCGCTCCTCGGCCTCCCGGCGGCGCTCCTCGGCCTCGCGGCGCCGCTCCTCCGCCTGACTCCGCTTGGCTGCGTCGGCGTCCGGCGCCGCGCCCGCAACTGGCCGGGCTTCCTGACCGCGGGCCGGGGCCGGGGCCGCCCCACCGGCGCGGATCGGGGTCGCCACGGCGCCACCGAGGTCGACCGGACCCAGGCCGCTGTAGGACAGGGCGGTCGTCAGCCGGCCGGCCCGCAGCGCCGTCCCGGCGTCGGGATCGGCGATCGCCGCCCGCAGGGTGCTCTCCACCTGGTCGGCGACCGCACTGCTGACGTCGTGCCCCTCCCGGTGCGCGACCGCACGCGCCTGCCGGGCCAGGGCGGCGACCACCTGGTTCCGCTGCCGGCCCAGCGCGCGCAGCTGGTCGGCGGAGAGGTCGACCTGGGCCTGCCGCAGCAGCTCCCCGAGCTCGAGCAGCTGGTCGACCTCCTCGGCCTGGCGGCGGACCAGCAGGTTGCAGACCCAGGCCGCCGTCGTGGGCTTGGGCAGTGCGGCGACCGCCTTCGCCAGCTCCTTGTGCCCGGCCGCGCGGGCCCGATCCCGGGCAGCGGTGCGGGCTGCGACGAACTCCTCTGGGGCGACGGCGTAGAGCTCCTCGGCGATCGTCTCCAGCTCGGTCACCGGCGCCCTCCTCCTGTCGCGCGTCCGTCGGCCGACCTGCGTGCGAGCCGGTCGGCGGACCCCGCTGCATCATGCCGCCGTCGCCGACCGACGCCGGGAACAGGTGGCACTTGTTCTAGTCCGCATAGAACAGTTAGATTGCCAACGTGCTGGTGCGCATCGACCCCGACTCCCCCGCGCCGCTGCACGCGCAGATCTCCGCGGCCGTGCGGCGGGGCATCGCCGTGGGCGAGATCGCCCCGGGCGAGCGTCTCCCCGGCGCCCGCGACCTGGCGGCCGCGCTGGGGGTCAACCTGCACACCGTGCTGCGCGGCTACCAGGAGCTGCGGGCCGAGGGCCTGGTCGAACTCCGCCGCGGCCGCGGCGCCCAGGTGCGCACCGACGCCGCACCGGCGGTCGCCGCGCTGCGCCAGGCAGTGCACGCACTGGTCGAGGAGGCGCGGCGCCTGGGGCTCAGCGCCACCGAGGTCACCGAGATGGTCAGAGAGGCGATGGCATGAACGATGGCCTGAACGACGGACACGACAGGGACCTCACCGCAGCGCGGAGCCCGTTCCGCCGGGCCCGGGAGATCGCCGCCGTCGCGCTGCCGCTGGCCGTCTGGGCGGCCGGTGCTGCGCTGGTGGCGTCCTGGCGGCCGGAACTGCCGATGCCGGTCGCTGTCCACTGGGGCACCGACGGCGCCGACGGCTTCGCCGCCCCGCTGCGCACGGTGCTGCTCACCGGCATCGTCCCCGCGCTGGGGTCGCTGGGCACGGCGCTGGTCCTGCGCGCCCGGCGCGTCGCCGCCCCCGAGCGCCGACTGGCGGCCGGCTCGGCGACCGGGATCTCGGTCTTCTGCGTCGGGCTGGTCGTCGGCAGCATCGCCGGGCAGCGCGGCCTGGCCGACCCCGCGACGGCCCCCTCCCCCACCCTGGCCGTGATCGTCGCCGGCCTGCTGGCCGTCCTCGTCGGCACGGCCGCCGCCCGGCTGTTGCCGGGCACGCCGCCCGGAGCGGCACGGGCATCCAGCGCCCCGCCCGAGACGGCACCCCGGCTGTCCGTCGCCCCCGGCGAGCGGGCCGTCTGGTCCGGCCGGGCGACGATGGAGCCGGTCGGCCTCGCCGTGCTCGGCACCGGTGGCCTCGTGCTCGGCGGGCTGGTGCTCCTCGGCATCGCCCCGGCGCCGCTGTTGCTGGCCCTTGCGTTGCTGCTCGTCATCGGCCTGTTGTTCGGCTCCGCCCGCGTCTGGGTCGACGAGCGTGGGCTGACCGTGCGCTCCCCGCTGGGCCGCCCCGCCTGGCAGGTGCCGCTCGCCGACATCGCCGAGGCCACCGTGGTCGACGTCCGGCCGCTGCGCGAGTTCGGCGGCTGGGGCTACCGGGTGGGCCGGGACGGGCGCCGGGCCGTCGTGCTGCGCGGGGGTGCGGCGGTCGAGGTGGTCCAGGGCGACGGACGACGTTTCGCCGTCACGGTGCCGGGCGCCCGGCAGGCCGCGGCGCTGCTCAACACCCTGGCCACCCGGCAGCGGACCTGACCCTGCGCTGGTCGCAGCCGCCAGCACACCCGGCAGCGCTTCGTCGCCTCGGACGAAGAGCACGCGGAGCTCGGGCAGCAGGCTCGCCCCATGGGTCGACCACTCGCTCTCGAGGACGTGCACGCCCTGCAGCTGCCGGGCGAGCCCACCGTCTCCCCCGACGGGCGCGCCGTCGTCTACGTGCTGCGCACCACCGACACCGCGGCCGACGCCGACCGGTACGCGCTCTGGCGGGTCCGCGCCGCGGCCGACGGCTGGGGCGCGCCGGCGCCGCTGACCCGGGGCACCGCCGACACCGGCCCGGCCTTCTCCCCCGCCGGCGACCGGGTCGCCTTCCTCCGCCGCGGCGACGGGCCGCCGCAGCTGCACCTGCTGCCGGTCGACGGCGGTGAGGCCGAGCAGGTGACCAACCTGCCCGCCGGCGCCGGCGCCCCGGTCTGGAGCCCGGCCGGGGACCGGATCGCCTTCACCGCGCCGGTCCGCCCGGCCGAGCAGGACGACCACGCGCCGATCAGCACCACCCGGATCGGCCACAAGGCCGACGGCGTGGGGCTGCTGCGCGGGGTCCGGCAGCACCTGCACGTGCTGGACCTGGCGACCGGCGAGGTGCGGCAGCTGACCTCGGGTGACTGGCACGCCGGCCGGCCGGCCTGGTCCCCCGACGGCAGCCGGCTGGCCTTCGCCGCCGCGACCGACCCCGACGCCGACCTCACCCACCGCACCCCGGCGCACGTGGTCGACGTCGCCGGTGGCCCACCCCGCCGGGTCGGTGACGGCCTCGGCCTGGCCGGCCCGATGGTGTGGACCGCCGACGGCGAGGCGCTGCTGGTCACCGGCCAGCCCACGGTCGCCGTCGACCACGCCGGCCTGCTCGTCCAGCCGCTGGACGCCGTCCCGGCCGAGCGCGACCTGGCCGCACCGCTGGACCGCAACGTCATGCCGGGCGGCCCCGGCTACCCCGGCGGGCTGCCGCAGCTGACCCGGGACGGCGCCGAGGTCGTCTTCTGCGTCCGCGACCGGGGCTGCTCGCACGTCTACGCGACCGCCGTCGACGGGTCGGGCACGCCCCGTCCGGTGCTGACCGGCGCGGACGTCGTCGTCTCCGGGCTGTCGGTGGCCGGCGAGGCCGACGTCGCCGCCGTCGTCCTGGCCGACCCGGCCAGCTACGGCGAGGTCGGCGTGGTCGACTTGCGCTCGGGCACCGTCACCCGGCTCACCACGCACACGGCGGCCTCGCTCCCCGAGGTGGCGCTGGTCCGGCCGCAGCCCCGGACGTTCACCGTGCACGACGGCACGGAGGTGCACGGCTGGCTGCTGGTCGACCCGGCGACCCCGCAGCCGGCGCCGCTGCTGGTCGACGTGCACGGCGGCCCGCACAACGCCTGGTCCCCGGTGGCCGATGCCGCGCACCCGTACCACCAGGCGCTGGTCGCGGCGGGCTGGGCGGTGCTGCTGGTCAACCCGCGCGGCAGCGACGGGTACGGGCGGGCGTTCCTCACCGGCGCCGTCCGCGGCTGGGGCACCGCCGACGAACGCGACTTCCTGGACCCGGTCGACCAGCTGGTCGCCGAGGGCGTGGCCGACCCGGCGCGGCTGGTGCTCACCGGCTACAGCTACGGCGGCTTCATGACCTGCTGGCTGACCGGCCGCACCGACCGGTTCGCGGCTGCGATCGCCGGCGGGGTGGTCGCCGACCTGACCAGCATGACCGGCACCAGCGACGCCGGGGAGGTGCTCGCGCTGGAGTACGGCGACCCGGTGACCGACCCCGACGCCGTCCGGGCGCTCTCGCCGATCACGAACGTGCACCGGGTCCGCACGCCGACGCTGGTGCTGCACGGCGGTGCGGACGAGCGCTGCCCGGTCGGCCAGGCCGAGCAGTGGTTCACCGCGCTGCGCACCCAGCGCGTCCCCACCGAGCTGGTCCTCTTCCCGGGCGGCTCACACCTGTTCATCCTGGACGGCCGGCCCTCGCACCGGGTCGGCTACAGCCGGCGGCTGATCGCCTGGGCGCAGCAGCACGGGAACAGCCGCCCCGTCCTGGACGCCGCGCATTGGCAGCGGCGGCTGGACGAGCTCGCCGCGGCGTACCGCGTCCCGGGGGCGGTGCTGGCGATCCGGCGGGTGACTCCGGGTGCCGACGACGAGCTGGTGGAGGCCGCCACCGGCGTGCTGACCAAGGCGACCGGCGTCGAGGTGACCACCGACTCGGTGTTCCAGATCGGCTCGATCACCAAGGTCTGGACGACGACGCTGGTGATGCAGCTGGTCGACGAGGGGAAGCTGGACCTGGACGCCCCGCTGGTCGAGGTGCTGCCCGAGCTCCAGCTGGGCGACCCCGACGTCGCCAAGCGGGTGACCATGCGACATCTGCTCACCCACACCAGCGGCATCGACGGCGACGTCTTCACCGACACCGGCCGCGGCGACGACTGCATCGAGCGGTACGTGGCCGCGCTGGCCGACGTGGCGCAGAACCACCCGCTGGGCGCCACCTTCTCCTACTGCAACTCCGGCTTCACGCTGGTCGGCCGGGTGGTCGAGGTGCTCACCGGCCAGACCTGGGACGCCGCCCTGCGCGAGCGGGTCATCGAGCCGCTCGGGTTGACGCACACCTCCACGCTGCCGGAGGAGGCGATCCTGCACCGCGCCGCGGTCGGGCACATCGCCACCGAGCCCGGTGCCGAGCCGCAGCCGTCGCCGACCTGGCTGCTGCCCCGCTCGCTCGGCCCGGCCGGCCTGGTCAACGCCACCGCCCGCGACGTCACCGCCTTCGCCGCCGCACACCTGCGCGGGGGCGTGACCGCCGACGGCACCCGGCTGCTGTCCGCGGAGTCGGCGGCGGCGATGACCAGCGCGCAGACCGCCCTCCCGGACACCTGGGCGATCGGCGAATCCTGGGGTCTGGGCTGGATCCGGTTCGACTGGCACGGGGCACGGCTGCACGGCCACGACGGCGGCACCCTGGGTCAGGGGGCGTTCCTGCGGGTGCTGCCCGGCGAGCGCCCGGGCGAGGGCCTGGTGGTGTCGCTGCTGACCAACGGCGGGGACATGCTGGACGTCTACGCCGACCTCTACCGCGAGGTCTTCGCCGAGCTGGCCGGGGTGACCATGGCCGACCGCCTGGAGCCGCCGGCCGAGCCACCGGCGGTGGACCTCACCCGCCACGTGGGCTCCTACGAGCGGAGCTCGGTGCAGACGGAGGTGTTCGAGCGCGACGGCGGGCTGGTGCTGCGCCAGACCGCGGTCGGCGCCGTGGCCGAGGCGACCGGCCAGCCGGTGCAGGAGCACGAGCTCGTGCCGGTGTCCGACGGACTGTTCGCGATGCGCGCCCCGGGTACCCACGGCTGGACGGCGGTCACGTTCTACCAACTGGCCGACGGCAGCGCGTACGTGCACTCCGGCGGCCGCGCCAACCCGAGGAAGGGCTGATCCCCCGGTGACCCACCTGCTGCCCCACGACGTCCGACCCACCGAGTTCGACGCGCTGCTGCCGGCGATGCTGGCCGACCTCGAGGAGCTGGTGACCGTCGAGTCACCCTCGGCCGACCCGGCAGCAGTGGCCGCCGGGGCGGCCCGGGTGGCCCGGATGGGCGCGAAGGCGCTGGGGGCCGAGCCGGAGGTGCTGCTGCACGAGGGCTGCACGCACCTGCGCTGGCGGCTCGGTGCGGGCCCCCGCCGGGTGCTGCTGCTCTGCCACCAGGACACGGTCTGGCCACTGGGCACCCTGGCGGAGATCCCGTGGTCGGTGACCGACGGGGTGGTGCGCGGCCCGGGCTGCTTCGACATGAAGGCCGGCATCGTGCTCGTCTTCACCGCGCTGGCCCGGCTGCAGGCCGGGGGCGAGGACCTGGACGGGGTGACCGTGCTGGTCACCGGGGACGAGGAGATCGGCTCCCCGACGTCGGCCGACCTGATCCGGGCCGAGGCCGCGGGCTGCGACGCGGTGCTCGTGCTGGAGGCCAGCGCCGACGGCGGTGCGCTCAAGACCGGCCGGAAGGGCGCCTCGATGTACGACCTCCTGGTGACCGGTCGGGCCGCCCACGCCGGGCTGGAACCGGAGAAGGGCATCAGCAGCACCGTCGAGCTCGCCCACCAGGTGCTGGCGATCGCCGACCTGGCCGACCCCGCGCTGGGCACCACGGTCACCCCGACGGTGCTCACCTCGGGCACCACCACGAACACCGTCCCGGCCACCGGCCGGCTCAGTGTCGACGTCCGGGCGCGCACCGCCGCCGAGCAGGAGCGGGTCGACGCCGGGATGCGCGCGCTGACGCCGCAGCTGCCGGGTGCGGTCCTCGAGCTGCGCGGCGGGATCAACCGGCCGCCGCTGGAGGAGACCGCCTCGGCCGGGCTGTTCGCGCTGGCCACAGCGGTGTCGGCCCAGCTGGGCCTGCCGGCGCCGGCCGGGGTCACCGTCGGGGGCGCCTCCGACGGCAACTTCACCGCCGGCATCGGGGTGCCCACGCTGGACGGGCTCGGCGCGGTCGGCGGCGGGGCGCACGCCGTCGACGAGCACGTGCTCGCCGACCAGCTCCCCGGCCGGGCCGCGCTCCTCGCCGGCCTGGTGCAGGCAGTGCTGGACGGCGGGGGCCTTGGCGTTCCGGACGAAGACCGCCCCGGTGAATGAGCACCCCGCACCAAGCCCGGGCGGGACCACCGCACGGACCATGGGCGGTGTGACCGACCTGATCGCCGGGACCCCGCTGCCCCTGCCCGCCACCGGGCCGGGTGGTCAGGGTGCGGCCCGCGCCGGCGCCGGTGCGGCCTCGGTGGTCGCCGCGGAGGCCGCCGCCGCCTCGGGGGTGCGGGTCGTCGCGCTCACCGACCTGGCCGACCTGCGGGCCGTCCAGGCGCTCTTCGACTTCATCTGGCACCCCGCCCCGGACAACCGGCCGGTGACCGTGGAGCTGATGCGGGCGCTGACCAAGGCCGGCAACCCGCTGTTCGGTGCGTACGCCGACGGGCAGCTGGTCGGGGCCTGCGTGGCCTTCTTCGCCGCCCCGTCGGGCACCGCCCTGCACAGTCACGTCACCGGCGTCGCGCCGTCGGCGCAGCGACGCAGCGTCGGCCGGGCGCTGAAGCTGCACCAGCGGGCGTGGGCACTGCAGCACGGCCTCGACCGGATCAGCTGGACCTTCGACCCGCTCGTCCGGCGCAACGCCTGGTTCAACCTGGGCCGGCTGGCCGCCACGCCGGTGGAGTACCTGCCGGACTTCTACGGCCCGATGGGCGACACGATCAACGCCTCCGACCAGTCCGACCGGCTGCTCACCTGCTGGTCGCTGGAGGCACCCGCGGTGGTGCGGGCGGTCGCCGGCCAGCCGGTGGAGGTCGACCTGCCCGCCCTGCTGGCGGCCGGCGCGTCCGCCGTCCTGGCCGTGGGGCCCGACGGGCGCCCGGAGGCCCGGCCCGGGACGCCGGGGGTGCCCGCGCTGATCGCCGTCCCGGCCGACGTCGAGACACTGCGTGCCCGCGATGCCGCGCTGGCCGCGGAGTGGCGCATCGCCGTGCGGGCCGCCCTCGGCGGTGCGCTGACCGCAGGAGCCCGCGTGCGGGGGTTCGCCCGCGAGGGCTGGTACGTCGTCGACGGCCCGGGTCTCCCCGGCGCCCCTGAGGCCGGGAGGGCCACACCGTGAAGCTCGAGGCCGTGGAACTGCGCCGGATCCGGATGCCGCTGGTGGCACCCTTCCGCACGTCGTTCGGCAGTCAGACCGCCCGCGACATCCTGCTGGTGCGGGCGCGGACCGACGTGGCGGAGGGCTGGGGCGAGTGCGCCGCGCTGCCGGACCCGCGCTACTCCGCCGAGTACGTCGACGGCGTCGCCGACGTGCTGCGCCGGTTCTTCCTCCCTGCTGTCGCCGCCGTCCCCGACCTCGACGCCAACGCCGTCGGCCGGGCGCTGGCGCCGTACTCCGGGCACTGGATGGCCAAGGCGTCGATCGAGACGGCGGTGCTGGACGCCGAGCTGCGCGCGGACGGGCGCTCCTTCGGCTCGTTCCTGGGCGCCGCCGTCGACCGGGTGCCCTGCGGGGTCTCGGTCGGGATCATGGACTCGATCCCGGAGCTGCTCGACGCGGTCGGCGGCTACCTGGAGCAGGGCTACCTGCGGATCAAGCTCAAGATCGAACCGGGCTGGGACGTCGAGCCGGTCCGCGCGGTCCGGGAGCGCTTCGGCGACGTCGCGCTGCAGGTCGACGCCAACACCGCCTACGCCGTCTCCGACGCCCGGCACCTGGCCCGACTGGACCCCTTCGACCTGCTGCTGATCGAGCAGCCGCTGGACGAGGACGACGTGCTCGGCCACGCCGAGCTGGCCCGCACGGTGCGCACGCCGATCTGCCTGGACGAGTCGATCACCTCGGCCCGCTCGGCCGCGGCGGCGATCCGGCTGGGCGCCTGCTCGATCGTGAACGTGAAGCCCGCCCGGGTCGGCGGGTACCTGGAGGCCCGGCGGATCCACGACGTGTGCGCCGCGCACGGCGTGCCGGTGTGGTGCGGCGGGATGCTGGAGACCGGGCTGGGCCGCGCCGCCAACGTGGCACTGGCCGCGCTGCCGAACTTCACCCTGCCCGGGGACACCTCGGCCTCCGACCGGTACTACGCCACCGACATCACCGAGCCGTTCCGGCTCGACGACGGGCACCTGCGGGTGCCGACCGGCCCCGGCCTGGGGGTCGAGCCCGACGCCGCGCTGCTCGAGGAGGTCACCACCTCGGTGGAGGAGATCGACCTGCGCTGAGGTGCCCGGTTCGTCCGACCGGACGAACCGGGCACCTCCGAGTCGTGCGGGAGGACTGTCCGCGCGGCCGCCGCCGCCCCTAGGGTCGGCCCGGTGAGCCTGCCTGCGAGCTCGGTCCCGGGTCTGTCCACGCTCGCCGCTGCCCCGGCGGCGGCGCACCGGGCCAGCCTCGGCCACGTCCTGGACCACCTGGGCACCACGCTGCTCGAGGTGGCGGCCGGCGACCCGACGGCCGACCTGGCCGAGCAGGGCGTCGGCGGGCTGGTCATCCACGACCCGGTCGACCCTCCGGCGCTGCCCTCCCGGGCGCTGGTGCTGGGCGTCGGCGTGCACGAGCCGGACGCCGTCCTCGACCTGCTGGAGCAGACCGCCGCCGCCGGCGGGGCCGGGCTGATCGTGCGGGCGCCGGCGCCCCCCGACCCACGGATCTCCGCGGTCGCCGAGCGCACCGGCACCGTGCTGCTCGCACTGACCCGCGGCGCCAGCTGGAACCAGCTGGCCACCCTGGTCCGCTCGCTGCTCGGCGAGGGCGGGGTCGGCACCGCGGGCGCCGAGTCGCTGGGCGGGGTGCCGGGCGGGGACCTGTTCGCCCTCGCCAACGCGATCGCCTCGCTGCTGGACGCCCCGGTGACCATCGAGGACCGCAGTTCGCACATCCTCGCCTTCTCCGGCCGCCAGGACGAGGCCGACGAGTCGCGCATCCAGACCATCCTCGGCCGCCAGGTGCCCGACCGGTTCACCCGCCGGCTCGAGGCGCACGGGGTGTTCCGGCAGCTGTACGCCACCGACCGCCCGGTGTGGATGGCGCCGGAGGTGCTCGGGATGCCGGAGGTGACCATCGCCCGGGTGGCGGTCGCGGTGCGGGCCGGCGACGAGATCCTCGGCACCATCTGGGCCGCCGTCGACGAGCCGCTGGACCCCTCGCGCGAGCGCAGCCTGGTCGACGCGGCGAAGCTGGTCGCCCTGCACCTGCTGCGGATGCGGGCCGGTGCCGACGTGGAACGGCGGCTGGCCAGCGAGCTGGTCGCCACGGCGCTGGAGGGCGGGCCGGGCACGGTCGACGCGCTGAGCCGGCTGGGGCTGGCCGACCGGCCGCTCATCGTGCTGGCGATGGGGCTGACCGAGAACACCGACGAGCACGGCACCCTGACCCTGGCCCGGCGCGAGGCCGAGCGGCAGCGCTCCGCGGACGCGCTGGCCGTGCACCTCACCGCGCTGCACCCCGGCTCCGTCGTCGCCCTGGTCGGCGGGGTCTGCTACGGCGTCCTGCCGGTCGGGGCGGACGCACCGACGGCGGACGCGCGGGCCGCCGCGGTGGCCACCGAGTTCCTGCAGCGCACCGGTGGCCGGGTGCCCGGGATGATCGGCGTCGGCACCGTCGCCCTCGACGTCTCGGCGCTGACCCGCTCCCGGGACGCCGCCGACCGGGCCCTGCGGGTGCTGCGCAACGGCACCACCTCGCGCCGGGTGGCCCGCGCCGGCGACGTGCACATCGAGTCGCTGATGTTGCAGCTGGCCGACCTGGCCGCCGCCGAGGGACACCAGGCCTCGGGGCCGGTCGCCCGACTGGCCGAGTACGACGCCGCGCACCGCGCCCAACTGGTGGAGACGCTGCGCGCCTGGCTGGACGCCTTCGGGGACGCGATCGCCGCCTCCGCGAAGGTGCACGTGCACCCCAACACCTTCCGCTACCGGCTGCGCCGGATCGCCGAGGTCGGCGGGATCGACCTGGGCGACGCCGACTCCCGGTTCGCCGCGATGCTGGAGCTGCGGCTGCTGCGCTGGTGAACTGCTCGGTGACTGGTGCTCAGCCGGCCACCGCGCGGGCGAAGCGCTCCGACCACTCCGCGAGCCGCTCCCGCAGCTCGGCCGGGGCGACCACGGTGAACTCCGCGCGGACGGCGCCCAGCACCAGGGCCGGCCAGTCCAGGTCGTCGGTCTCCAGGTGCAGCCGGCAGCGGTCCGGGCCCTCGTCGGTGACCCGCACCCACCGACCGACCCGGTCGCGGACGACCGCCGCCGGGGCCTCGACCACCGCCTCCACGACGGTCGGCGTGCGGAACTGGTCCATGCCCGCCCGGACGAATGCGGCGGCGTCCTCGGCCGGCAGCGGTCGCGGGGCGAACCGGGCCCCGGTGGCCCGCAGCCCGGACATCCGGTCCAGCCGGAAGGTGCGCCAGTCACCACGGGACGGGTCGGAGGCGACGAGGTACCAGCGGCGGCCCAGCGGCACGAGCCGGTGCGGCTCCACCAGCCGGTCCGCCGGTGGTCTCCCGGCCGCGGTGTAGGTGAACTCCAGCCGCTCGGTCTCCCGGCAGGCCTGGGCGGCCGCCACCAGCACGCCCGGGTCGACCGCGGGGCCGCCGTCGGACCAGGGTGGGGCGGGCACGGTCATCGCCCGCAGCGCCTCCACCCGGCGGCGCAGCCGGGCGGGCAGCACCGGCAGCACCTTGGTCAGGGCCCGCACCGAGGGCTCGGCCATCCCGGCGCCCGCCCCGGCCGCCGCGGCCTGCAGCCCCACGGTGAGCGCCACCGCCTCGTCGTCGTCGAGCACCAGCGGCGGCAGCGCGGCCCCGGCGGCCAGCCGGTAGCCGCCGTCCACCCCGGGACGGGCCTCCACCGGGTAGCCGAGCTCGCGCAGCCGGTCCACGTCCCGGCGCAGCGTCCGCAGCGAGACGCCCAACCGGCCGGCCAGGTCGGCGCCGGCCCAGTCGCGGCGGCCCTGCATCAGCGAGAGCAGGCGCAGCGCACGGGAGGTGGGGTCGACCATGCGCTGAGACTGCCATCCATCGCGGACAGGATCTGGCACCGATGCCCGGCAGCATCGTCGGTACGAGATCCCATCCACGAGAGGGCACACCGATGACCACCACCCAGACCACCACCCCCACCCCTGTCACCGGCGAGCGGGCAGACCTGCTCGAGTCGCTCGCCAAGCACCGCATGTTCCTGATCCACACGGTGCAGGGGCTGACCGACGAGCAGGCCCGGCTGCGGCCCACCGTCAGTGAGCTGACCCTGGGCGGTCTGCTCAAGCACGTCACCGCCATGGAACGGATGTGGGCGGAGTTCATGGTGACCGGCCCGGCCACCTTCCCGGCGTTCGACGAGTCGACGGCGGAGGAGTGGGCGGCGGAGTTCGTGATGGGCCCGGACCAGACGCTGGCCGAGCTGCTCGCCGACGCCGCCACGGTCGCCCAGCGCACCGACGAGCTGGTCCGGACCCTGCCGAGCCTGGACGTCACTCACCCACTGCCGGCGGCGCCGTGGTTCGAGCCGGGCGCCCGGTGGTCCGCCCGCCGGGTCGTGCTGCACATGATCGCCGAGATCGCCCAGCACGCCGGCCACGCCGACGTCCTGCGCGAGACCATCGACGGCCAGAAGTCGATGGGCTGACCGAGGGCCGGCACACGCCGGTCAGCTGGTGCGACTGGCCACGGGCTCGTGCGCCGGCGCGAAGTGGCAGGCGGCGGCGTGCCGGTGGTCGGCCGTCGGCTCGGTGGTCCGGCACACCTCCCGCTCCGGGTGGACGAGCGGCCCGATCGGGCAGCGCGGGTGGTACCGGCACCCCGGTGGCGGGGCGTGCGGGTCGGCGGGCTCCGCGGCCGCCACCACCGCCGGCGTCGGGTCGGGGGCGGGCCGATCCGAGCGGGCGTGCGCGGAGTCGGGCACGGCTGCGAGCAGGTCCCGGGTGTAGGGGTGCTGCGGGTCGGCGAGCACCTGCTCGGCCGGCCCGTGCTCGACGATGCGGCCCAGGTACATCACGGCGATCTCGCTGGCCACGTACCGGACGACGGCCAGGTTGTGCGAGATGAACAACATCGAGGTGCCCAGTTCCCGCTGCAGCCGGCGCACCAGGTTCAGCACCGTGCCCTGGATGGAGACGTCGAGCGCGGAGGTGATCTCGTCGGCGACGACCACCGCGGGCCGGGCGGCCAGCGCGCGGGCCAGCGCCACCCGCTGCCGCTGACCGCCGGACAGCTGGCCGGGGTAGGCGCCGGCCCGGGTTGGGTCCAGCTCGACCAGGTCCAGCAGCCGGGCCACCTCACGCCGCCGCTCGGCCGACCGGACCCCGCGCGGCACCGCCTCCGCGACGCTGTCCCCGATCGTCATCCGCGGGTCGAGCGAGGAGTACGGGTCCTGGAAGACCATCTGCACCGGCCGCGGGCCCGATCCGTGCCGCAGCGGCTCCCCGTCGAGCAGGATCCGGCCCCCGGACAGCGGCGTGAGGCCCACGGCCGCGCGGGCCAGCGTCGACTTGCCCGAGCCGGACTCCCCCACCAGGCCGACGACCGCGCCGTCCGGCACCGTGAGGCTCACCCGGTCGACGGCGGTCATCGCCCGCCGCCGGGAGCCGTACCGGACGCTCACGTCGTCGAACCGCAGCTCGCTCATGCCCGCTCCCCCAGGGAGACCGCCACCGGCGCAGCACCGGGGACGGCGCGGTCGGTGACCTCACCGGCGTGCCAGCAGGCCACCCGCCAGCCGGCCCCGTCGTCGGCGAGGGCCGGGTCCTCGTCGGTGCACCGCGCCGACGCCAGTGGGCACCGGGGCGCGTAGGCACAGCCCGGCGGCTGGTGCGCCGGGTCGACCGGCCGGCCGGGGATGACCGGCAGCGGCGCGTCCAGGTCGACGTCCATGTCGGGGACCGCGGCCACCAGCGCCCGCGTGTAGGGATGGCGGGCTCCGGTGTCGAGCTCGGCCGCCGGCAGGTCCTCCACCACGCGGCCGGCGTACATCACCAGCACCCGGTCACACACCTGCCCGACGACGGCGACGTCGTGGCTGATCAGCAGCAGCGCCACGCCGTCGGCGGCGCGCACCGCGGCCAGCAGGTCCAGCACCTGCCGCTGCACGGTCACGTCCAGCGCGGTGGTCGGCTCGTCGGCGACGATCAGCGTCGGCTCGCCCATCAGGCCCATGCCGATCATCGCCCGCTGCCGCATCCCGCCGGAGAACTCGTGCGGGTACTGGTGCGCGCGGCGCTCGGCCGCGGGCACCCGGACACTGCGAAGCCGGTCGACGGCGCGGTCCAGCGCCTGCCGCCGGTTCATCCCCTGGTGCTCCTCGGCGACCTCGGCCAGCTGACGCCCGATCCGGCGGGTCGGGTTGAACGACGTCATCGGGTCCTGGAAGACCATCGCGAACGAGGTGCCCAGCAGCCTGCGGTGGCTGCGCTCGGACCCGGTCAGCAGGTCGGTGCCCTGGAACTCCAGCCGGTCCGCGGTGACCTCGCCGGGCTGCTCGACCAGCCGGGCGATCGCCAGTGCGGTGAGCGACTTGCCCGAGCCGGACTCCCCGACGACCCCGACCGCCTCGCCCCGGCCGATCCGGAAGCTCACCCCGCGGACCGGGCGCACCAGCCCACGGGGCCCCGGGAAGGTCACCGAGAGGTCCTGGACGTCGAGCACCGGCCGGTCCGCCGCCGGGCCGGGGTCGGTGGCCGGGGTGCCGTCGTCGGTGACCGGGGCCGGCACGGTGTCGGCCCGGGAGCCCCCGGGCACCGGGTACGCCCCGTTCACGGCGGCGGTCAGCCCGATGCCCTTGGCCACCGCCTCACCGAACAGGTTGAACGCCAGGCCGGCGACGACGATCGCGACGCCGGGGGCCAGCGCCGCCTCCGGGTGGATGTAGATGCCGCTGAGCCCGTCCTGGAGCAGCCGCCCCCAGTCGTAGCTGGGCGCCTGCACGCCCAGACCGAGGAAGGACAGCCCGGCGAAGGCCAGCAGTGCGCCGCCGGCGCCGATCGTCGCGTTCACCACCAGTGGCTCGCCGATGTTGGGCAGCACGTGCCGCAGGAGCACCCGCACCCGGCCCACCCCGGCGATGCGGGCGGCGGCGACGAAGTCGCGGTCGGCGATCCCGGCGGCCAGCGTGTGGGAGAGCCGGGCGAAGGAGGGTGCACCGGCGAAGCCGATGGCCAGCACCGCCCCGGTCGCCCCCACCCCGAAGACGACGGCGAAGAAGAGCGCCAGCAGCAGCCCGGGGAAGGCGACGGCGATGTCGACCCCTGCGGTCACCAGCCGCCCGGCGCGCCGGCCCAGCAGCAGCGGCGCGGTGCCCAGCAGCAACCCGAGGACCACCGCGATCAGCGTCGCCAGCAGCGCCAGGCCGATGGACAGCCGAGTCGCCACCAGCACCCGGGCGAACAGGTCGCGGCCCAGGGCATCGGTGCCCACCCAGTGCTCACCGGAGGCGCCCTGCATCGCTGCGGTGGTGTCCACGGTGTCGGCCGCGTCGGACCAGAACACCGGGCCGAACACCGCAAGCAGGAGCACCACGGCCAGCAGCAGGCCCGCGCCGGCGCCGACCGGGGTGCGGAGCACGGCGAGCCAGCGGGCCCGCGCCGCCGACCGCCGGGTGGGGGCGGCGGCCGGCTGGTCGGCGGCGGTGGGCGGCATCGGTGCGGTCGTCATCGGCTCAGCTCTCCCGGATGGCCGAGCGCGGGTCCAGCAGCGCGAGCACCACGTCGACGGTCAGGTTCACCAGCAGCACCCCGGCGCCGTAGACGAGCACGATGCCCTGCACCACGGAGTAGTCCTTGAGCAGGATCGAGGAGACGATCGTGCTGCCCAGCCCCGGCCAGGCGAAGACGTTCTCCACCAGCACCGTGCCCGCGACCAGCGCGCTGAGCAGCAGCCCGCCCAGCGTGATCGTCGCGGTCAGCGCGTTCGGCATGGCGTGCCGGAGGTAGACCTTCGGCGCCGGGAGGCGTTTGGCCCGGGCGGTGCGCACGTGGTCGGCCTGCAGCACCGAGAGCATCTCCACCCGCAGGATCCGGGCCAGCGCGGCGGCCGGCCCGACGGCCAGGGCCAGCACCGGCAGGACGTAGGAGCTCGCACCCCGCTGGCCGGCCACCGGCAGCCAGCCCAGCTGGACGCCGAAGACGTAGACCAGGCCGACGCCGAGCAGGAAGTCCGGGACCGCCCCGGCGACGACGCTCGCCGAGGAGAACGCCAGCTCGCGGCGACGGGCGCGCCCACCCCGGGTCAGCACGCCCATCGCCACCCCGATCGGGACGGCGAGGGCCACGACCACCAGGAACGCCAGCACCGCCAGCTGCGCCGTCGCCGGCAGCCGCTGGGAGATCACCTCCGAGACCGGCAGCCGGGAGGTGAGCGACGTCCCGAGGTCGCCGGTGAGGACGCCCTGCAGGTAGTGCACGTACTGCAGCCACAGCGGGTCGTCCAGGCCGAGGGACGCCCGCCGGGCCGCCACCAGCGACGCCGGCGCGGTCGGCCCCAGCGCCGCCCGGACCGGGTCACCCGGGATCAGGTGGATCATCAGGAACGACGCGGTGACCAGCACCCACAGCGAGACGACGAGCCGGCCGGCGCGCCGGGCGGCGAACCGCAGCCACGGGCTGTCGAGTGCCGCGTCCACCCCCCGGCGCCCCGCCGTCGCGCCGGGCGCCGCCGTCGCGCCGGTCGCCGTCGCCGTGCCGGTCGTCGTCGTCGTGCTCGTCACCGTCACCCCCTCCCCGCCGTCTGCGTCGTCGTCCGGGGCCGGGTCAGTCGACCATCCGGATGCTGGTCGGCTGGAGGACGTCGACGACCTCGAACTCCGCGCCGCTGCCGAAGAAGCTCACGTCCTGGTTGGCGAACGGGACGACGTCGGCGTCCCGGACCAGGGCGGACTCCGCCTCCAGCCAGGTGTCGCAGCCCTCCGTGCCGATCATGGTCATCGCCTCGGCCACCAGCTGGGTGTAGTCGGCGTTGTCGATGGCGGCGAAGTTGTTGCCGTCGGGCACCGTCGGGCCGGACAGGAAGGGCACCAGCTGGTCCGGGCTGCTGACGTTGACCGGGATCCAGGCGACGTCCCAGTCACCGGTGCCGAAGATGGTCTCGACCGCGGCGGTCTCGTCCTTCGGCGTCGTCGTCACCTCGGCGCCGAGCTCGGTCCAGGCGGCGACGACGAGCTCGGCGGCCGCGGAGCCCGGCGCGCCCAGCGCGCTGTCGTAGAGGAACGTCAGCTCCAGCCGTTGGCCGTCCTTGCTGCGCACGCCGTCGGCGCCGGCCTCCCAGCCCGCCTCGTCGAGCAGCTGCTGGGCGGCCGCCAGGTCGTACTCGGGCAGCGCGCCGGAGATCGAGTCGCCGGGGCAGGAAGCCGGGGCGGAGGCGGCGAACGTGGTGCCGGGTCCGCCGCGGCCGGCGGTGATCACCTCGGCCAGCTGGTCCAGGTCGACCGCCTGGGTCAGCGCCATCCGCACCGCCGGGTCGGCCGTGGGGTGGCCCTCGCCGTGGTGGTACCACATCTCGCCCAGCACCGCGGTGACGGTCGCGTCGAACAGGCCCTCCTCGGCCAGCCGCCCGGCGTCCGGGCCCAGGATCTGGGCGGCGCTGAGCCCGCCGGACAGCAGCAGGTTCGCCGAGGTGGTCTCGTTGCCGACGACCTGGGCCACGATCTCGTCGGGCATGCCCTCGACGTCGGTGCCTGCGCCGTCGGGGCCCCAGGTGTACCCCTCGCGCAGGGTGTAGGTGTAGTGGTCGCTGGGGACGGCCTCGGTGAGCTCGTAGGGCCCGGTGCCGAGGGTCTCCGCGGCCAGCTGGTCGCGGTCCTCCAGGCCTGCGGCGCAGACCATCGGGACGCCGGCCAGGCCCTCCAGCACGAAGGGCGCGGGCCCGGCCAGGTCCATGGTCACGGTGCCGGTGGCGTCGTCCGCGGTGGCCTGGACGCCGGCCGGCACGAAGACCCCGAGGAACGGGCTCTGGTTGGCCGGGTCGGCGATCCAGTTGAGGTTGGCCGCCGCGTCGCTCGCGGTGAAGGGCGAACCGTCGGAGCAGGTGACGTCGTCGCCGATGGTCAGGGTGACGGTCTCGGCGTCGACCGTCCACTCCTCGGCGATCCCCGAGACGACCTCCCCCTCGCTGTCGATGAACACCAGGGAGTCGTAGGCGAAGTGGCTGAGCTGGAAGAGGTCGCTGGCCGCCGAGGCCTGCGGGTCGAGGTTCCCCGGGTCGGAGGACAGCGCCATGGTGAAGGTGCCGCCGTCGACGACCTCACCGCTGCCGCCACCCCCGTCGTCTCCGCCACCGCACCCGGCGAGGAGGAGCGTGGCGGCGGAGACGCCGACGCCGGTCCGGATGAGCCTCATGGTGTGTCCTCTCCTGATGCGGCGGTTGCGAGAAGGCTGCCGCGCGACAGCCGCAGGTTCTTCGTCCGGACGGACGAGGCCGACCGCACCGGCTCGTCGTGGGTGACGAGCCGGCCGGGCGGTGTCATCCGGCGACCCGCGGGACGGCGCGGCCGATGTGCATGAACCGCGCATGACCGGCGCCGTCGTCGCCGAGGAAGGCGAAGGGCACGTGCAGGCCGGACTGGGCCTGCACCGGGATCAGCGTGTCCGGGGCGAAGGAGACCAGCTCGCTGCGCTCGGGCTGCTCGCCCATCTCCAGGGCGATGTCCTTGGGGCGCATCTCCAGCCAGATCCGGCCGTCGTCGTCCTGGCTGACGACCAGGTCGGCCACCCGGCTGCTGTACGTGCCGGCGTACCGCGTCGCGTCGACCCGGGGCGGGTCGACCGGCGGCACCGGCAGCGCCCGCAGCTGCACGTCGGCCAGCTCCCGCAGCACGTGGCCCACGACGTCCCGGTACAGCCCGTAGGGGTCCCCGCCGTTGGTGAGCAGCACGACCGCGATGCCCTGCTCGGGCAGGACCCGCAGGAACGAGGCCTGGCCGATGGTGTTGCCGTCGTGCCCGATGACCGGGGTGCCCTGGCCGTCGAACAGCTCCCAGCCCAGCCCCCAGGCGTCGCCCATCACCCGGATGTCGGGGAGGTCCACCTGGCGTTCCTGCATCGCCGCGACCGTGCCGGCGTCCAGGACGCTCGACCCGTCGGCGGCCTTGCCCGCCTCCAGGTGCATCCGGGCGAAGGCGAGCAGGTCCCGCGCCCGCATCGACAGCATCGAGCCGGCCGGGGCGTTGGACCGGGCCATGGCCCACATCGGTGCCGGCACCTCCGCGGCGTCCGGCTCGGGGCGCACGTGGCCGACCGCGACCCGGTGGACGATCGCCTCGTACGGGCTGGCCGCGGCGTGGGTGAGGCCGAGGGGGGTGAACAGGCGCTCCGCCAGGCACTCGTCGAACGGCTTGCCGCGCAGCACCTCCACCAGCCGGCCGAGGACGCAGTAGCCGGCGTTGTTGTAGGAGAACTGCTCGCCGGGTGGGAAGAGCTGTGCCACGTCGCCGAGCCCGGCGACGTAGCGCTCCAGGGCGTCGTCGCCGCGGCCGGTGTCGGTGAACACGTCGCCCTCGAAGCCGGCGGTGTGGCTCAGCAGCTGGCGCACGGTGAGGGTGCGTGCCGCCGACTCGTCGGCCAGCGTCAGGCCGGGCAGGTGCCGGCTGACCGGGTCCTCCAGGGCGACCAGGCCCTCGTCGACCAGCTGCATCACCAGGGTCGCCGTCCAGACCTTGGTGATCGAGCCGATCTGGAACAGCGTGTCCGGTGTCGCGGCCACCTCGGTCACGGTGCTGAGCACCCCGGCAGCGGCGTCGACCACCTCACCCTCGGCGAGCACGGCCACCCCGGCGGCCGGCACCCCGTGCTCGGCCAGCAGCGCCGGCAGGCGGTCGCGGATCCAGGCTCCGACCTCGTCCAGCTTCGTCATGCGGGCACCGTAGGAGCGCTAGTCAGCTGGTTGTTCGTGGTCGCGGCCAGCGCTGCGCGGGCGCCTTCGTCGGCGCCGACGAAGATCCGTGACGGCCGGCGCGGCAGGCTGCGCCCGTGGGTCGGACCGGCCCCGGACGCCGACCGGACGGAGCAGCAGATGACCACGGCCACACGCCCTGCGATCGACCAGCAGCACTGGCAGCAGCGACTGGACGAGCTGGCCCGGCGACACGGGGTGCCCGGCGCGACGCTCGCCGTCCTGCGGCTGGGCGCCGACGGCGGCGCGGACGAACTGGTGGAGGCCGCCACCGGTGTGCTGAACATGGGGACCGGGGTGGAGGTGACCACCGACTCGGTGTTCCAGATCGGCTCGATCACCAAGGTCTGGACCGCCACGCTGGTGATGCAGCTGGTCGACGAGGGCAAGCTCGACCTGGACGCCCCGCTGGTCGAGGTGCTGCCGGAGCTGCAGCTGGGCGATCCCGACGTCGCCAAGCAGGTGACCATGCGGCACCTGCTCACCCACACCAGCGGCATCGACGGCGACGTCTTCACCGACACCGGCCGCGGCGACGACGTGCTGGAGAAGTACGTCGCGGCGCTGGCCGACGTGGCACAGAACCACCCGCTGGGCGCCACCTTCTCGTACTGCAACTCCGGGTTCAACCTCGCCGGGCGGGTGGTCGAGGTGCTCACCGGAAAGACCTGGGACGCCGCCCTGCGCGAGCGCATCATCGAGCCGCTCGGGCTCACGCACACCTCCACGCTGCCGGAGGAGGCGATCCTGCACCGCGCCGCCGTCGGGCACATCGAGCCGGGCGAGGACGCCGACCTGCAGCCGACGACCACCTGGCTGCTCCCCCGCTCGCTCGGGCCGGCCGGCCTGGTCAACGCCACCGCCCGCGACGTCACCGCCTTCGCCCGGCTGCACCTGCGCGACGGTCGCGGCCCGGACGGCGACGTGCTGCTGTCCGCGGCCGCCACGGCCCGGATGCAGGAGCTGCAGACCGACCTGCCGGACAAGTACTCCCTCGGTGACTCGTGGGGGCTGGGCTGGATCCGGTTCGACTGGGACGGCGAACGGCTCTACGGCCACGACGGGACGACGATCGGGCAGAACGCCTTCCTGCGGGTGCTGCCCTCCCAGGGCCTCGCGGTGGCGCTGCTGACCAACGGCGGCCACCCCCGCGACCTGTACAGCGACCTGTACCGCGAGCTGTTCGCCGAGCTCGCCGGGGTGCAGATGGCCGGGCAGCTGGAGCCGCCGGCCACCGCGCCGGACGTGGACCACTCCGGCTACGTGGGCACCTACGAGCGCAGCTCGATCACCACCGAGGTGTTCGAGCGCGACGGTGGGCTGGTGCTGCGGATCATCCCGACCGGGGAGGTCGCCCTGTCCACCGGCGCGACCGTGGAGGAGCTGGAGCTGCACCCGGTCGAGCAGGGGCTGTACGCCACCCGGGCGCCGGGTGAGGAGACCTGGATGGCGGCGGTCTTCTACGCGCTGCCCGACGGCAGCGAGTACCTGCACTACGGCGCCCGCGCGCAACCGCGGCAGGCCTGATGCCCGCACCAGTGGCCGACCTCGTCCTGACCGGCGCCCGGGTCATCGACCCGGAGACCGGCCTGGACGGGGTGCGGGCAGTGGGGATCACCGGCGGCGCGATCACCTCGGTCGGTGAGGCGGCGCCGCCGGCCCGGGAGGTGTGGGACGTCGCCGGGCAGGTGCTGGCGCCCGGCTTCATCGACCTGCACAGCCATGCGCAGAGCACCACCGGGCTACGGCTGCAGGCCCTCGACGGCGTGACCACCGCGCTGGAGCTGGAGGCCGGGGTGCTGCCGGTCGCCGGCGCCTACGCCCGGGCCGAGGCAGAGGGCCGGCCGGTGAACTTCGGGTTCTCCGCGTCCTGGACCGACGCCCGGATGCACGTGCTCGACCGGGTGCCGTTGGTGGCCGACGCCTCGCTGGACCTGTTCGCCACCCACCAGTCGCTGCCGAACTGGCGCGGTCCGGCGAGCGACCGGGACGTCGGCCGCATCCTGGACCTGCTGGCCGACGCGGTCGGCGAGGGCGCGCTGGGCATCGGGGTGCTGGTCGGCTACGCGCCGGACAGCGGCCGGGCCGAGTACTTCCGGCTGGCCGGTCTCGCCGCCCGGCTGGGCGTGCCGACCTTCACCCACACCCGCTTCATCTCCACCGCCGAGCCGGGCACCTCACTGGAGGGCGCGCTGGAGGTGATCGCCGCCGCGGCCGGCACCGGGGCGCACATGCACATGTGCCACGTGAACAGCACCTCCACCCGGATGATCGACGAGGTCGCCGGCGCGATCGACGCCGCCCGGGTGGGCGGCGTCAGCGTCAGTACCGAGGCCTATCCCTACGGCGCCGGCTCCACGGTCATCGGCGCGGCGTTCCTCGCCCCCGAGCTGCTGAACCGGCTGGGGATCGGCCCACGGCAGCTGACCTACCTGCCCACCGGGGAGCGGGTCGCCGACGACCGCCGGCTGGCCGAGCTGCGCGCGACCGACCCCGGCGGCGGCGTGGTGGTGCACTTCCTCGACGAGGACGACCCGGCCGACCTCGCCGTCCTGGAGCGGTCGTTCACCCTGGCCGACACCGCGATCGCCACCGACGCGATGCCCTTGGTCGCCCCGGGCGGAGGCCCCGCACCGGATTCCTGGCCACCTCGACCGGACATGGTCACCCACCCGCGCTCGGCCGGTTCCTACGCGCGGACGCTGCGCTGGCTGGTGCGGGAACGAGGTCTGCTCAGCCTGACCGAGGCGCTGCGCCGCTCGTCGCTGCTGCCGGCACAGATCCTGGAGGGCGCCGTCCCGGCGATGCGCCGCAAGGGCCGGGTACAGGTCGGCGCCGACGCCGACCTCGTGGTCTTCGACCCGGGCACGGTCACCGACCACGCGACGTACACCCAGGTCGCGCCGTCCAGCGGCTTCCGGCACGTGCTGGTCGCCGGGACGCCGCTGGTCCGCGACGGGGAGCTGCGCACCGACGTGCTGCCCGGCCGGGCGGTGCGCTCGGGCGCGGTCTGACGGGTCTGCCACGGCGGCAGCGGCCTGCGCCGCCTGGGCGACGGACCGGACCGGGGACCGGGTCACGGATCGGCCGCGATCGAGCCCGGTGGGGGCTGCGCTGGGTCCGACCGGGTACGCCTCGTGGGTGATCCGCATCCGCCCGGCGCTCGTCGCCGGTGCCCTGGCCGTGCTGCTCGGCTCCACCGGGTGCGTCGTCGCCTCACCCTCCGGGTCCGACGCCCTCGTCGCGTCCGGCCCGGCACCGCAGTCGGCACCCGCCGGGGATGCGGCGGCACCGGCCGAGGACCAGATCGCCCGGGCGGTGTTCGACCGGGTGAACGAGGAGCGGGAGGCCCGCGGGCTGGAACCGGTGGCCTGGAACGACGCGCTGGCCACGGTCGCCCGCGACTGGAGCACGGAGATGGCCGACACCGGGCAGTTCGAGCACCAGGACATCCAGTCGCTGTTGCAGGGCGACGAGCTGTCCGGGTTCCGGGCGGTGGGCGAGAACATCTTCTCCGCGACCGGCCCGGTGCCGGCCGGGACGATCCACGCCGGCTGGATGCGCTCGGACGGCCACCGGGCCAACGTGCTCAACCCCGGCTGGGACCGGCTCGGGGTGGGCGTCCACTGCGGCCCCGACGGGTCGGTGTGGGCGACCCAGGAGTTCGGCCGGACGGCGGGTGCCGACCGGCCGGCGGTCGCCAGCACCACGCCGCCGGTCGAGCCGATCACCCGCCCAGCCGACGACGGCCCCACCTGCTGACGCCGGCCCGCTCCGCCGCCCGGGGATTGCCCGACGCCTCCGGTCGGGTAGGCCCGCCCCGATGACCTCCGCCCTCTCCGTGCCGCAGCTGCGCGCGCTCACCCGGACCCGCGGTCGGCTGGCACGGACCCGCGACCGGCGGCCGCGGCCTGCGGGGGCGGTCGGCCACCTGCGGCCACCTGGTGTACCTGGAGTCCTTCGCCGCCTTCTCCGAGCGGTACGGGACCACGTCGCCGGCCACCGCCGTCCTCCTGGGACTCTGGCGGCTGCTGGCCGACGCGATGCTGCTGGTCGGGTACCGGGTCATGCTGCGTCGGGCGCCGCGCCGACAGCAGTCCGAGAAGACGTGATCGTGCGGGGCACGGGACACAGGAGCAGACGATGATCCGCCGGGCGAGGGCCACCGGCCGCCGGGACCGCCACCTGGACGGCGGCCCTCCTGCCGACGACGAGCACGCCGAGCGGCCGGCCAGCACGGAGTCCCCCACCGTCCCCGCGCCCACTCGACCTGCCGTCGCCGCACCGGTCCAGCCGAGCGTGATGCCCGCCTGGGCGCTGCGGACGATGGCCGTGGGCGGGGCCACGCTGGCGCTCGCGGCCGTCGTCTGGCTGGTCTTCTGGCTGCTCTTCCGGCTGCCCATGCTGACCTTCGCGGTGGCGGTCGCGGTGCTGCTGACCGCGCTGAGCGCCCCGGTCGCCGGCCGGCTGCGCCGGGTGGGCGTGCCCGGCGGTCTGGCGGCGCTGGGCGCCGTCCTGCTGCTGCTGGGTGTGCTGGCCGGCATCGGCTTCCTGATCGGCTTCCGGGCCGCCGCGACCCTGCAGGACCTGACCCGGCCGCTGGCGGCCGGGATCGACCGGATCCGGGTGTGGCTGATCGAGGGTCCGCTGCAGCTGGACGCGCAGCAGGTCGCCGACGTCCGCAACGACATCGTCACCCGGCTGTACGAGGCCACCCCGAGCCCGGGTGCCGGGGCCCAGCTGGGCCTGTTCGCACTGGGCGGGCTGGTGCTGATCGTCTTCCTGGTGTTCTTCCTGCTCAAGGACGGCGCCGGGATGTGGGCCTGGCTGCTGGCCCGGGTGCCCGACCGGAGCCGGGCGAGGGTCGACGGCGCCGGGCTCGCGGCCTGGGACACGCTGGCCGGCTACGTCCGCGGTGTGATCGTGGTGGCCCTGATCGACGCCGTCGGCATCGGACTGGCGCTGCTCGTCCTGGGTGTGCCGTTGTGGCTGTCGTTGACGCTGCTCACCTTCATCGGCGCCTTCGTCCCGATCGTCGGCGCGACCGTCAGCGGCGCGGTGGCGGTGCTGGTCACCCTGGTCACCAACGGGGTGACCGATGCGGTCATCGTGCTGGTGGTCGTGCTGGTGGTCCAGCAGGTCGAGGGCAACGTGTTGCAGCCGCTGATCATGGGCCGGGCGGTCCGGCTGCACCCGGTCGTCATCCTGCTGGGGGTCACCGCCGGCGGCCTGGTCGCCGGCGTGCCCGGTGCCCTGCTGGCGGTCCCGATGCTCGCGGTGGTCTACCGCGTCGTGGAGCATCTGCGGACCCACCCCGCGTCCGACGAGCCGCTCGACGGGTCGGACCGCCCGCTGCCGGCCGCGGCTCCTCCGGCCTGACCGGCGGTCGCCCCCGGGCGGCTCAGTCGACGGCCGACGCCCCGGTCAGCTCCACCTGGTCGGCGGCGATGGCGATCTGCCCGGCCTCGCCGGCGAAGAAGGCGTCCGGGTCGTCGAAGACCACGGCCGCGGCGATCCCGAAGTCCCGCTCGAAGGTCTCCGGGTCCACCGTCGTCGCGGTGCCGGTGACCCGGACGACGTCCTGCACCGCCAGCGGCGGGACCGGGGTCGCCGACACCACCGCCACGGCTCGCCCGGAGCCGGTGGAGACGCGGAACGCGGTGCCGATGTCGGTGGTGGCGATCAGGCCGACGACCTCGGCCCGCACGGACACGTCCTCGCCGTCGGTGAACTGCGGGGTCGGCTCCACGGGCGGCTCGGTCGGGTCGCCCTCGTCGGGCTCGGCCGTCGGCTCGGCGGTGGACTCGGACTCCAGCGCCCCGACCCGCCGCTCCAGCGCCTCGATCTGGTCCCGGACGTCCTGGAGCTCCTCGGCCGTGACCTCGGGCTCCACCGGCGCCGGGTCCTGCCCGCAACCGACGAGGCCGGTCGTGACGACGAGGAGCACGCCGAGCGGGAGCGCCCGACGCCGCCAGCCGGCAGCAGGTCCTCGCAGCCGACGGTGGTCCCTGGTCATCTCGCTCCTTCGCTCGTCAGCGGTCGGCCGGGGGCCTGCACGACCGGTGGGCGCTCCGTGCCCGAGGGCCTACCCGGTCGGGGCAGCAGGTAGGCCGCCAACGTAGACGGCAACGGTCGGGCAGGACCTCCCCGGCACCCGGCGACCGGCCGCACCCCCGGGGATGGCGCGAGGTGGCCCGGGGCTGGTCAGCGGAGGTCCCGCCGCATGACCAGGCGTGGCATCCCGCTCGCCACGGCATCGGTGGTGCCGATCACGCGGAAGCCGGCTCGTTCGAACATCGACCGGGTCCCGACGAACGACATCGTCAGGTCCATGCGCCCCGGGGGGTCGACCGGGTGCGCCTCGACCGCCGGGGCACCGTGCTCAGCGGCGAAGGCGACCGCACCCTCGATCAGTGGCGCCGTCACCCCCTGGCGACGGTGGCCCGAGCGGACCACGACGCAGACGATGCTCCACACCGGCAGGTCGTCGACCGGCCGGATGAGACGCGAGCCGGCCAGCCGGGTGATCTCCGCGCGCGGGCCGATGTTGCACCAACCCACCGGTTCACCGTCCCGGTAGGTGACCACCCTCGGAGGATGTTCGCGCTCACACAACCGCCGCATGGCCTGCTCCCGGCTCCCACCACCGAGCTCGTCGATCTCGGTGGCACGCAGCCGGTGGGACAGGCACCAGCAGTGGTTGGCACGGCGGGTGCGGTTGACGACGTCAGCGAAGTCCTCGAAACGGTCCGGGGTCACGGGGTGCGTCTCCCAGGTCATGGACGCACTCCACCACGACCTGCCGACGATCCGCGCCGCCGTCCCCCGCCGGAGCCGTGCGGGCAGCTCAGCCACGGAGCTCCGACCGCAGGACGCGTCGTGCCGCCTGCGTCAGCTGTCAACGGCCGTCCAAATCCCCGTCCGACGGTCAGGGCAGTGTGTAGGCGGCTGGACGGATCTCCAGCCTGCCGTCGGTCGGGTCATCGGAGAACAGCAGGGCCCCCGACTGCCGGCTGTCCGGGGCGAGGTAGGAGAACGTGGCGGTCGCCTGCTGGACCTCGCTGCCGTCGCGGGTGAGCACCCCTGTCACCTCGACCTGCTCGGCCGTCTGGCCACCCTCGTTGACCACCTCGATGGGCACTGCCCAGCCGCCCTCGACCTGCTGCGCCGCCGCCGCCGTGACCGACAGCTGGGGGCCGCCGTCGCGCACGACGACGGCCTGGTGGACGAGGAAGGCGAGGACCAAGAGGACCACCACGGCCCCGAGGGCGCCGAGCAGGTACTCGCCGCGGCTGGTGTCGCTGTCGGCGGTCCCGGTCTCGTCCCGGTCATCGGCGTCGCTCACGTCGTCCTCACAGGATCAGCCGGGCGGCCGCCGCACCCAGGCTCGCCGGCAGCGCCAGGACGACGGCCTCGGTGACGGCCATAGCCGGACCCACCCCGTCGAACCGGCCGAACGTCCACAGCAGGTAGGCCGACACGACCAGCGCGATGACGTAGCCGACGACGGTCAGGGTGAGGAACGAGCGCAGCACCCCGCCGACGGCCGGCTCCTGCCCCCGGAACCCCACCGAGTACACGAAGCCGTGCATCAGGAGCAGGCACAGGACGACGAGGGCCACCGGGTGCCAGGCGCCCATTTCCGCCGCGAGCAGCACGACCTCCTCGGTGGGGGCGATGTTGGCCGCGAAGACGACCGCACCCGCCGCCATCAGGAGCAGCTCGCCGCCGTAGGTGGTGGTCGGGACCCGCCGGCCGCCGACGCCCAGCTGGCTGCGTGCGAACGATGCGCCGACGGCGGCCGGGAGCATCTCCAAGCTGATGATCGACAAGGCGTCCTGCCAGCCCTGCATGGGCCTGATCACCGCGAGCACCCCGAGGACCAGCGCCGTCGCCACCGCGGCCATCACGAAGGCCACTCCCGCGTCGGCGAGGTAGCCGGGCCAGCCGACCCCGGGCATCCCGGCGCCGAAGTGCTGGGAGAGGAAGACGACGAGCAGCACGGTCGCCGCCAGGAGCAGGCCGAGGCGGTACCTCGGGATGGACAGACCCAGCTCCCAGATCTCCATGGTCATCAGCAGCGGTAGGGCGAACAGCAGCGCACCGCCGAACGCACGGCCGCTGCTCTTGGCCAGCAGGTGCTCGTTCTCGGTCCGGGGTGGCGCTGCCTGGTCGCCCCGATCCGCCACCCGGCCAACGTAGAGGGCGCCACCCAGGACAGGACCTGAGGGGACGGCCGCGCTGTGCCCGGAGACGGCAAGGCCCCGCACGGATCACTCCGTGCGGGGCCTCGCTCGATCGAACCGGCCCGGGCTCTCCCGGTGAGGGGACTGCCCGGTTCAGGGGTCAGCTGCCGAGACTCGTCCAAGTCTCATTCCAAGACTCGGTACTGACATTGCGTATCAACTGTCAAGCTCGTCAACTACCTTGATACATCGTGACAGACGCAGACCGGCAAGGCGGTGCGACGGCTCCGGATCGGGCGCGCGAACTGGCGTTCGCCGACGCACTCGTCTCCATCGGCCGGGCTCTCACACTGCTGGGTGCTCGGCTGGCCGACCTACATGCCGAGGACACTGGCGACCGGGCAGCCGCCACGTTCGAGCAGTCGATGGTAAGGGCGGATGCCCCCCGCGGCGGTCTCGGGCCGCGGCAGCTTGAGGTGCTGGCGCTCGGTGGGTTCGACTCGCCGGTGGGGTTGTCGGCCGCTGATGTCGAGACCGCGACCGGCTTGCAGCGGCCGAACGTACACAAGCTGCTCCAGCGGTTGACAGAGCTGGGTCACCTTGAGCAGCTGCCCGACGAGCGGCCGGCCCGGTGGCGTCGACTGCGTTCGTCCAGCAGCTGACCCTCGCGTCCCGCTTCCCGCCTGACATCCACAGACCGAACTGGCCGGTCTCCTCCTTCACCTCGATCGGCCTCCCGTGCGCGGTCAATCGTCCGCGCGGAGTAGGCGGAGGGACGTCAGAGTCGCCGCGCGATGTCCGACGGGTCGCTGTACGGCAAGAAGCGGTTGACGACTCCCAGCCCGCGCAGGAGCCGCTTGGCCAAGCGCTCCACCACGACCGAGGTTGCCTCCGTCATCTCCCGTGTGCTGGTGTCCGTCGTCATCACGTACTCATCGACCGGGTACGGCGCGAACCGCTGGAAGGTCATCTCGTTGTAGGCCTGACTGGGCAGTAGACCTCGTAGTCCGGTCACCAGCACTCCCCCGCGCCAAATGCCCTGGTAGCCGGTGTACTCGTTCGCGACGTAGGCGGCGAGCGCGACGGCGGAGTGCAGAGTCTCGAGCACGTGTCCGGTGACCACCACCGCCGGCGCGTCGACCTCCCGGCCGTAGAGCTGCACGGCCGGGCAAGCCATAAGAAGACTGCCTTCGTCGGTGAGCAGTATCGAGAGCGGGTCCTTGTTGCTGGGACCATCGTCCGGCAGCCAGGACGTAGCCGCCAGTCCGTCTGGGTGGGCCAGGTTGTTGTGGATCGAGTACAAGGACGGGTACCACTGCGGCTCGAACAAACGCGCCTCGCCAGCCACCTGCAGGAGGATCTTGCCGGCCAGTAGGTCGGTGACCGGCTGACCTGATTCCGCACCCGGCTCAAGCAGCAGGAACAGTCGTCCGCGGTCGGACAGGTTCTCCCCGTCCAGCCGCACCGACACCTCTCGCAAGCGGTCTACAAACCCGTCCGAACGGGCCTGGCGGTCAGCTAGCAGGCGACGGACTTCATCGTTGCCCAGCGCCCGCTTGCCCTGGTCGTTGCGACCCCAGTAGCGCTGGTCCACCTGGTGCGGGGCGCCCTCGCTCGCCGGCACACTGACAACAAGCACACCGACGTCGGGATCACCGGGCTTGGGGAAGACGTCGAAGGCGACCGACAGCGGCGGGTCGATGCGCATGCTGGCGACCTGGGTGATCCGGGTTCGAAGACCTTCTAGCGGCGTGCCGACAACAGCACCCGCTGCGCCACCGGCGTCCTCAACGCCAACGATGAACACGCCACCGTCGACGCTCAGCGACGCCAGGTCCCTAGCCAGCTCGAGGTTCGCGGGCTTATTCGCCGCCGGCACCGCCTGCTTCAGCTCCACCCAGTGGTTCTCGTCGAGCACGCCGGCAGCGGCCGCAGCAACGACGTCGTCCCAGGTCTTGACGGGCAGTCGGGACTTCCGGGGGCCGAGGTAGAACGAGCTGCTGGTGGTCACCGCCACACCCTGGCAGCCGGTGCGCGACGGCGCTCTCCTGTCCGGCCGTAGGCCGCTCCCACGACCCACGGCCGACGTGCTGCGAACGCTCCCCCTGGCGGCTCGGTGAGGCGTCAGTTCTCCTCCGTCAGCATGATGTCGCCGCGCGGACACCGGGTGACCGGTACCTGCAGACCGGCCAGGCGCGCATGCAGCGCGGCCTGCGCAATCTGCCGACCGGCTACGTCGCCCTTCCGCTGGGACGATCGGACCTTCGCGTTGAGCGACGCGAGCGCTGGGCCGCTGATGCGCGGTCCGTTGGGGGCGACGTAGTCGCACGAGGGCATCGAACATGTCATGGTCATGCGGCCGTTGTATCAACGATGGGCGGCGGCTGCCGGAATAGGCGCCCGCGCGCTAGCACCAGGCTGCTGTCACCCGCCCCGGGCGCCGGGCCGGCCGACGGGAGCGCTGACCAACGGCCGCTAGGCCTGCTTCTTCGACTTCCTCTTGGACTTCTTGAGGGGCGTCGGGGGCGGCTCGACCTCGACGGTTCGCCGGTGTGCCCGGGTACAGGCCACGTAGAGCCTGCGGTCACGTTCGTGTTCGGGCGACAGACCGCTGGCCAGGGCTGCACGTCCGTCATCGTTGAGGCGTACGCCGACCGAATCCCACTCGCTGCCCTTCGCCTGGTGGGTCGTCAGCCCAGGCACCGGGCGGCCGGGGTAGACCAGCCGCTCCTGGATTTGGGCCAACCGCTTGGTGTGCGCTCCATGTGCGGCTCGGAACTTTCGCTCCGAGACAGTGCTGACCAGGCGGTTCAGCTCGTCGTAGGCGGAGTTGAGGACTTGCTTGCCGCCCACGCGCAACAACTCCGCCACCCGTTGAAGGCCCGGCTCGAGCTCACGGGGAGGGTCGTGGTCTCCCACGTCGAGCGCGGTCAGCGCGTCGTTGAGGTACGTCGCGTCCATGTCGAGGATGCTGCGCGTGACGTGGTTGAGCAGCAGGGTTGCGGCGGCCTCCTCGTAGCCGTTGCCCTTGTACCCGTGGAAAGCCAGCGGTAGGACGCTGCCGTCGAGGTCCCATAGGTCCTGCCACCACGGGGCGAGGACGACATCGAGCTTCCCTGTGCCGTCGCCCGGTTTCACCACCGGGAGCACGACGCCCTGCCCATCGCGCAAGTCAAGCGCGACGTCGCGCTGACTGTCGTCGCGCCACCGGAAGGAGCGGGTCAGCTGGAGCGTGCGGAAGTCGGCGCGCTGCAGCAGCGCCATCACCTGCGCGGGGCGGGCGCCGCGGAAGTCGTACAGGGCTTGCCACGGGTCGCCGACAAGGGTGACGGCGATGCCGGCGGCGATGGCCGTCTCGATGAAGGCGATGTCTAGGTCGTTGGCGTCGAAGACCTCGTCGACGATCAGCGCCCGCATGGTGGTGGCGAGCCGCTGCCGGATACGAGCGGCACACGATGGGTCCTGCAACGCCAGACCGACGAGGTCACGGACCTCCTGGTGGGTGCACTTCCCCGCACGCAGCAGCGGGATGGTCACGGCAGCGGAGACCGACCGGGACGGGTCAGTGTTGAGCTCCTCCTGCACCGTCACGTGGCGTCCGGACAGAGTCAACCGGTGCCTGGTCGCCTTGTGGCGATCTCTCCACTTGGTCTGATTCGGCGTGCTGTTCCGAAACCGCGCCCAGCTGTCGTGGATGTCCAGCGTGATGTCGCCATCCGCCCAGATCGTCTCCGTGTTCGGCCACACCAGAAGCCCATTGCGCAGCAGGTCGTGCAGCAGGTCGCAGATGAGCGTGTCTAGGGTGACGATGCGGTGCGGCCAGGTCAGCGCACTCGGTCCCCACAGCCGCTGCACTCGCCGGGCAAGGTTGTACGTCGCCGCGCGCGTGAAGCTGACCGCGACGATGGCCCGCTGGTCATACCCGTGCCCCAGGGCGAACCGGTGCACACCGAAGCGGTGAGCCGACACCGTCGTCTTGCCTGTCCCCGGACCGGCCTCGATGAAGACGTTCTTGGTACGGGCCGCGGCAGCGAGCTGCTGCTCGTCGGTGAGACCGCCGATCGCGCCAGCGGGAGTCAGCACGATGCTCACCAGGGCGCCTCACCCTCCGGCTCCCCGGGGCTCACCGTAGCGGGAGCGGGCGGCTGTAGACCCTCGTACAGGTGAGCGAAGATCCGCTGCAGCGGATCGGGAACGAAGACGCCGAACACTTCGACGACTGGGACATCCAGGCCGTCGCGGGCGTCCCGAAGAAGGCCGGCGAGGGACATGGCGAACTCGCCCTTGCGCCGAGCTGCGGCCCCGGCGGGCATGGTGACACCACCGCGGGTGCGCTTGCTGCGGAACAGCTCGTGCACCGTCTCCGCCGTCACCTCCGCCGCTACCTCGATCCCCGCGTCAGCGAGCGCCTGAGCGACCAGAACCTCGTTGCCGCGGGTCAGCTCCGGCTCGAGCGTCGGGTGACTGTGCTCGATCAGCACCACGTCAGAGTCGTGGTCCGGAGCCCAGACCGGCTGTTCGGGGGTCTCGTCGAAGTCCAGGTCACTGTCCCGCAGCACCGCCAGGCGGGTGCAGAGCTCCTGCCCGCGGGTCGCGAGCAGCCGCACCGCCCACGGACCCACCTTCGTGCCCATCGGCACAACGGTCAGGGCGTCGATGAACGCCTGCTTGTCGATGTCGTCGCCGGCCCACACCCACCCGAACTCGCGCAGAACCGCCGCCTCGGTGACGCCCTCAACCAGGACCAGCCGGTCAGCGAACAGTGAGGCCGACCGGCTCGCGTCCAGGTGCAGCCGCGTCTTCCGCAGCACCTCCTGCTTATCGACCATGTCGATGTCCGCCACGGCGCGGCAGACGCGGCGTCCCTGCTGGTCGCGCCGCACGATGACGACCTCCTCCGGGTCGCAGGAGGTGATCACGTCGGTCGCGTGGCTGGACAGGATGACCTGCAGCTCCGGACGCTCACGCACCTGCCGCCGGAGGTACCTCACCAGGGAGTGCTGCAGCTGCGGATGCAGGTGCGCCTCGGGCTCCTCGATCACGACGGTGACGTGGAACGGCCCGTTGGGGAAGAAGGAGTCCTCGGTGCTCTCCCGTTCGGCCTGAGCCTGGCGTAGCTCGCGAGCAGCCTCCGCCTGCTCATCCTCCGACTGGGTGGCAGGGTCACCGTCGGCCGGCGACGTTGACTCGCGGTCGTCGTCCGCGGCGAGGTTCGCCTCGGCTGCGGCAGCTTCGGTGGCGTCGGGGATGGCGGCCAGCGTGACCGCGATGTGCAGCAGGTTGACGTACCCGAGGCCCACCACCTCCAACGGCAGGGCGAACTCCCTGCCCTCGGCCGTTGCCAGCATCAGCTCCAGCACGCGGGCGAGGTACCGGTCGTCGGCCACCTGCCCACGGATGTAGGGCCAGTTCCGGGCCACCCCACCCGACAGCGCGCGCAGGTGCTCCGCGACCCGTCCCTCCAGCTGCTGCAGCAGCGGGTCAGTAGCCAGGTTCTCCAGCAGGCCGGACGCTCGCCCGCGCAGGTTGCTGAGGTCGCGACCGCGGCCCCGGTTCTGCTGTTGGGCGCGCAACAGCTCGACGAGGATGCGGGTCTCGCGGCGCGCGAGCTCGTCCAGGGGGTTGCGCCAGGCCGGCAAATGGACGAGGTAGGTCTTGGACTCAGCTTCTTCAGAGCGCATCAGGGGCTTGGCGTTCACCGTGCCGAGGTCGCGGGAGAGCGTCTTGGACCAAGTGGCGGCCACCGTGTCGGGAGCGGTGCGGCCGGTCTGGCCCTGCAACTGCCTGCCCAGGGGGCCCTCCGTGCGGGCGTCGGCCTCGTATGAGTACTCGACCGTCACGTCGCGCTCGCCAGTTCCGAGGGCGGCAGCTGACTGCCTCGGCAGCCGGGGGAAGCGGTTGGCGTGCCCCAGGTAGATGCCCTCACTCAGGGTCGTCTTCCCAGCAGCGTTGGCGCCGGCCAGGACCGCGAACCGGCCGGGGAGGTGCATCTCGAGTTCTCCGTCGGCGGCCCCGCGCAGGCCACGAACGTGCACGCGACTCAAGTACATGTGGTTGGGTCCCCTCCCTGCCCAGCGCACCGATCGTGCGGGTCGTGCGGGGCTGCCGCAGTCTACGGAGGGCCACCGCCAGTCTACGGAGGGCCACCGTCGCCGATCAGCGTCCGGCGAGGCCCGGCCCCTGAGCTGGCGGACCGCCCCGGTCCACGGCTCAGGGTCGGGGAACGTGATGGCGTGCTGCAGCCAAGCCAGATGTGGTCGGACTCACCCAGTTCTCCACCCGCCCAACGCAGGCGACCTGCATGATGCTGGCGTCGCTCGGGCTGCTGCGCCCGGTCTTGAGAGCGGGGACGCAGTGACCATGACCAGCCCAGCCGCCAACCGGCCTGGCATGCGGCGCCACCGCCGCCTACGTGCCGCGCGGCGGCGCCTCCTCACCGCGTCGGCCCTGCTGTCGGTGGTGAGCTTGACCGGCTGCGGCGAGGACCAAGAACCGGACTACTCCTCGGCCAGCAGCTACCTGCCGCAGTACACGGCGCCTGCACCGGAGCCGGCCAACCCCTACGCGATCAGCGACCCCGCCCGCCTCGCCGACGTCGAGCTGGAGCTGGCGCGCACCGGCGGCACATGCAGCGAGCTGACCCAGTGGTACGACGCCAACCCCGGGGACAGCAACCTGGGTATCGCCAGGCACTACTACAACGAGTGCGGAACCACCCCTCCCCCGGTCCTCGGTGGTGAGCTGACGCTCAGCGAGGTCACCTCTGGCGGAAGCGGTTCTGGGTCTTCGCCGGCACCGGCCCCTCCGCCGGTCATCCAGGCAGCGCCACCGGAGGAGCCGCCGACACCGCGGTGCGCCACCGAGGCCGACATCGACGTCAGCGCCGAGGTCCTCGACATCCGGCCGACCGACGACGGGCTCGATGGCTACTGGTTCACCCTCGCCACCACCGGGACGAACCGGGCGCCGGCCGGTGCCAGCATCGTGCTCACCATCGGCATCACCGACTCGGTCGGGACGCTGCTTGAGTACGAGTCGGTCACCGTCGACATGGCGGCCGAGGATTCGACCACGGAGACGGCCAGTGAGCTGGTCACCTACAACGGGCGGCCGGCCGCTGCAGGCCCCGCGGAGCTGATCCCGGGCGACCCGGAGTTCTACCTCATCGAGGAGCGCCCCTGCCTGTGACCGGTGCACGTTGAGGAGCAGTAGTCAGGAGATGTCCCGCAACGAGCGGTGAGTCATCTCCAAACCGAGCAGGTCGAAGGACAAGGCGCGCAGCGCCCGGTTGAACGGTCCCTCCGCCGAGCTGATCGACCGCAGGTCATTGCCGAGCCGACCTCGTCCGGTGGTGTCCTCGGCCGCCTCGTTGAGGTCGAGCTGCACCGCCTCGAGTTCCCGCGCGAAGCGGTCCATCGCCTCTTGAGCTTGGACGACGTCCTCCCGGTACTGCTGGCGGACCGCTCCGAGGACCCAGTCCCGGGAGGGGACGTTCGAGGTGTCGAGGTACCAGTGACCCCGCTCGCCCTTGCGTGCCGTCACCTTCCCGGCTTCGCACAGCTCCCGCAGCACCGCCACCGGCACGCCGGCACTCCCCGCCGCCTGCCCGACCGTGACCTCGCTCATGCCCCCGCCCACAGCGGAAGGTGAACCGCAGTACGCAGAGCCTCTAGCGGCTCACGGCAGATGCTCATGACTCACTCTCGCCAACCCGAGCCCTAGCTGCCAGCGCCCTGCCCGTTGCGTCAGCCATGACGCCGGGACCGGGGCTATCGGTCGTTGCCCACGGTGTCTGGCTGCGGCCCCGGCGCCGCTTGTCGGTGCCCTACGGCACCATCGCGCTCATGGCCGCGACTGCGTCTCCGCCACCCACCGACTACGAGCACCTGCTGGTCGACCTGCAGCGGCAGGTGCAGGCGTCGCAGTTGGCCGGGATGCGGGCCGCCAACGCGGAGATGCTCAACCTGTTCCGGGCGATCGGACGCACCCTGCTGCAGGGACGGAACGACGACTGGTCCGCTGAGGTCATCGAGCGCTTGGGAGCTGACCTGCGGGCGCGGTTCCCACAGATGACCAGCCTCTCCGCGGTCAACCTGCGCTACATGCAGAAGTTCACCGAGGCCTGGCCAGACCCGGCAGCGACCCCACCGCTGGATGCCCTGCCGTGGGGACACATCCGACTTCTCCTGGACAAGGTCGATGACTCCACTGTCCGAGACCGGTACGCCGTCGCGGCAGTCCGGTATGGGTGGTCGTACGACGTCCTGTTGCACCAACTCCTCGGCCGCACGCATCACACAGCACCGCCACGGGACGCCGCGAAGGCCCGGGTTCAGGTCGACTTCCACCTCAGCCCAGACGGGTCCACGTTGGCCCAGACGTCGGGAGTCTCGCCGCCGGTGGCCCTGGCCGCCGGCGACCTCGTAGAGGCCCACGACGGCGACATCGCTCGCCTGGCCGTCGTCGACTCCGTAGAAGGCGAGGTGCTGTCCCTGACAGTCCTGTGGGACACCCCGGACGCGTCCACGTCGAGCTGACAGGCCAACGACCGCGCTCCGGCTCAGGACACCTGCCGATGCGCCGGCACTAGCGGGATGTCACCGATCACCGGGACGACCGGCGCGCTCCTGACACGGGCGAGGAAGCCGTCGTGCAACGGGCCTAGACCTCTCCCCGGTCGAGCTGCGCCGGCTAGGCCGCCCGGTGCCGTGACGTCGCGGCGGGTGACGAAGCGCTCGACGCGGTTGCCACCGTCCGGTGTCTGGCAACCGGCACCCGAGGGCACTGTCGGATCAGCGCGGTTCATCGTCGGCCGACGGCCACTCCCCGCTGCCCATCAACTCCTGTGCCCACGCCTCGCCTTCGGCCTCCAGACGGTCGGTGCTCGTTGTGAGCTCCCACGCCCGTTGCTCGATCTCAGCAGAGTCGATCAGGTCGAACAGTTGGCGCGGGTTGCCGCCAACGCCAATGACCAACTGGCTCCCGGGCAGCTTGCGCAGTGACGTGGTGCGCGCGGGGTTGTCCGTCGCCGTCGCGGTTGACTCGTCGAGGGCGGCTTCGTCAAGGTGCTCAAGCGCGTTCCGCAGGTCCGCTAGGACCGAGTCCGGCTTGGGCACCTTCTTGCGGCGCTCCCTGGCCAGGCGCGCGACCCACCTCTCCAGCTGGTAAGCGGCCCAGACAAGGTGGTGCTGCGCGGCCCACAGCCGTCGCCAGTCGGCGAACATGTCCCGTTCAGTGAGCGGCGGCCAGGAGTCGCCTCGGTCCATCGCCCGGCTGTCGCGGTCGTACTTCTCACGGACTGCTTGAACCTCGGGAACCAGCCGCCGAACCTCCTCCGACCAGACGTCGACCAGGGCTTCGGCGGTGTCCTCTGCTGCGCTCACTCCATCTTCCTACCCAGCATCGCGGAGGCCTCGGCTCGATCGGACACCCCTCTGCCGGTCAGATGTCCGAGCCGCCGCCGGCGGTCTCGTCGGTGAGCCGGGGCGCCCCAGTCTTCCTTCGCGCCGAACCACGTCGGTCGAGGATCTTGCGCACAGCGCTGAAGCTGCGATCGGTCTACTCAGCGAGGACGCGCAGGCTCCGCCCAGCGAGGTACTGCTCGACGATGTAGCTCTCCACTCGATCTTGCAGCTGCCGGTTCGGGCGAGGGCTGGCCGACCCCTGAAGCTCAGAACGAACACACGCCTCGGGACGCGGCGGGAACGGCACGGTCTGACGGTAGCGAGGCACCGGTGAGCTGCCGTCGCTCATCCGGGTGAGGTCGCCCGACGGCACCTAGCTCTCATGACACCCATCAGTCCAACGTGGTCCGTAAGGCTTTGAGACGAGCCGTCCGCTGACCTGCTCGGCTTCTGGGCTCAGCGGACGAACGGCCGCACAGCGGCAGCCGCGACTCGACAGGTCACGGACTGGTCCGCGGCCTCTCACTGCTCCGACCAAGCTACGAGGTGGGGAGGCCCGGATGCAGGACGTACAGGTGCCCGACGTTCGGACCTACCGCACCGTGCTTCCCACGGGCCAGACGTTGTGGATCGCGGACCTGACCCCTGAGCAGTTCATCCACGCGGTGACCTCCGCCGGCAAGACCGCCGTTGTAGACGATGCCTTGACGGGAGCCTCGACGGACCTGGTCGACCCACGCATCGGCTGGAGCATGCCGATCTTGCGCATCACCGATGCCGCCGCCCCAACGTGGGCCTGCGAGACCGGCCGGTGCGACCACTGCCGAAAGCGGATGAGGGCGCAGCACTACCACTGCTGCGGTCTCCATCTGCACCTGACGGGGTCAGGCCGCTGCTACGACGCCCACGGGGAGGAGCATCGCGAGGGACTGAGAGCGGGGCGAGCTGCCCCGGTGGGCGAGCAGATGGCCCCGCTCCTCCGCTACAGCGGGCAGGTTCACCTGGCCTTCCGCCGTGATGCCTGCGAGAGCTGCAACTTGTGGTCGCCGGGAGGGCAGGGTCTGCACGTCGACCACTACGACGGGGACCACAGCAACAACCACCCGTCGAACTTGGTGACGCTCTGCGGGCGGTGCCACCACAGGAAGAGCGCCGCCCGAGGCGACTACCTGCCAACCCCGCGGCGGCCCCGCCGCCGAGAGCGCACACGGCGGCTACAGCTTGGAGGCTGACTGCTTCGGCCGGGCGTCGATGAACCGCGGGGTGATGGTCCAGCCCGACTGCGCTGACAAGGTCTCGCACGTCCTCTTGACCCGGTCGAGGCGGCGGGGGTCGAAGTCGTCGTCTGTGTACCCGACGCAGACGTAGTACCCGCACCGGATCTGCTCACTGCGCTGGTACTGCGGCAGCTGCGCCTCGGCGCCTCGAACCAGCTTCGTGCTGTGCATCTGCTTGACCTCGATGAGGGCGCGGTGCTGCCAGCCGACGGAGAACTTGAAGTCGACGGGGCCGCGGCCAACGTTGGCCTCACGGCTGATGTCGATGCCGGAGGCGCGGCACGCCTCGACCCACTGCACTCCGGCGACCGCCTGGACGATCTTCTCCTGCCGCGGCTTGGTGTAGTTGTCGTTCCACAGCGCCCGCCACGCGTCGGTGTCCTCGACGGCGTGCTGGAACCGGTCGACGAGCGTGCCGACCCAGGCGCAGAACTCATCCTCCGTCGTCGGCTCGGGCAGCGGTCCGGCGTCGGTCGCCATCCGCTGGGCCATCGCCCGCCCCCGCTCGTACCAGCCCACCTTGAGGGCAGGGTCGGCGCGGACGTCGTAGGGCTGGTGGTCGTCGGCGGCGACCTGATCGACGAACTCGAACGCGCTCTCGGGGCTGCGCCGGGCCAGCCGACGCCCTGCCTCGACGCGACCCCGGTGGTCCAGGGCCTCCGCGAGATCGATGTTGAGGTCGGCCCGCAGGTCGTGGGCCACGTGCGCGTCCGCCCACGACCAGAACACATCGGGTGTGACCCGCTGCGGGATGTCCTGCAGGAACCGCTCCGGGGTCAGCAGCACCGCGCCCTTCGTGACCGGGCTCCGGGGCAGGGACGCCCGGGCATCAGACCACCGGCCCGTGGTCGGCTGCCAGGACGCGTTGCGGACCGTCATCAGTTCGGTCCCGATGCCCCGATCGGTGCACACGGCCTGCGTGTACGCGATGAACCGGGCCTTGAGGATGTTGCACAGCATGTCGCTGATCCGGTCGACGCCCAGGCCCGGCACGAACAGGGCAAAGACGTCGACGTAGTCCACCCCGCGCTCCACGGCCCGGGTCATGATCTCCAGCGCCTCGGCCATCGCCACTGCGAAGTCGGGTCCGGTGCCGGAACCGTTGGGCGAGCCCATCGACATGCCGAGCGCGAACTCCTTCGGCTCGGGGAACGTCAGCAGCCGCAGCGCCTTCCTCCAGTACGGCGACGCGGTGTTCCCACCGGCGGTGCGCACCAGGTCGCGGCACAGCGTGAAGAACCCGATGACGTCGTCGTGGGAACCGGCGAAGATCGGGTCGTCGTCGTTGAAGACGAGGAACGGGTCGACATAGAGGGGCGTGTCCTCCGAGAGGACCGGGTCGAACCAGTCGTCGTCTTGGCGGTGCTCGGTGGCGACGAGCTCGCTGAACCTCACGCCGCCGCCGGGCGCAGCAGGTTCATCCCCACGGCAGCAGCGCTGCACCCATCAACAGTGGCCCAGCCATCAGCGACGCCACGTGCCCTCCGGGCGCCGCTCGGGCATCATCATCGGCCGCGACAGCAGCCCCTGCACTGCGTCCCCGAACCATCCGACCCATCGGTCAACGAACTCCTCTGGCTCGCCCGTCACCAGTTCTGTGAACGGCCAGGCGACCTGCGTCTCCGCCATCACGTTGGAGAGTGCCGCCCCAGCGGACTCCCCAGGCTGCAGGGAGAAGGGGTCCAGACCCCGCTGCCGGCGGCTCCGGCCGCCCGGGGTCTCCATGAACGCCGTCTCGAACCATGCGTACTGGCCTGCACGCTGGGCGTCGCAGTAGTACAGCGAGTGGCTACGCCCTTCGTAGCCCGAGCTGCCCCGGGGGATGACGATGCTCACGGTGCACGCGGCCACGACGTCGATCGCCGGCTTGAAGTCGCCCCAGCTCTCGCCGTCGAAGGGCACCGGGCTGGACAAGCCGAACCGCACGTTGTTGAGCTCCACACTCCAGCCCTCGGGACGGCGGGTGACAGTGACGGAGGGAGCCAGGTCGATGACGGTCTCGAGCAACGTCGCCGACGTGCGCTCGTGTGACCGGCTGGCCGCGTCTGCCAGCCCCTCCCGGCGCTCCTGTTCGGTTCGCGCGCGAGAGGCCGCTGCCTCCTCCGTCCGACGTTGCGCCGCCACCTGCTGGTACGCGCCCGCCAGCGCCGCTGCGCCTGGCGTCAGCGTGGTGTCGGCGGCCCTCTGCAACCGAGCCAGCAGGTTCGCCGGCACTGGTCGCGCCTGCGGCGACTTGTACAGACACTCCTCGATGAGAGCGGCCAGTCGCGGTGACGCCGTCGGCAGTGGCGGCGGGGTGCCGTGCAGGTGCTGGTCGCGGAAGTCGGGGCCCGGGAAGGGCAGCTCACCGGCGAGCAGCTCGTAGCCCATGACCCCGAGGGCGTAGACGTCGACCGCAGCGGTCGCCGTCTCAAGACGCCAGCGCTCCGGGGCCGAGTACTCGCGGGACCCTGCGGACTTGTGCGTTTCGGTCGCGGTGACGGCCTCTGCGTAGCGGGAGATGCCGAAGTCCGCGAGGCACCAGCTGCCGTCAACGAAGAGCACGTTCTCCGGCTTGAGGTCCCGGTGGACCACTCGACCATCGAGGTCGGCCAGGGCACTAGCGACGTCGGTCAGCACCGTGAGTGCCTGCTCGAGCGGAAGCGGGCCACCGACGGCCTTCAGTCGGTCCCGCAGTGACTCCTCGGCCAGGGGCATGACGATGACGTAGGAGTCGTCGGTCTCGCCGGAGTCCAGGACCGGGACGACGTTGCGGACTGCCTGACCCGGTAGGGAGAGGTCGACGAAGAGCAGCTCGCGGGAGGCGCCGGGCCTCTTCGGGACCAGCTTGACAGCCGCCAGAGTGCCGTCCTCACCTATGGCCGAGACGACCTGGCCGTACCCACCGGCGCCCAGCGGCTCCCCCAGCGTCCAGCGCTTGTTGAGCTGCACGGACTTGCTCGACACCGTCATCTCCTCGTCGGTCACAGCGGTTGCGCCTCATGGCGATTGGCCTCGCCCTCGTCAGAGGACACGTTGACCCACGCACCGACGGTCTGGGCGACCACGGATGCGAACCGCCATAGCGGGGCGACCCCGGAGGCGTTGCTGCGCACGTACACGGTGCCCTCGTCGTCCACGCGCGGCTCGGTCAGGTTGTGGTGGCGGGCCAGCGCCGCGATGACCGTGCGGCCGGCGAGCACCTCCTCACGGGTGGCGACCCGATCGGTGGCCGCGGGGCGTGCCAGCCGCCGGTCCCGGTCCGGGTCGCTGCCCTTGCCGAAGGCCTGCGCCGGGTCGTCGAGGTCGACGGTCTGCTCCACCCGCAGGTCCAGCACCGAGCACACCTGGAACAGGTTGTGGGCCGCGACCCACTCGCCGCGCTCGATGCGCTGCACGGTGTTCAGCGCGATGCCGGACTCCTCGGCCAGCTGCTGCTGCTCCCACCCGCGGGAGCGGCGGCGCGGCGGCACGCCGCGACAAATCTGCTGCCACCACTGGTAGGCCTCGCGCAGTGATCGCGGCTGCACGTCTGAGTAGTCGCGGTGCGGCCAGCGCGACTCGTCGCTGCCGGCCTCCCGTGGGGCGATCGGCGCGTACGCCTTCCCGGCGACGCGCCCGCCGGTCTGTGGCCGGCGCGGGCCGGCGACCCGGGCGCTGCTGCCGGCCGCGACCGGTCGTGACCGTGGCGGTGACGGGGGCTGGGTCACCGGCCTCTCTTCTCCCACATGGGCATAGGGAGCCGCCCCGGCCCTCTTCAGAGGGCCGGGGCGGCAAGTGGAGCCTTGTATCAAGATCGCGCCGTCAGGCGAGGTTGATACACAACGTCACCGCAAGCCGCGGTGACATTCCGGCGAGCCCGCCGGGACATTCCGCGAGAAGCCGCAGGACATCCCGGCGAGCCTCGCCATCAGCTGCAGCCGCTGGTGGAGCCGCAGCCCTCGCAGACGTAGCAGCTGCCGGCGGGGCGCATCTTCGTGCCGCAGGTCATGCACAGCGGCGCGTCGGTGGCCGTACCGGTGACCAGCTCGAGCAGCTCGGCCGAGGAGTGGGCCTCCTTGATCGAGGTCGGGCCGGCCGGGGTGACCTTCTCCTCCACCTTGGCGGTCTCGATCGGCGCGGAGCCGCGCAGCTGCTCCAGGTCGACGTCGTCCTCCTCGACCGCCGGGGTCGAGGCCGAGGTGCCGTAGGAGCCGGCGACCTGGGCCGATCGCTCCTCGGCGGTGAAGATGCCCAGGTTGGCGCGCTTCTCCACCGGCAGGTGGTCCAGCGCCAGGCGACGGAAGATGTAGTCCATCACCGACTGGGCGATCCGGATGTCCGGGTCGTCGGTCATGCCGGCAGGCTCGAACCGCATGTTGGTGAACTTCTGGATGTAGGTCTCCAGCGGCACCCCGTGCTGCAGGGCCAGGGAGATCCCGATCGAGAAGGCGTCCATCACACCGGCAAGGGTCGAGCCCTGCTTGCCCAGCTTGAGGAAGACCTCGCCCAGGCTGCCGTCCTCGTACATCCCGGCGGTCATGTAGCCCTCGGCACCGGCGACGCTGAACGACGTCGTGACGCTGGTCCGCTTCTTCGGCAGCCGCTTGCGCACCGGGTGCGCCAGCGCGGTGGCCGGGGCGGCCGCCGCGACGGGGGCCTCGTCCTTGGTGCCGTCGTTCTTGCCCTTGCCACCGGACAGCGGCTGGCCGACCTTGCAGTTGTCGCGGTAGATGGCCAGCGCCTTGATGCCCATCTTCCAGCCCTGGAAGTAGATGTCCGCGACCTCCTCGACGGTCGCCGACTCCGGCATGTTCACCGTCTTGCTGATCGCGCCGGAGATGAACGGCTGCACCGCGGCCATCATGCGCACGTGGCCCATCGGGGAGATGGACCGCTCGCCCATCGCGCAGTCGAACACCTCGTAGTGCTCCGGGCGCAGGCTCGGGGCGTCGACGACGTGGCCGTGCTCGGCGATGTACTCGACGATCGCCTCGACCTGCTCGTCCTGGTAGCCCAGGCTCTTCAGCGCCCGCGGGACCGTCTGGTTGACGATCTGCATCGAGCCGCCGCCGACCAGCTTCTTGAACTTGACCAGCGAGAAGTCCGGCTCGATGCCGGTCGTGTCGCAGTCCATCATGAAGCCGATCGTGCCGGTGGGGGCCAGCACGGAGGCCTGCGCGTTGCGCCAGCCGTTCTCGGTGCCGATCGCCAGGCACTCCTGCCACTCAGCGGTCGCGGCCTTGAGCACGTCGGCGTCGTCGGCGCCGACCGGGCGGATCGCGTCGTTGGCGGCAGCGTGCTTGCGCATGACCCGGGCGTGGGCGTCGGCGTTGCGGGCGTAGCCGTCGTAGGCACCGACGACCCCGGCCAGCTCGGCCGAGCGACGGTAGGCGGTGCCGGTCATCAGCGAGGTGATGGCGGCGGCCAGGGACTGCCCGCCGCGGGAGTCGTAGGCGTGGCCGGTGGCCATGAGCATCGCGCCGAGGTTGGCGTACCCGATGCCCAGCTGGCGGTAGGCCCGGGTGGTCTCGCCGATCGGGTCGGTCGGGAAGTCGGCGAAGCAGATCGAGATGTCCATCGCGGTGATGATCAGCTCGACGGCCTTGACGAAGTTCTTGGAGTCGAAGGTGCCGTCGTCCTTGAGGAACTTCATGAGGTTCAGCGACGCCAGGTTGCACGAGCTGTTGTCCAGGCTCATGTACTCCGAGCAGGGGTTCGAGGCGTTGATCCGCCCCGTCTCGGGGTTGGTGTGCCAGTCGTTGATGGTGTCGTCGTACTGGATGCCCGGGTCGGCGCACTCCCAGGCCGCCTTGGTGACCTTGCCGAACAGCTCACGGGCGTCGACGGTCTCGATCACCGAGCCGTCGCCGCGGGCCCGCAGCCCGAAGTCGGTGCCCTCCTCGACCGCGCGCATGAACTCGTCGTTGACCCGGACGGAGTTGTTGGCGTTCTGGTACTGGACGCTGGTGATGTCCTTGCCGCCCAGGTCCATGTCGTACCCGGCGTCCCGCAGCGCGCGGATCTTGTCCTCCTCGCGCGCCTTGGTCTCGATGAACTCCTCGATGTCGGGGTGGTCGATGTCGAGGACGACCATCTTCGCCGCGCGGCGGGTGGCGCCACCGGACTTGATCGTGCCCGCGGAGGCGTCGGCCCCGCGCATGAAGGAGACCGGCCCGGAGGCGGTGCCACCGGAGGAGAGCAGCTCCTTGGAGGAGCGGATGCGGGAGAGGTTCAGCCCGGCACCCGAGCCGCCCTTGAAGATCAGGCCCTCTTCCCGGTACCAGTTCAGGATCGAGTCCATCTGGTCGTCGACGGCCAGGATGAAGCAGGCGCTGACCTGCTGCGGGGAGGCCGTGCCCACGTTGAACCAGACGGGCGAGTTGAAGCTGAACACCTGGTGCAGCAGCATCCAGGTCAGCTCGTGCTCGAAGACCTCGGCGTCGCCCTCGCTGGCGAAGTAGTCGTGCTCACGGCCGGCCGCGCCGTAGGTCAGGACGACCCGGTCGATGAGCTGCCGCAGGCTCGTCTCGCGCTGCGAGCTGCCGACCGCACCCCGGAAGTACTTGGTGGTGACGATGTTGGTGGCGTTGATGCTCCACTCGGCCGGGAACTCGACCCCACGCTGCTCGAAGTTGATCGAGCCGTCCCGCCAGTTGGTCATGACGACGTCGCGGCGCTCCCACACGACCTCGTCGTAGGGGTGCACCCCCGCGGTGGTGAACACGCGCTTGACCTTCAGGCCCTTCCCCCGGCTGGGGGCCTTGGCGGTGCGGCGGTTCCGGCTGGTGGTGAGGCGGTCAGCTGTCTCGGTCATCGTGCGAGGGCTCCCTGGGTCGGACTGGTGCGGTGGTGCGGGCGGAGCGGCTGGGGAAGCCGGCGGGTGCCGGAGCCGGGTCGTGCGGTCTCCTCGTCGAGACCTGTCTAGCGGAGGGGTCGGACAGTTCTCACGGGCCGGCGGCGCTGCCGGTGTCGGCCGGTCGCGGCCGCTCGGGGGCTCGCCGGCGGGTGGTGGTCCCGGTCGCGGGGCTCCCGGTCGCGGGGGTCTCCTGGTCGCCGTCGACCGCGTCGCGCTCGACGGGTGGCGCGTCACCGGCGCGGGCAGTGCTCCGGGCCGGTGCGGCGCGCAGCTCGGCGATCTCCTTCTCGAAGTCGGCGACCGAGGAGAAGCTGCGGTAGACGCTGGCGAAGCGGAGGTAGGCGACCTCGTCGAGATCGCGCAGCGGGCCGAGGATGGCCAGGCCGACCTCGTGGCTGGGGATCTCGGCGCAGCCGGTGGCGCGTACCGCGTCCTCGACCTGCTGGGCCAGCAGGGCCAGTTGGTGCTCGTCGACCGGCCGCCCCTGGCACGCCCGCCGCACCCCGGCGACGACCTTGCCCCGGGCGAAGGGCTCGCTCACGCCGCTGCGCTTGACGACGGCGAGGACCGCCTCCTCCACCGTGGTGAAGCGGCGTCCACAGCCCGGGCAGGAGCGTCGACGGCGGGTGGTCGCCCCCTCGTCGGTCTCCCGCGAGTCGATGACCCGGCTGTCGGGGTTGTGGCAGAAGGGACAACGCATGTCGATCTCCTCCTTCCCGAGGTGTCGCGCAGGGTCTCGCCGCGGCGTCGTGACACCGTGACCGGGCCCCGACCCGATGGCCGTGCTGTGGACTGGGCCGGGGACATCCGGTGGATGCGCCGGGGACAACGTGTGGAACGACTGTGGATGGCTTACAGCTCTGTAACTACTAGATGTTGTGGTGGAACCGTACGACCACCCCTACAGGTGTGCAAGCCCTGGCGAGCGTGTCGTCTTCCGCATCTGACCCGGGCGCCCCTCGGAGCCCCTCCCGCCACAACCACCGGCGCCTCGGTCGGGCCCTTCGCACCGAGGTGGACACCGGTGCGCCGCCGGTCAGGGCAGCTCGAGCACCTGACCGGGGACGAGGTCGACGTCGGAGAGGCCGTTCACGTCCAGGAGCGCGTCGACGACCGCGCGACGGTCCTCCTCCGGCGCGATCTCGCCGGCGATCGACCACAGGGTGTCCCCGGACTGGACGACGACCGTCGTCGAGCCGGCCAGCTCGAGGCCGCCGCCGGGGCCGCCGGACTCGGCGGCGAACGTCGCCGCGGCGACGGACACCCCGAAGGCGATGGACAGCCCGGCGACCACTCGCCGCCCGCGCCGGGTCAGCCGCAACGGCGCCTGTCTACCCGAGGCGGCCCCACCGCCGCCCCCTCCCGTGCGCCTCGCGCAGCCGGCGGCGCCCCCGCCCGCAACGCCGACCCGCCGACCAGGGCGCACGTCGGGATGCCCGGGACCCCACAGGGCCGCCGCAGGGCGAACCGCCCGGGGCAGGGGTGCAGGCCGACCGCGCACCACGGACCCGGGCGAGTGCGCCACCTGGCGCGCCCCCGGGAACGGGAGCACGACCGCCATCGAGGCCGGGGCGGCCACGGGGAGCTCGAGCTGCGAACTGGCCATCGGGGTGCTCCAGAGGTCTCGCGGTACCGGGTGGTCGAACAGGCGTTCGAACGGAACGTCTGGGCGATGTCTACCGCACACCCCCGACAGGAACACGCCGACACGGCGACTTCTTCGAACAGGTGTTTGAACGGAGAGGCCTGAGGCGATACGGTTCCGAGGCGATCGAGGACGGCGTCCGCGGTCCCGGCTCGCCGTGGCGACACGGCCGTCGGTACGGCAGGACGCCACCGGGAACTGCTGCCGAGGCAGCCGGACGAGGAGGACACATGGCGGTCGACGGCCCGAAGGCGCGCGGCGGCAAGAGCCCTTCGCGGCGTGGAGCGTCCAGCCCGGCACCCGCCGACGGCGCAGCGCCCACGGCTGCGGCGGGGGCGGGAGCAGCGGTGCGGGAGTTCCCCGACCGGGCCGCCGACGGCGACGGACTGACCCAGCGGCAGCGCCGGGTGCTCGAGGTCATCCGTGACTCGATCGAGCGCCGCGGCTACCCGCCCTCGGTCCGCGAGATCGGTGAGGCGGTCGGTCTCTCCTCCGCCTCGTCCGTGGCCCACCAGTTGTCGGTGCTGCAGCGCAAGGGCTGGCTGCGCCGTGATCCGAACCGGCCGCGCGCACTCGACGTGCGCCTCCCCGGCGACAGCACCGCGACGACGAACGAGGCCACGGCCGAGGCGCTGGCCGGTTCCGGTGCAGCCAGTGGCGTCGACGACGCCACTGCCCCCCGACCCACGTACGTGCCCCTGGTCGGCCGGATCGCCGCCGGCGGTCCGGTGCTGGCCGAGCAGGCGGTCGAGGACGTCTTCCCCCTCCCCCGCGAGCTGGTCGGCGAGGGCACCCTGTTCATGCTGAAGGTCGCGGGTGACTCGATGGTCGACGCGGCGATCTGCGACGGTGACTGGGTCGTCGTCCGGCAGCAGCCGACCGCGGAGAACGGCGAGATCGTCGCCGCGATGATCGACGGCGAGGCGACGGTGAAGACCTACAAGCGGCGCGACGGGCACGTGTGGCTGATGCCGCACAACGCCGCGTACGAGCCCATCCCGGGTGACGACGCCACGGTCCTCGGCCGGGTCGTCACCGTCCTGCGCCGGGTCTGACCTCGGGCACGGGAGCCGTGCTCAGGCCGGGTTCCGCCGGAGCTTGCCGCCGACCCACACGAGCACGGTGGCCACGGCCGCGGCGATGAGACCGGCGGTCAGCGGCTCGACCCCACCGGCGGTCGCCAGCGACCCGGCGGCGGCCTCGGTTGGCTCCGCCGGGGCCGTCCCCGCCAGGTCACCGGTGGCCGGCACCTGGGTGACCACCGCAGGGAGTCCCTCGCCGGCGACGAGCAGGTCCCGGTCGTTCGCCGCGAAGGCGATGGCCTCGCCCTGGGGGGCCTCCGGCAACGCCACCCGCACCGGGGGCCCGGCCAACGCCCCGGCGACGTCGGAGCCGCTCAACGGCCAGACATAGGCGTCGGTGTAGGTCCGCAAGGCGATCCGCGAGCCGTCCGACGACACGGCGCCACCGGTGACCAGCAGCTGGCCGGCCCGGCCCACCGGGCCGCCCGGTGTGCCGGTCAACGTGAACCCGAGCGCCGCCACCTTGCTCATCGGCACGGTGGCTCCGTCGCCGAGGGGCGCATCCGGGCGGTACACGGAGCTGGCGCCCAACACCTCCTTGGTCACCAGGTACGGGGTGCCGTCGGGCGCGAGCAGGAGGGCCTCCGCGTCGTGCGGACCGTCGGGGTAGGTGAGCCTGGTCAGCACGGTGGTCCCGTCGGGGCGCAGACCGATCAGCGCCACCGTCTCCCGGCTCTGCGCGTTGTCCCCGATGTCGGCGAGCCAGATGGTCCCGTCGGCGGCGAGGGCGAGGTCCTCGGGGTCGTACGGGTCGACCTCCGCCGTGCGCACCTCGCCCACCGCACAGGCTCCGTCGAGCACCAGCACCTCGGCGCGGTCGCCGCCGTCGTTCATCGCGAGCATCGACTCCCCGGCGCCGGCCAGGCCGGAGAGCTCCGGGAGCCGCGGGTCGGTGATCTCGCACCGGGTGGTCGGCTCGCCGTAGGGAGCGGTCCCGTCGTCGGCGGTCGCCGACCCGGCAGGCAGCAGTGCGACCAGCAGGCCGACGGGCGCACAGAGGACGGCGCCGGCCGTCGTCCTGCGGCGGGTGGCGCGGCTACGCCTGGGATCGGCCGACTCTGGCACGAACCCAGCGTGACATCGCGACAGCGTCCAGTGCGTGAACCACGCCCAACAGCAGCAGTCCGACCGCGAGCCCGACCACCGCGTCGGTGACCCAGTGGAAGTCCAGCGCCACCATGGCCACACCCGTCGCCACCGGCCCCAGCACGCTGAGCAGCCAGGTGGCCCGCTGCACGCCCGCGGGCAGGCCGAACTCGACGGCCTGCCATCGGGCCACCCCCCACATGAGGACGGCGTTCGCCACGTGCCCCGAGGGGTAGCTGGCCCCGTCCGTGTGGAAGAACGACCCGGGGAAGGCCGGGGCCGTACGACCGGTGCCCCACTTGAACGCGTAGACCACGGTGGTGAGCAGGGCCAGCGCGACGACCACCCGGACCAGCGGCACCAGCGTCCGCTGCCGCACGGCGAGCCACCCGACCAGCCCGGCCAGCACCACCAGGATCGTCACCCGCCCGCCGATCTGGGTGACGACCCAGATCGGCCAGTAGGCCCACGAGTCCCGCAGCGCCCACACACTGGTCACCTCGGAGACCCGCAGGTCCATCCGTTCCAGCCACCCGCGGCTGAGCAGGTTGACGGTGACCGCGACGGTGACGAGGGCGGCGAGGACGAGCAGCCACCACGGCGGCCGGCCCACCCCGACCACCGGTGCGACCGGTCGATCGGCAGCGGTCGCCGTCCGGTCCACCGCTCCCCTGGTCATCGCGTCACGGTACCGGGGCCGTGACCTGGTCGTGATCCGCCGGGCTGTCCGCTCGCCCCGCTGCCGGAGCCCGGCACGAACGTGCGAGCGGCAGCGGGGCCCTCCGTCAGTCCTCGGTGGCCGGCGCGGTGAAATCGTCGAGCTGGGCGGCCAGGCCGGCGTTGACGCGCGCGGTCAGCCGGGTCCCGGTGGCCTCGTGCGCCTCCTCGACGACCTCGCCGTCCCGGTGCACCCGGGCGACCAGGTCACCCCGGTCGTAGGGCACCAGCACCTCGACGTCGATGTGCGGGTGCGGCAGCCGCTGGGCGATCACGTCGCGCAGCGCCTCGATGCCCTCGCCGGTCCGGGCCGAGACCCACATCGCCCCGGGGAGCGCCTGGCGCAGCGCCAGCATGTCCTCCTCGGTCATCGCGTCGACCTTGTTGACGACGATCAGCTCCGGGACGGCGGACGCGTCGATCTCGTTGAGCACCGTGTGCACGGCGTCGATCTGGCCCAGCGGGTCGGAGTCGGAACCGTCGACGACGTGCACGAGCAGATCGGCGTCGGCCACCTCCTCCAGCGTGGAGCGGAACGCGTCGACCAGCTGGTGCGGCAGGTGGCGCACGAAGCCGACGGTGTCGGTCATCGTGTACTCGCGCCCCTCGGGCGTCTGCGCGCGACGGACCGTCGGGTCCAGGGTGGCGAACAGCGCGTCCTGGACCAGCACGCCGGCCCCGGTGAGCTGGTTGAGCAGGCTGGACTTGCCGGCGTTCGTGTAGCCGGCGATCGCCACGCTCGGCGTCGCGTTGCGGTCGCGGGAGTTGCGCTGCGTCGTCCGGGCGGTCGCCATCCCGGCGATCTCCTTGCGGAGCTTGCTCACCCGGGAGCGGATCCGGCGGCGGTCGGTCTCGATCTTGGTCTCACCCGGACCACGGGTGCCGATGCCGCCACCGCCGGCGACCCGACCACCGGCCTGCCGGCTCAGCGACTCACCCCAGCCACGCAGCCGGGGCAGCATGTACTGCATCTGGGCCAGCTCGACCTGGGCCTTGCCCTCCCGGCTGGTGGCGTGCTGGGCGAAGATGTCCAGGATCAGGGCGGTCCGGTCGACCACCTTGACCTTGAGCACCTTCTCCAGCTGGTTGAGCTGGCCGGGGGCCAGCTCCCCGTCGCAGATCACGGTGTCCGCGCCGGTGGCGGCGACGACCTCGCGCAGCTCGGCGGCCTTGCCCGAGCCGACGTAGGTGGCCGGGTCCGGCTTGTCCCGGCGCTGCATCAGCGCGTCGAGCACCTGGGAACCGGCGGTCTCGGCGAGCGCGGCGAGCTCGGTCAGCGAACGCTGCGCGTCGGCCGCCGTCCCCTCGGTCCAGACGCCGACCAGGACGACCCGCTCCAGGCGGAGCTGGCGGTACTCGACCTCGGTGACGTCGGTGAGCTCGGTGCCGAGCCCCGCGACCCGACGGAGTGCGCCGCGCTCCTCCTTGACGTAGGAGCCGGTGGTGTCGTCGGCGGCGTCCCACTGACCGGCCGGTGCCGGCTTGGTGTCGGGCATGCTGGCGCGCGCCTTGTCGACACGGGCTTCGGCCTCGTCGAGGATCGCGCGGTTCTGGGCTGTCGTCATCGTCTCCAGCGTGGCATGCCCCTGGTCCTGGGGCGACCGACTTGTCACATCACCTGTTGTCATCGCCCGGTACAACACCTCGGACCTCCGGATGCATCCCGAGGTACAGCGACCAGCGCTCCGCCCCGGGGTCCGCCGGCCGGGTGGCGTACTCGTCCAGCAACCGGTGCAGCCGTTCGCGGAACTCGGCCAGGTCCGCCGCACCCAGCCGCAGGCCCAACCGGGTGCTCTCCAGGTGGCTCTCCCCCACCGCGGCGACCTCCTCGAGGAAGGCGGCGAGCGCGGCGTCCCGGGCAGCGCCCGAGGCGCCGGCGCCGTCCATCAGCCAGCTCTTCCCGGTCGCCCGGTAGGGCACCTCCCGGGCGCCCCGGGCGCCCCGCCGCGCGCTCTCGGCGACCAGGAAGCCGGTGTCGACGAGGGTGCGGACGTGGTGCAGCACGGTCGCCGGGTTGCGGCCCAGCCGCGCGGCGAGCTCCTTGTTGGTCAGCGCCTCGTCCAGGCACAGCCGCAGGATCCGCAGCCGGACGGCGGAGGCGAGGGCGCGCGCCTCGGCGTCGGTGGCCGGCCGGCGCTCCCCGACGAACCGCCGCGCCCCCGCACCGGCCACCGCCTCGCCCGCACCGGCCTCCGGCTCGTCCATCCCGGCAGCCTAGGACGTCGACACGGCTCAGTGATTGACTTCCCCCGATCAGTGGCGGGAGGCTGCGCCGGTGACCCGCGACCGGAGCCTGCTGCGGCACCACGACTTCCGTCAGCTGTGGGCCGCTGAGACGGTCAGCCAGGTGGGCACCCAGGTGACCCTGCTGGCCCTGCCGGTGCTGGCGGTCTCGCTGCTGGAGGCGACGCCGCTGGAGATGGGCGTCCTGACGGCACTCGAGACCGCCGCCTTCCTGCTCATCGGGCTCCCGGCCGGTGCCTGGGTCGACCGCTGGCGGCGCCGTCGGGTGCTGGTCACCGCCGACCTGGTGCGCGCGGCGGTGCTGGCGACCCTGCCGATCGCGTACCTCCTCGACGCCCTCACCCTCGGGCAGCTGTTCGTCGTCGCGGCGGCGACCGGCACGGCGACCGTCTTCTTCGACGTCGCCTACCAGAGCTACCTGCCCGCCCTGGTCGACCGCGACCAGCTGGTCGACGGCAACGGCAAGCTGGAGGCCAGCCGGGCCGTCGCCCAGGTGGCCGGGCCGGGCATCACGGGCGTGCTGCTGCGGGTGCTGGGCGCCCCCCTGCTGATCGCCGTCGACGCGGCGTCCTTCCTGCTCTCGGCGTTCTTCATCGGGCGGATCCAGCGCCCGGACACCGTTCCCGACCGGGCCGGGCGGCGGTCGCTGCGCGCCGAGATCGGCGAGGGGCTGTCCTTCGTCGTCCACCAGCCGCTGCTCCGCCGGATCGTCGCCTGCACCGGCACGTCGAACCTGTTCTCCACGATCACCACGACCCTGCTGGTCCTCTACGCGCTGCGCCGGCTCGAGCTGTCCGAGAGCGTGCTGGGCCTGGTCTTCTCCGCCGGCGCGGTGGGCGGACTGGTCGGCGCGGCGACGGCCGCCCGCTTCGCCCGCACCGTCGGCGAGGGCCGGGCGATCCCGCTGGCGGTCATGGTGATGGTGCCGTTCACCGCTCTCACGCCGCTGGCCGCCACCGGCGCCCCGCTGGTCTTCCTGACGCTCGGCCAGTTCGGCTTCAGCTGGGCGGTGGTCGTCTACAACATCACCCAGGTCAGCTTCCGGCAGCGGCTGTGCCCACCGGCGCTGCTGGGCCGGATGAACGCCTCGGTGCGCTTCCTGGTCTACGGCACGATGCCGCTGGGCGGCCTGCTCGGCGGCGTCCTGGGCACCTGGCTCGGCGTGCTGCCGACGCTGTGGATCGCCGCGGCCGGTCAGCTGCTGGCGGCCGGCTGGGTGGTGGCGAGCCCCCTGCTGCGGATGCGCGACCTGCCCGACGGCCTGGACGCCCCGGCCGGCGGAGTGACGACCGTGCCCGAGGCGCGGGCGCCGACCGCCGGCAGCGATCCCGAGCGGTCCGGCTGAGCAGCCGACGGGTTGGCCGGCCGGGTGCCGGGTAGGGCGGCGGGGCACGGTCCACCGCTCGAGAGGACGACGATGACCAGCCCGAACGAGGAGCTCGACGACCCAGGCCGCGACCCCGCCGGCCTCGACCCGCCGCGCAACGTCTTCGGTGGCGCGGACCAGGACACCGGCCGCGGCGCACCACGCGGCACCGGGAACGTGGGGCCCGGCGACAAACCCGAGGCGCCCACCGACGACCCGGAGACGCGGGCCGACGAGCCCGACCGTCCCTGACCTGCGGTCGCGCAGCCGGGACCCTCAGCCGGCGAGCCACTCCCGGCTGAGGGTCCCGGTGGCGACGACGACGGCCGGGCCGGAGAGCACCGTCGTCGTCCCGTCGAACTGCACCGACAACCGGCCGCCCGGCACGTCGACGAGGACCGTCCCGGCGTCGCGTCCGCCGTCCGCCAACGTGGCGTAGGCCGCGGCGCAGGCACCGGTGCCGCACGAGCGGGTCTCCCCCACGCCGCGCTCGTAGACCCGGAGCCGCACGTGCGCGCAGGCGCCCTCGGGCGGGAGCACGTTCACCAGCTCGACGTTGACCCCCTCGGGGAACATCGCGTCGTCGACCCCGGGCAGCACCGACAGGTCCAGAGTGTCGACCTCGACGTCGGTCAGGCAGACCAGGTGCGGGTTGCCCATCGACACCCCGAGCCCCGGGTGGGCGACGCCGGCGACGCGCGCCTCGCTCCGGCCCAGCGGGACCGCCGGGCCCATGTCGACCCAGTAGCCGCCGTCGGGCCGGGCGCCCACCCGGCGGGGCCCGCCCCGGGTGCCGACCAGGACGCCGGCCTCGGCCACTCCCCGTTCCAGCAGCCCCTCGGCCAGCAGCACGTGCAGGAACAGCCGGATTCCGTTGCCGCACATCTCCGCGTACGAGCCGTCGGCGTTGCGGTGGTCCATGAACCACTCGCAGTCGGCCAGTGCCGCACCGAGCACGCCGGGGGCGTCGGGCACGTGCCGGCTCCGGACCACCCGCAGCACGCCGTCCCCGCCCAGGCCCGCGCGGCGGTCGCAGAGCCGGCGCACCAGGTCGGCGTCCAGGCGCGCCTCCGGCCACACGTCCCCGGCGGGGTCGGGCAGGACGACGAAGTCGTTCTCGGTGCCGTGGCCGAGGAGGACCCGCGGGCCGGAGCTGTCGATCACCGGTCGATCGTACGGTCGGCGACCAGGGCGAGGACGACGTCGAGCAGGTCCGGCCGGCCCGCGTCGAACCAGACCGTGCCGGCGTCGCGGCGGAACCAGGACCGCTGCCGGCGGACGAACCGGCGGGTGCTGGAGACCGTCCGCTCGCGCGCCTCCTGCGCGGTGAGCACCCCGTCGAACTGCTGGAGCACCTGCGCGTACCCCAGGGCGCGGGACGCGGTCGGCCCCTCGCGCAACCCGTCGTCGGCGAGCGCAGCGACCTCCGCCATGAAGCCGGCTGCCCACATCGCATCGACCCGGCGGGCCACCCGGTCGTCCAGCTCGTCGGGCGCCCGGTCCAGCCCGACCGTGATCGCCGGGTAGTGCGGTCGCGGGGCGGGCAGCGTCGCGGTGAACGGCTGCCCGGTCAGCTCGATGACCTCCAGCGCCCGGACCACCCGCCGGCCGTTGCTGGGCAGGATCGCGGTCGCGGCGGCCGGGTCCAGCGCCGCCAGCCGGGCGTGCAGCACCGCTGCGCCCTGGGCCTCCAGCTCGCCGGTCAGCCGGGCCCGCACCACCGGGTCGGTGCCGGGGAAGTCCAGCTCGTCCAGCACCGCGCGCACGTACAGCCCGGAGCCCCCGACCAGCAGGGGGACGACGCCCGCTGCGCGGAGCCGGTCGACCTCGGCGCGGGCGCGCTGCCGGTACTCGGCCACCGAGGCCGGCTCCCGCACGTGCCACAGGTCCAGCAGGTGGTGCGGCACGCCGTCGCGTTCGGCCTCGGTCGGCTTGGCGGTGCCGATGTCCATCCCCCGGTAGAGCTGCATGGAGTCGGCGTTGACCACCTCACCCCCGGCGCCGGACCGGGCCAGCCGGTGCGCCAGCGCGACGGCCAGCGCGGTCTTGCCGGTGGCGGTCGGCCCGACGACGGCGATGACCGGCGGCCCGCCGCCGGCGGTGACCGGCGGCCCGCCGCGGCCCGCGGCGCTCACCGGGCCTGCCAGGTGGCGACGGGGTAGCCGACGCCGAACGGGGCGTCGTCGTGGTGCAGCTCGGCGGCGACGACGCGCCCGCTCAGCGCGGCGCCGACCGCCCGCCACACCGGGGTCCCGGCGGCGAGCAGTCGCCGCGCCGCGGCGGGGTCCAGGGCGGCCAGGGCGGTGGTGTCCCCGGTGCGGAGCGCAGCGGTGACCGCGGCGTCGAACGGGCCGGCAGCGGCGTCGAACGCACCGGGTGCCTTCTCGGTGCGCCGGGCCGACCCGTCCCCCATCGCCAGCACCCCCACGGGACCGGGCAGGTCCGCCAGCACGGCGGCGAGGTCGTCCGGCCCCACCCCGAGCCGGCCGCCGGTGTGCCCCGCGCGGTCCAGCAGCCAGGCGGCCACCAGGTGCGGCAGCGGGACGCGGTGCCCGCCGGGCCGCACCCGGCCGGCGAACGGGACCTCCAGGTCGATGCCGAACCCGCGCAGGTCACCGGCGTCACCGGGACCGAACCGGAGGCCGTCGGCACCCTCCCCCACGACCACCACCACCTCCGGCTGGTGCTCCAGGACGGTCTGCACGGCGGTGGAGACGGCGGCGCGCAGCACCGACAGCGCACAGCTCGGGGCACCGGCGACCGCGGGGAGCAACAGGGGCGACTGCGGGCAGAAGGCCACGGTCACCGGAGGAGGAGGTCTCACGCCAGGGAGTGTCGCGGATGCATCGTGGGAGACTGCTCACGTGTCGAGCACGGAGAACACCGGAGACCGGACCCAGCAGGCCACCGCCGCCCCCGAGGAGCGCCCTGAGGATGCGGTCGTCGAGGTGACGTCGCCCGACGAGGGGCCACTGGCCGCGACCCCGGGCGCCGCCGTCCCGGCGGACGCGCAGCCCGACGGCAGCGGCCCCGCCATCGACGGACCCGGGGCCGCCGAGCCCCCGGCTGCGCAGCCCGATGACACCGCCTCCGCGGCCGTCACCCCCGAGGCGGGCACCCCTGCCGCCGCCGCCCCGGCCGATGCCGCGGTCGCCGACCCGACCAGCGACGTCCCCACCACCGACGTCCCCACCGACCTCCCGGCCACCGACGCACCGACCGGCGACGCATCGACCGGCGACGCATCGACCGGCGACGCATCGACCGGCGACGACCCTGCGTCCGCCCCACGGCCGACCCCCTCCCCCTCCCCCGCGCCGTCCAGCACCGCCAGCAGCTCGGCGCCGGCCGACGTCCCGACCGTCATCCCGGCCATGCCCGCCTCCGACCCGTCCGCCTGGGGCCGGGTCGACGAGGAGGGCACGGTCTACGTGCGCACCGCCACCGGCGAGCGCACCGTCGGCTCCTGGCAGGCCGGCGCCCCGGCCGAGGGCCTGGCCCACTACGGCCGCCGCTTCGACGACCTGGCCACCGAGGTCACCCTGCTCGAGGCGCGGCTGGCCGCGCACACCGGCAACCCGGGCGAGATCCGCACCAAGGCCCAGGAGCTCGCCGACTCGATCCCGCTCGCCCAGGCGGTCGGCGACCTGGACAGCCTGTCCGCCCGCGCCCGGGCGATGGTCAGCATGGCCGACACCGCCGTCGCGGCGAACCGGGCCGAGAAGGCGGCCCAGCGCGCGGTGCAGGTCCAGCGCAAGGAGGCGCTCGCCGCCGAGGCGGAGCAGATCGCCGCGGACTCCACGCAGTGGAAGGCCGCCGGTGACCGGCTCAAGGCGATCGTCGAGGAGTGGAAGACGATCAAGGGCATCGACCGCAAGACCGACGAGGCGCTGTGGCAGCGCTTCGCGGCCGCGCGGGACGCCTTCGGTCGCCGCCGTGGCGCCCACTTCGCGGAGCTGGACAAGCAGCGGGGTGAGTCGCGGGCGGCCAAGAGCGAGCTGATCGCCGAGGCCGAGCGGCTGTCCGCCTCCACCGAGTGGGGCCCCACCAGCGCGGCGATGCGCGGGCTGATGGACCGCTGGAAGGCCGTGCCGCGGGTCGGCCGGGACACCGACGACGACCTGTGGAAGAAGTTCCGCGCCGCCCAGGACGTGTTCTTCGCCGCCCGCACCGCCAACGACCAGGCGCGCAGCAGCGACGAGCTGGCCAACCAGAAGGCCAAGGAGGAGCTGCTCGCCGAGGCGGAGAAGCTCGACCCGGCCAACAAGGGCAACCAGAACGCACTGCGCAAGATCCAGGAGCGCTACGACGCCATCGGGCACGTGCCCCGCGGCGCCATGCGCGAGCTCGAGGACCGGATGCGCACCGTCGAGGAGAAGTTCCGCGGCGCGAGTGAGTCCGCACGCCCCCGGGTCCAGCCGGAGAACCCGCTGCTGACCTCGATGCGGGCGGCGGTGACCAAGGCCGAGGACCAGCTGGCCAAGGCGCAGGCCGCCGGCAACGCGAAGCGCATCAGCGAGGCCGAGGCCAACCTGACCACCCGCCGGGAGTGGCTGGCCGAGGCCGAGAAGTCCGCCGGCCGTCGCTGAGCGAGGGCCCCACCGGGGCCAGGTACGAGACAGGGCCCGTCCGGTCGTTCCGGACGGGCCCTGTCTCGTATCGCGTTGCGTGCATTCGTGTAGCGCGCGATCGGTCGGGTAGGTCTGTCCACGACCGGGTCCTGCCCGTGACGACGGCGCCCGCAGCCCTGCTCGCGAGCCGCTGTCCCTCCCCGGGGCCGCCATCTGCGCCCCGCCGGCCCGGTCTGGGATCCACACCACTGTCGAGACAGAGGAGCCCGCCATGAAGGCAGTCGTCTACCGAGGCCCGAAGAACGTCGCCGTCGAGGAGGTGCCGGACGCCACGATCCAGGCGCCCACCGACGCGGTCATCCGGATCACCACCACCAACATCTGCGGGTCCGACCTGCACATGTACGAGGGCCGCACCTCCGTGGAGGAGGGCAAGGTCCTCGGCCACGAGAACATGGGCGTCGTCGAGGCCGTCGGCGACGGCGTCGACCGGATCAAGGTCGGCGACCGGGTGTCGGTCCCGTTCAACATCGCCTGTGGCACCTGCCGCAACTGCACCGACGGCTGGACGTCGTTCTGCCTGCGCGCCAACCCCACCGAGGGGATGGACGGCGCGGCGTACGGCTACGCGAACATGGGTCCCTACGACGGCGGGCAGGCCGAGTACCTGCGGGTGCCGTGGGCGGACTTCAACCTGCTGCACCTGCCCGAGGGCACCGAGCACGAGAACGACTTCACGATGCTCTCGGACATCTTCCCGACCGGCTGGCACGGCGTGGAGCTGTCCGGCTTCCAGGTCGGCGACCGGGTGGCGGTGTTCGGCGGTGGCCCCGTGGGGCTGATGGCCGCGCACAGCGCCATGATCCGCGGCGCCTCCGAGGTCTTCGTCGTGGACAAGGAGACCGACCGGCTGGCGCTGGCGGAGAAGTTCGGGGCCACCCCGATCGACTTCAGCGCCGGTGACCCGGTGGAGCAGCTGATGCAGGCCACCGGCGGGCGCGGGGTCGACCGCGGCGTGGAGGCGGTCGGCTACCAGGCGCACGACTCCGGTGGCGAGGAGCACCCCGAGCTGGTGCTGGACAACCTCGTGCAGGTGGTCCGCTCCACCGGCGGGATCGGCGTCGTCGGCGTCTACGTGCCGCAGGACCCGGGCGCGACCAGCGACCTGGCCAAGGAGGGGCGCATCCCCTGGCAGTTCGGCACCTTCTTCACCAAGGGCCAGTCGATGGGCACCGGGCAGGCGCCGGTCAAGCGCTACAACCGGCAGCTGCGGGACCTGATCATCGACGGCAAGGCCAACCCGGGCCTGATCACCAGCCACGAGCTGGGCCTGGACCAGGCCGTGGAGGGCTACCGGCGCTTCGACGACCGGGACCAGGGCTGGACCAAGGTGCTGCTGCACCCGGGCAGCTGACCTCCACCGGGACGTCCCACCCGGTGACCTGATCGAAGGACCGTCCCCCTGCACCGACCCCCGGTGCAGGGGGACGGTCCTTCGTCCGTCCGGGACCTCCCGGGCCCGGTGAGGTCAGCTGCAGGCGGGGACCGCGGCCGGCAGCGGCGCCGGGACGCCGATCCCGGGCATGCCGAGCGTGACGCCGGGCGTGGTCGGGCGGGTGCCGGCCTCGCTCGCGTCGCCGGCCCGGGTGCGCCGGTGGGAGACCAGCTCACCGTCGGCGACCAGGAAGTGCGGCTTCGCGGCGGTCACGACCGTCTCCACGACGTCCCCGGCCCGGACGCCGTCGGCGGCGGTGAAGTGGACCAGCCGGCCGTCACGGGCCCGGCCGGAGAGCCGGCCGCGGGCGGCGTCCTTGCTCCCCTCGCCTGCGGCGACGAGCAGCTCGACCGGCCGGCCGACGAGCGCCCGGTTCTCCGCCCAGCTGATCTCCTCCTGCAGGGCGGTCAGTCGCAGGTAGCGCTCCTGGACGACCTCCTTGGGCAGCTGCCCGTCCATCTCCGCGGCCGGGGTGCCCGGCCGCTTGGAGTACTGGAAGGTGAAGGCACTGGAGAAGCGGGCCTGCCGGACGACGTCGAGGGTCTGGGAGAAGTCCGCCTCGGTCTCGCCCGGGAACCCGACGATGATGTCGGTGGTGATCGCGGCGTCGGGCATGGCAGCCCGCACCCGGTCGATGATCCCGAGGTAGCGGTCCTGGCGGTAGCCGCGGCGCATCCGGCGCAGCACGTCGTCCGACCCGCTCTGCAGCGGCATGTGCAGCTGGTGGCAGACCACCGGCGTCTCCGCCATCGCCGCGATGACGTCGTCGGTGAACTCACGCGGGTGCGGGCTGGTGAAGCGGACCCGCTCGAGGCCCTCGATCCGCCCCGTCGCGCGCAGCAGGTCGGCGAAGGCGCCGCGCTCGCGGAACTCGACGCCGTAGGCGTTCACGTTCTGCCCGAGCAGGGTCACCTCGAGCACGCCCTGGTCGACCAGTGCCTGCACCTCGGCCAGGATCTCGCCCGGACGGCGGTCCTTCTCCTTGCCGCGCAGCGCCGGGACGATGCAGAACGTGCAGGTGTTGTTGCACCCGACGCTGATCGACACCCAGCCGGAGTGGGCCGAGTCCCGCTTGGCCGGCAGCGTGGAGGGGAAGACCTCCAGCGACTCGACGATCTCCACCTGGGCCTCGGCGTTGTGCCGGGCCCGCTCCAGCAGCACTGGCAGCGAGCCGACGTTGTGGGTGCCGAAGACGACGTCGACCCAGGGCGCGCGCTTGACGATCTCGCCGCGGTCCTTCTGCGCCAGGCAGCCACCGACGGCGATCTGCATGCCGGGGTGGGCGTCCTTGACCGGGCGCAGGTGCCCGAGGTTGCCGTAGAGCCGGTTGTCGGCGTTCTCCCGGACCGCGCAGGTGTTGAGCACGACGACGTCGGCGTCGGTGCCGTCGGGGGCCGCCGAGTACCCGGCCGACTCGAGCAGGCCGGAGAGGCGCTCGGAGTCGTGCACGTTCATCTGGCAGCCGTAGGTGCGCACGAGGTAGGTCTTGCCGTTCACCACCGGGATCGTACGGGGGTGCGAGGGGTACCCGGTGCACGTCGACGACTCCGGTTGGTGACCGGCAGGACCACGACCGGGTGAACGCCGGGGTCCTCCGGAGCTTCGTTACAGCTTCGTGATGCCTTCGCGACGTTCCTGGGGTGCAAGCCACCTAGGGTCACCCGCTGTGACCGAACGCCCGACCGGAGACCCTCTCGTCCGCATGTCCGGCGTCGACAAGTGGTTCGGCGAACTGCACGTCCTGCAGGACATCGACCTGACGGTCGACCGCGGCGAGGTGGTCGTCGTCATCGGACCGTCGGGTTCGGGCAAGTCGACGCTGTGCCGCACGATCAACCGCCTCGAGTCCATCGAGAACGGTGAGATCACCATCGACGGCGAGCGCCTGCCCGAGGAGGGCAAGGAGCTGGCCCGGCTGCGCGCCGACGTCGGCATGGTGTTCCAGAGCTTCAACCTCTTCGCGCACAAGTCGGTGCTGGAGAACGTGACGCTGGGGCCGATCAAGGTCCGCAAGCAGTCCAAGGCCGACGCCGAGAAGCGGGCCCGCGAGCTGCTCGACCGGGTCGGCGTCGGAGCCCAGGCCGACAAGGTGCCCGCCCAGCTCTCCGGCGGCCAGCAGCAGCGCGTGGCGATCGCCCGGGCGCTGGCGATGGACCCGAAGGTGATGCTCTTCGACGAGCCGACCTCGGCCCTGGACCCGGAGATGATCAACGAGGTCCTCGAGGTGATGGTCGGGCTCGCCCAGGACGGGATGACCATGATCGTGGTCACCCACGAGATGGGCTTCGCCCGCCGGGCGGCCAACCGTGTCGTCTTCATGGACGGCGGCCGCATCGTCGAGTCCGCGACGCCGGAGGAGTTCTTCACCAACCCGAGCTCCGACCGGGCCAAGGACTTCCTCTCCAAGATCTTGAACCACTGATCACCCGCACATCCACGAGAGGACCCTCCATGCGCATCACCCGCTACGCCGCCGCCCTCGCGGCCACCGGCGTCGTCCTCGCCGGCTGCTCCAGCGACGCCGGCGAGACCACCGAAGACGCCGCCGGCGGCAACGCCGAGGTCGCCGACGACGTCTCCTTCGACGAGGGCACGACGATGGCCGAGCTCGCGGAGTCCGGGACGATCACCGTCGGCACGAAGTTCGACCAGCCCGGGTTCGGACTGGCCGGGCCCGACGGCGTCCCTGAGGGCTTCGACGTCGAGATCGCCGAGCTGATCGCCGCCGAGCTGGGCATCGCCACCGACGACATCGAGTGGGTGGAGACGGTCTCGGCCAACCGCGAGTCGTTCATCCAGAACGAGGACGTCGACATGGTCGTGGCCACCTACACGATCAACGACTCGCGCAAGGAGCTCATCGACTTCGCCGGCCCGTACTACGAGGCCGGCCAGGACATCATGGTCGCTGCCGGCAACCCGCTCGGCATCGAGGGCCCGGACGACCTCGCCGGACAGAACGTCTGCTCGGTCGAGGGCTCGACGCCCGCGGAGGAGATCCGCACCAACTACCCCGAGGCGACGCTGACGCTGTTCGACGTGTACTCCAAGTGCGCCGACGCGCTGCGCAACGGTCAGGTCGACGCGGTCACCACCGACAACGTCATCCTCACCGGCCTGGTCGCCGGCGCGCCCGACGCGTTCGAGCTGGTGGGCAACCCGTTCACCGAGGAGCCCTACGGCATCGGCATCACCAAGGGCGACGACGAGTTCCGGAGCTTCATCAACGACACCCTCGAGGCGTCCTTCGAGGACGGCTCGTGGGCCGAGGCCTGGGACCGCACCGCCGGCGCCATCACCGGCACGGACGCTCCCGAGCCGCCCTCGGTCGACCGCTACTGACCCTGTTGACCCCGGCGAGGCGCCGGCGGCGGGTCGACCCCGCTCGCCGGCGCCTCGCCGCCGCTCGCCCTGAGAGGAGGCGTGGTGCAGTTCCTGATCGACAACTTCGACCTGTTCTGGGACGCCTTCCTCACGACGCTGAGCCTGTCCTTGCTCGCCTGCCTGGTGGCCCTGGTCCTCGGCACGGTGCTGGCCGCGATGCGGGTCAGCCCGATCGCTCCGCTGCGCGGGCTGGCCACGTTCTACGTGGAGACCTTCCGCAACACCCCGCTCACGGTGGTCTTCTTCTTCATGATCTTCGGGCTGCCGCAGATCGACTTCGTGATCGACTTCTTCACGGGCGCGGTGCTCTCGGTCGGGCTCTACACCGCTGCCTTCGTCTGCGAGGCGCTGCGCTCGGGGATCAACTCCGTCTCGCCCGGCCAGGCCGAGGCGGCCCGCGCCCTGGGCCTGACCTTCGGTCAGTCACTGCGCGAGGTGGTCCTCCCGCAGGCGTTCCGCACCGTCGTCCCGCCGTTGGGCAACGTGCTGATCGCGATGGTGAAGAACACCTCGATCGCGGCCGGCTTCTCGGTGAGCGAACTGAGCTCCCTGCTCCCACGGCTCGTGAACGCCAGCGCCGGTGACCTGACTGCCATCCTCGTCGGGGTCGTGGTGGGCTACATGCTGATCACGCTGCCGTCGGCGCTGGCCGTGCACCGCATCGAACGACGGGTGGCGATCCTCCGATGACCACACCAGTGCTCTTCGACGTCCAGGGGCCCCGCGCCCGCGCCCGCGCACGGGTCGGCACCGCGATCGGCGCAGTGCTCGTCCTTGCGATCATCGGCTTCGTCCTGCTCCGGCTGGGTGGGAACGGCCAGCTGGAGCCCGAGCGCTGGGCGATCCTGTTCGACCCCTCCAGCGGGGTCCCGCAAGCGCTGGGCCGCGCCCTGCTGCGCACCCTGCAGGTCGCGGCGGTCGCCATGGTCCTCGCCACGCTGCTGGGGCTGCTGCTGGCGGTGGGGCGGTTGTCCGACCACCGCTTCATCCGCGTCCCGGTGTCCGCGGTCATCGAGTTCTTCCGCGCGATCCCGCTGCTGGTCGTGATCTTCGCGCTGTACTTCGTCCTCCCGAAGTACGGCGTGCGGCTGAGCACGTTCACCGCACTGACCGGCGGCCTCGTCCTCTACAACATGGCCGTGCTGGCCGAGATCTTCCGGGCCGGCATCCTGTCCATCGACAGGGGCCAGCGCGAGGCCGGGTTCGGCCTCGGGCTGCGCAAGTCGCAGGTCATGACCCTGATCCTCTTGCCGCAGGCGACCCGGCGGATGCTCCCCGTGCTGGTCGCCCAGCTCGTGGTGCTGCTGAAGGACACGTCGCTGGGCTTCATCATCAGCTACCTGGAGCTGCTCCGGCAGGCGCGTGGGCTCGTCGAGTACTTCAACTCCCTCTTCGGCGACCGGTACACCTTCCAGCTCTACGTGGCGGCCGGGCTGATCTACATCCTGATCAACGTGCTCCTCTCCATGCTGGCCCGGTACACCGAGCGCCGTACCAACCGCGCCGGCCGCAAGGCGGTGACCGCTGCGCCCGCCGACCAGATGGGCGGCGGAGGCGGCGCGACCTGACCGAGGCGGCACGACGAGTGACCGCGCAGCCCGATGGTCCGCACTCGGCCCCGGCGTCCACCCTGGACGCCGGGGCCGAGTGCTGAGGGCACCCGCTGCAGCCGGTCCGCGTGTGCCCGGGACCTCGGTCCTGTGGGGCGGGCGAGACCCCGCCCGCCCAAAGCCGTCACATCCGACCCATCGCCCCCGGCTGGCTGGCCGACTGCCGGAGTCCGGGGCGCGTCTTGGCACTTTCAGCCGGTGACGGTGCCGTCGCTCACTGCCGAGAGTGGGGGTGTGACCTCGACTGCCGCCGCTCCGCGCCACATGCACCTGGACCTCGACGAGGACGACGACCTGGCCACCACCACCCAGATCTTCGTGAGCAAGCTGCGTGCCAGCGCACGCCGGTTCGCCGCCGCCTCCGGAGCGGACTCGGCGATCGTCCGAGAGGCCGTGCCACCGGCCCGGCACCGTCGCTCTCGCTGCCGGGTGGTGCTGCTGTACACCGGTGGCCAGGAGTCCGACGTGACCTTCCTGGGGCCGTCCAGCTCGGTGGCTGGCAAGGAGGTCACCATGTCCCAGTTCGACACCGCGATCGAGCTGTGGCTGCGGGCCGGGCAGGAGCGCAGCCGGCGTTGGCTGATGCCGGACGAGGAGGCCGCCGACGGCGTGGCCATCGACATCTCCGCCTGGTTGAACCGCTGACTCCCTGACGGACGCCCTGCGCGGGCACCGGGGTGCGGGCCCATGCAGGCCGGCCACGCGCTCGCGCGGGCGTCGCCGCGCGGACCACTGGGCGCATCGCGCCTGGAGCCGTGGTCCACTGCCCCGGTGCCGACACTGGAGGACCTGCTACCGGTGCCGGGTGGGGAGATCGTCCTCCGGGATGAGGGTTCCCAGGTCACCTGGCCGATCGACGTCACCGACTTCTGGCTCGCCCCCACACCGGTGACCCAGGAGCTGTACGGCGCGGTCATGGGTGCAGCGCCGGCCAACCCAGCGGGGCCCCGGACGCCGGTCACCGAGGTGTCCTGGTTCGAGGCCGTGCGGTTCTGCAACTCCCTGTCCCGGGCGGACGGGCTGGAGCCCTGCTACGTGCTGGGCGGGGACCCGGATGGACTGGACATCGGCTGGGACGCCACGGCGTCGGGCTACCGCCTGCCGACCGAGGCGGAGTGGGAGCACGCCTGCCGAGCGGGCAGCTCTGAGGTGCGGCACGGTCAGCTCGACGACATCGCCTGGTACCGCGGCAACTCCGGGGACCGGGTGCACGAGGTCGCTACCCGGGCGCCGAACGCCTGGGGCTTCCACGACATGATCGGCAACGTCTGGGAGTGGTGCTGGGACCTGTTCGACCCGGACGTCTACGGCCCGTACCGGGTGTTCCGCGGCGGCGGTTGGCAGGACCACCCGCACAGCTGTCGAGCGTCGTGTCGCCGCAAGAGCCACCCGACCCTGCGCATCGACGACCTCGGCTTCCGACTCGCCCGGCAGTGCTGACCGGTGGCACCGACGCGCGGCACCGCGCCACCAGCAACAAAGCGGCACCTGCCCGGCTGATCCGCGCCGGCGGCCGGACTAGGACAAGTCGTCGGCCGGCATCCCCTCGGTTGGTGGACGACGCCGGCCGATCGGCCGGGCGCGCCCCTCCCCCACCTCGACACTGCCCTCGATGCCCGACGGGTCGAGGCCGACCGCTGCGGCGGCCTCACGGGAAGCGCGTGCCGCAGCCCGTGCCTCTGACCTCTCCCGGGACCAGGCCACGGGCGCAGTACCGGGTGGGTCCAGCTCGACGAACCCCTCGCCGACGTCGGAGCGGTCTGGTGAACCGCCACACGAGTCGGCGCCCGCGCGGTACGCGGAGTCATCGTCCGGCTCGTCGCGGCCGTCGAGGGCCTCGCGCACCACGTAGCCGGCCAGCCCGCCGCCGTAGCCCTTGCGGGCGAGCATGCCGATCAGACGCCGCTCCGCGGTGACCCGGTCGAGCCGGCGCATCGAGGGGAGCTTCCGCTCGACCAGCCGCCGGGCGGAGTCCCACTCGTCCTGCGGGTCGACCTCCGCGACGGCAGCCGCAGCCACCTCCCCGTCGACCCCCTTCGCCCGCAGCTCGGCGCTGAGTGCCCGCCGGGCCAGCCCACGACCGGACTGCCGGGTGGAGACCCAGGCAGCTGCGAAGGCGGCGTCGTCGATGAGGCCGACCTCGGTGAACCGGTCGAGCACCGCGGCCGCGGCCTCGTCGGGCACGTCCTTCTTGGCCAGCAGGTCGGCCAGTTGCTTGCGGGTCTTCGGCGTGCCGGTCAGCGCCCGCAGACAGATCCCCCGGGCGACCGCCTCGGGGTCCTCCATCTCGGCCGGGTCACCGGACTCCTCCGGGTCAGCCGAGCGGCGACTCCACTGGGGCCCCGAGCTGCGACCGCTACGTTCCCGGCGCCCGCCCGACCCGATCGGGTCGGACGAGTCGGGACCGCGGCGGGCACTGCCGGCCCCGGGGCGACGCCGACCGGACCGGCGACCTCTGTCACCGGCCGGTACGACGTCGTCCCCGGAGCCCTCGCCGCCCGGCCCGTCGTCGAACGGGGCGTCCGACACCGGCGGGATCAGAAGTCGGCCGGAGCGGCCGCCGGGGCCTCGACGGCGACGACCCCGATGCCGAGCTTCTCCTTGATCTTCTTCTCGATCTCGTCGGCGAGGTCGGGGTTGTCCCGCAGGAAGGTGCGGGCGTTCTCCTTGCCCTGGCCGAGCTGATCGCCCTCGTAGGTGTACCAAGCGCCGGACTTGCGGACGAAGCCCTGCTCCACACCGATGTCGATGAGCCCGCCCTCGCGGCTGAAGCCGGTGCCCCAGATCAGGTCGAGCTCGGCCTGCTTGAAGGGGGCCGCCACCTTGTTCTTGACCACCTTCACGCGGACCCGGCTGCCGACCGCGTCGGTGCCCTGCTTCAGGGTCTCGATCCGGCGGATGTCGAGACGGACCGAGGCGTAGAACTTCAGCGCACGGCCACCGGTGGTCACCTCGGGCGAGCCGTAGACGACGCCGACCTTCTCCCGCAGCTGGTTGATGAAGATGCAGGTGGTGCCGGAGTTGCTGAGCGCGCCGGTGATCTTGCGCAGCGCCTGGCTCATCAGGCGGGCCTGCAGGCCGACGTGGCTGTCGCCCATCTCGCCCTCGATCTCGGCCCGGGGCACCAGGGCCGCCACCGAGTCGACGACGATCAGGTCGAGCGCGCCGGAGCGGATCAGCATGTCGGCGATCTCCAGCGCCTGCTCACCGGTGTCGGGCTGGCTGATCAGCAGTGCGTCGGTGTCGACGCCGATCGCCCGGGCGTAGTCGGGGTCGAGGGCGTGCTCGGCATCGATGAAGGCGACGATGCCGCCCGCCGCCTGGGCGTTGGCCACCGCGTGCAGGGCGACCGTCGTCTTGCCGGACGCCTCGGGGCCGTACACCTCGACCACACGGCCACGGGGCAGGCCACCGACGCCGAGGGCGATGTCGAGGGCGATCGAGCCGGTCGGGATGACCTTCATGGCGACCTCGGGCGAGTCGCCCAGGCGCATGACGGAGCCCTTGCCGAACTGCTTGTCGATCTGGGCGAGGGCCATGTCGAGGGCCTTGTCGCGGTCGAGCGTTGCCATGGTGGCCACCTTCGGATGTCGCTGTAGCGGGTCGTCGCCGACGCTAGGGCGGGGGTCTGACACTTTCCGCGGACCGGGTGCATCTGTGGACGGACACCGGACCTGTGGACGCCACCGTAGGCCGAACACCTGTTCGAATCCAGTGACACGCCAGATCGGCGCGCCGTGCCGTCCAGCACCCTCGGCGTCCACCGGGACAGCCCGGTCAGCGCGGCGGACGGACCTCGTCGGCGAGGGCCCGGGCCGCGTGCACGGCCGGCATCCGCCCCTCGACGAAGGAGATGACCGCCAGCAGGTGGGGCACGAGGGCGACGCCGTCCTCGGTCAGCCGGTACTCCACGTGCGGGGGGATCGTCGACCGCACCTCGCGGTGCACCCAGCCGTCCCGCTCGAGGGTCTGCAGGCTCTGCGCCAGCATCCGCTCGCTCACCCCCTCGACCCGGCGGCGCAGCTCGCCGAACCGGTGCGGGGACTCGGCCAGGGCCGACAGTGCCAGCAACGACCACTTGCCGGTCACGTGCTCCAGCGCCTCGCGGGAGGTGCAGGCGCGCCGGAAGACGTCGGCCACCAGCTGCTCGACCGTCTGCTCCACCGCACCCCCAGCCACCTCGCGCACGCCGCCAGGGTACCGTCCGACGGGCTGGCACTCACTTTTCGTAAGTGCCTACCGTGCAGGAAGCACTCGGAGGAGTCCCCTTGATCACCGTCACCGGAGCCAGCGGCCACCTCGGCCGGCTCGTCGTCACCGGACTGCTCGACGCCGGGGTGCCCGCCGGCGAGGTCGTCGCCGTCGTCCGCACCCCCGGGAAGGCCAGCGACCTGGCCGCCCGTGGCGTGCAGGTCCGCCAGGCCGAGTACGGTGACCCGGCGAGCCTGCAGACCGCCCTGCAGGGCACCGACCGGCTGCTGCTGGTCTCCGGCAGCGAGGTGGGCCAGCGGGTGACCCAGCACGGCAACGTGCTGCAGGCGGCCCGGGCCGCGGGCGTCGCGCTGGTCGTCTACACCAGCGCGCCGAAGGTCGACGACACCCCGCTCCCCCTGGCCCCCGAGCACGCCGCCACCGAGCAGCTGATCGCCGAGGCCGGGCTCCCGGCGGTGGTGTTGCGCAACAACTGGTACCTGGAGAACTACGACCAGCCGATCACGACGGCCGCTGCGACCGGCGAGGTCGTCGGCAGCTCGGGGGCGGGTCGGATCGCCGCGGCGACGCGCGCCGACTTCGCAGCCGGCGCAGTCGCCGTCCTGACCGCGGCGGAGCCGGAGCCGGGCGTCGTGGAGCTGGGCGGGGACCAGCCGTTCACGCTCGCCGACCTGGCCGACGCCGTCGCCGCCGAGACGGGCCGGGAGGTCACCTACCGCGACCTGTCCGCCGAGGAGCACGTGCAGTTCCTGCTCGGACAGGGCCTGCCGCAGGAGACCGCCGAGTTCGTCGTCGGCCTCGACCAGTCGATCGCCCAGGGCGCCCTGGAGACCGGAAGCACCGCACTGTCGGCGCTCATCGGCCGGCCGACCACCTCGCTCGCCGAGTACGTCCGCTCGGTCCTCGCGGACTGAGGCCTCGTCCCGCCGGAGGCCGCACCTCCCTCCGGGGGGACGGCTCAGCGTTCCTTCGGCGGGACGTCGTACTCCTTGCAGATCTCCAGCCAGACCGTGCGCACCGGCACGCCCGCCTCGATCGCCTCGGCGGCGGTGCGCCCGCCCAGCGGACCGAAGACGTGGTCACTGGCGACGCTCTGCGCACGGATCGCACCGAACTGGCGCTCCATCCGGGACCGGAACTCCTGCAGCCGCACGCCACGACGGTACCCACCCGCCGGGAGCCCGTGCGCCGGGCACCACCGGCCCCGGGCCGTGGCCTCTACCCTCGTCGCATGGTCCCCAGCACCGGCTCCCCCACCTGGGACCTGATCCTGCAGATCGCCATCGTCGGCGCCTTGGTCGCACTCCTGGTCCTGCTGGCCCGCGACTACCTCAACCGGCGCTGAGCCGGGGGCGGGCCCGCACCCAGACCACCAGCAGTGGGCCGATGAGCGCTGCGGACACCGCCGCCACCAGCCCGAAGCCGCCGAGCGCGAGCAACGGGCCACCCACCGCGCCGGCCACGGCTGCCCCCAGGCCCATGAGCAGGTCGGTCGCGCCCTGCGCCGACGGGCGGACCTCGGCGGACACGGACTCGGTGACCAGGGTCGACCCGGCCACCAGCCCACAGGACCAGCCCAGCCCGAGCAGGAACAACCCGACGCCGAGCTGGAGGGCGGCCCCCGGGGGCGCCGTGCCCGCGACCACGGCGGCCAGCAGGAGCAGCACCCCACCCAGTGCGACCGTCGCCGCCCGCCCGGCTCGGTCGGCGAGCCAGCCGACCACCGGGGAGAACAGGTACATCCCGGCCACGTGCACGCTGATGACCAGGCCGATCACCCGCAGCGTCGTCCCGTCGGCCCCGGAGTGTCCGGCGCCCATGTGGACCGGGGTCATCACCATCAGCCCGACCATCACCGCGTGCGAGACGACGACGGCGGTCAGCCCGAGCCGCCCACCGGGGGTCGCCCACACAGCGCGCAGCGCCGCTGCCGAACCCGACCGCAGGGCCGGCGGCCCGGCCGGGCGGGTGGCCGCGGTGAGCTCCCGGGCCAGCAGCAGCGGGTCGGGGCGGAGCAGCAGGAGCACCCCGAGGACGACGACCGCGAACACCGCGATGGACAGCACGAACGCCCCACCCAGCGCAGGCAGCCCGAGCGCGCGCCCCAGGTCGTCGGCCGGGCCGGCCAGGTTCGGCCCGAGCACCGAGCCGATCGTGGTCGCCCAGACCACCAGGGACAGCGAGCGGCCACGGTGCTCGGGAGCGGCCAGGTCGGCGGCGGCGTAGCGGGCCTGCAGCCCGCTGGTGGTGGCGGCCCCGAACAGGAAGAGGCCGACGAGCAGGAGGAGCAGGGAGGACGACGCCGCGGCCGCGACGACGACCAGGGAGCCGACGCCCGCGACCCCGTAGCCCAGGGACAGCCCGACGCGTCGGCCGTACCGGTCGCTGACCTGGGCCAGCGGGACGGCGATCAGGGCAGCACCCAGGACGCTCGCCGTCTGCCCCAGCCCGGCGGCGGCGTCGCTCCCGGCGACGTCCCGGGCGAGCAGCCCCCCGACCGTGATGCCGATGGTCACGCCGAGCCCGCCGAGGGCCACCCCGGCCGAGAGCACCCCCAGCGTGCGGCGCTGGACGACGGCCTGGTCGGGAGGGGACAGCGACGGTCGGGTCACCGGGTGAGTGTGCCCGACCGTCGCCGCTGATCGGCCGGTCGACGGCCCGCCGGTGAGGGTCCGCCGGCGGGCCGAGCGGCTCAGCGGACGCGCACCGAGTCCGTCAGCCGCACGTCGTCCGAGGCTGCGCCGACGAGCACCGGACGGACGCCGCAGGCGCGCTCCCACCGGTCGTCCTCGGCGTCCCACACCGAGAGCTGGCGTTCGTCGACCTCGATCGTCACCCGCTGCCGCTCGCCCGGCTCCAGCGTCACCCGGTCGAAGCCGGCCAGCTGGAGCGTCGGCGTGCCGGCCGCGGTGCCGGCGCCCAGGTAGACCTGCGGCACCTCGGTGCCGGTCCGCGACCCGGTGTTGGTGAGCACGAAGGACACCTCCACGCCGTCCCGGCCGGTGCGGGTGCGCAGCCGGGAGTAGTCGAACGACGTGTAGGACAGCCCGTGCCCGAAGGCGAACAACGGGTCGGTGTCGGTGGCCGCGTACCAGCGGTACCCGACGTCCGTGCCCTCGGTGTAGGTCTGCTGGTCGGGCACCCCGTCACCGTCGAGGTCGACGCCCGGGTAGTTCGCCGGGTCGCTGACCGGCGTCCGGGCCGGGTCGGCCGGGTACGTCTGCGGGAGCTTGCCGGCCGGACCGGCCACACCGGTGAGCAGGTCGACGGTCGCCTCGGCGCCCTCCTGACCCGGGTACCACATCTGCAGCACCGCCGAGACGTCGTCCAGCCACGGCATGAGCACCGGGTCGCCGGTGTTCAGCACGACCACCGTGCGCGGGTTCGCCGCCGCCACGGCGGCGATGACCTCGTCCTGGAACCCGGGCAGCGCCAGCGACGCCCGGTCCTCCCCCTCGGTGCCCTCGTTGTAGCCGAAGACCACCGCGGTGTGCGCCGCCTCGGCCGCGGAGACGGCCTCGTCGATCCGCTGCTGACGCAGCTGCGGGGTCGTCCAGTGCAGGCGGAGCTGCACCGGCGCCTCGACCGTCCCGGTGCCGCTCACCGTGAAGGCGACCTGCTCGCCGGCCGCCAGCTCGACGGTCCAGCTGTCGTTGATGAAGCCGTCAGCGGTGGGGATGAGGCTGCCGCCCAGCGCACCGAACCGGTTCTGGGTGGAGGCCACCTGCTCCTCGCCCAGGGTCACCTCGGCGCCGGGCCCGGTGGTCTGCAGGTGGAACGTGTACGTGCCGGCCTCGGGGGCGGTGACGGTGACGTCCTCGCTGAACTCCCCGGTGAGAGCGGCCTCGCCGGTGAGTTCCAGCGGGCTGCCGCTGCCCAGCACCGCGCCGGGCACCAGCTCGCCCTCCAGGTCCTCACCGGTCGCCCAGGTGACGTCGGCGCCGCCGGCCTCGAGCACCTCGACGGTGCTGTCGACCGCACCGGCGTCGGGGTTGACCCGGGCGCTGCCGCCGCCGCCGATCAACGGGGTGGCCGCCGTGGGCCCGACCACCGCGAGACTGGCCAGTGCCTCGTCGGACAGCGGGAGAGCGCCCTGCTCGTTGCGCAGCAGGACGGCGCCCTCCGTCGCCACCTGCCGGGCCACCGCGGCGTTCTCCTCGACCGCACGCTCGGGGTCCTCCCCCACGCCGTCGAGCAGTCCGACCTCGGCCATCGCGGTCAGCACGCCGGTGACCGCCCGGTCCAGCGCGGCCGCGACCGGCTCGGACAGGTCGCGCTCGGTCACCTGCCCGTCGCCGTCGACGTCCTGGGCCAGCTCGGGGAAGGCCATCGGCCGGGGCATCTCGACGTCCAGCCCGGCCACCAGGGCCTCGGGCCCGTGGATGGCGAACCAGTCGGTCATGACGAAGCCGTCGAAGCCCCACTGCTCGCGCAACACCTCGGTGAGGAGCTCGGAGTTCTGGCAGGCCTGGACGGACTCGACCTGGTTGTAGGCGCACATGACCGCGCCGATCCCGGCGTCGACGACCGCCTCGAAGCCGGCCAGCTCCGTCTCGTGCAGGGTCTTCTCGTCGACCAGGACGTCCAGGCCGGCGCGGCCCAGTTCCTGGTTGTTCGCCGCGAAGTGCTTGGCCGTGGCGATGACGCCGTGGTCCTGGATGCCGGAGACCTGCGGGGCCGCGAGGGAGGCGGTGAGGAGCGGGTCCTCGCTCAGCGTCTCGAAGTTCCGGCCGGCGTAGGGGGTGCGGACCAGGTTCATCATCGGGCCGAGCAGCACCTCCATGCCCAGCGCGTCGGCCTCCTGACCGAGCACCCCGCCGTATGCGGCGGCCAGCTCCGGGGAGAACGTCGCCCCGAGCGCGACCGGGGCCGGCAGCGCGGTGGCCGGCTCCGCGGCGCGGACGCCCGAGGGCCCGTCGGCCATGTCGAGGGTCGGGATGCCCAGTCGCGGGACCCCGCCCAGGGCACCGGCGGCACCGTTGCTACCGGCGGTCCCCCCGAGCAACCCGAACTTCTCCGGGACGGTCAGCTGGGCCACCAGGGCGGCCACCTGCCGCGCGATGCGGTCCTGGTGGCCACGATCGTGGCCGTGCCCGTTGCCGTTGCGGTGTCCGTTGCCGTCGGCGTGCCGGTCGGTGCCCGGCGAGGCGAGCGCCGGGGTGGCCCCGCCGGTGACGACCGCCGCCGCGGCGACGAGGGCGACGCCGGCACGCAGGCGTCGAGTTCGGTGCGGTCTCATGTGCGACTCCTGTGTCGCGCCCGGGGTGACCCCGATGTCCCCCGAGACGGGGCCGAACCTAGGGACCGGCTGAGCCGCCACACAACCAGGGTTCCGGTGGGTGGCAACGTCGTCAGAGACCCATCGAACGCCCCACGATCTCCTTCATGATCTCGTTGGTCCCGCCGTAGATCGACTGCACCCGGGCGTCCCGCCAGGCCTTGGAGACCCGGTACTCGCTCATGTAGCCGTAGCCGCCGTGCAGCTGCAGGCACCGGTCGGCGACCTTGTTCTGCAGCTCCGTCGTCCACCACTTGGCCATCGCGGCATCGGTCGCGGTGAGGTCGCCGCTGTCGAGCTGGCGCACGCACTCGTCGACGAAGGTCCGCGCGATCGTCACCTCCGTCTGCAGCTCGGCGAGGACGAAGCGGGAGTTCTGGAAGGACCCGACGGGCCGGCCGAACGCCGTCCGGGTGGTGACGTACTCGACGGTCAGCGCGAGCACGGTCTCGGCGGCGGCCACCGCGGAGACCGCGATGTGCAGCCGCTCCTGCGGCAGGTTCTGCATCAGGTGGGCGAAGCCGCGCCCCTCGGTGCCCAGCAGGTTGGCGGCGGGCACGCGGACGTCGTCGAAGAACAGCTCGGCGGTGTCCTGCGCCTTCAGCCCGACCTTGTCCAGGTTCCGGCCCCGGGAGAAGCCGGCCATGTCGCGCTCGACGACGAGCAGGCTGAGGCCCTTGGACCCCGGCGCGTCGGGGTCCGTGCGCGCCACGACGATGACCAGGTCGGCGTTGATGCCGTTGGTGATGAAGGTCTTCGAGCCGTTGAGCACCCAGTGCTCGCCGTCCCGGCGGGCGGTGGTGCCGATGCCCTGCAGGTCGCTGCCGGCGGCGGGCTCGGTCATCGCGATCGCGGTGATCAGCTCACCGGTGCAGAAGCCGGGCAGCCAACGCTGCTTCTGCTCCTCGGTGGCGAGGTCCTGCAGGTAGGGGCCGACGACGTCGTTGTGCAGCCCGAAGCCCACACCGCTGGCGCCGATCCGGACGAGCTCCTCGCTCAGCACGCAGGACCAGCGGAAGTCGCGCACCCCGCCGCCGCCGTACCGCTCGTCCACCCCGATGCCCAGCAGCCCCTGCGCGCCGGCCGTCGTCCACAGCTCCCGCGGCACGATGCCGGCGCGTTCCCAGTCGTCGTGGAACGGCGCGACCTCCTTCTCGCAGAAGGCCCGGACGCTGCTCCGGAAGTCGTCGTGGTCGGCCTCGTACAGGCTGTGACGCATGCCACGGAGTGTGGCTCAGCCCCAGCGCCGGCCGACAGCCCGGTAGCCGAAGTCGGGCTTGATCTCGGTGTTGAGGAAGCGGCCCTTGCTCTCCGCGCGGAGCAGGGACAGCACGCGCTCCGCCGGCACCTCGAGGAAGTGGTAGACGCGTCCGTCGGTGAACACGATCTCGAGGACCTGCTGCTCCTCGTCGTAGCCGACGGTCGCGATGCTGGAGGACTGCACCGCTGCTCGCTGCATGGCTGCCCCCTGGGGGACGACGGCTGAATGACACCAGTGTGATCCGCCCGGGTCCGCATGTCGACGAATCCGCTTGTCGACCCGGCGACGGGTCGACAGGCTGCCGCGGTGCGCACCTTCGAGGAGCTCGTCGCCGAGGGCGCAGCCGTGCCGACCGAGGGCTGGGACTTCTCCTGGTTCGTCGGCCGGGCGACCGAGGAGCGCCCTCCCTGGGGCTGGCGCGGGCTGCTGGCCGACCGGCTCGGGAGTGCCCTCGGCTCGCTGGACCTGCAGACCGGCGGCGGCGAGGTGTACGCCGAGGCACTGGCCCGGGCCGCGCGGCGGCCCGGGCGGGTGGCCGCCACCGAGTCGTGGCCGCCGAACCTCGCCCTCGCCCGGCGGCGCCTGGCGGAGTGGGGCGGCGAGGTGGCCGAGGTGGCGGACGACGGCCCGCTCCCGTTCCCCGACGCCGCCTTCGACCTGGTGAGCAGCCGGCACCCCACCGTCCAGCGCTGGGACGAGATCGCCCGCGTCCTCTCCCCCGGCGGCAGCCACCTGTGCCAGGGCATCGGGTCGGGCACCCACCGGGTGCTGGCCGAAGCGCTGCTGGGGCCCCTGCCCGGCGCCGACGAGCCCACCGGCGACCTGGCCGCCGAGGCCGCCCGGGCGGCCGGCCTGCAGGTGGTCGACCTGCGGGCCTCCCGCTGCCGGGTGGAGTTCCGCGACGTCGGCGCGGTCGTGCACTTCCTGCGCAAGGTGGTCTGGACGGTGCCGGACTTCTCGGTGGAGCGGTACCGCCCGCAGCTCGCCGAGGTGCACCGCCGGATCGAGCGGGACGGCGCCTTCGTGTCGTGGTCGCAGCGCTACCTGATCGAGGCCCGCCGCCCGCGGTGAACCGCTGGCCAGTGGCACCGGCTGCCCGGGGCGAACTGTCGTACCCGCGTGGACACTGGTCGCGTGTCCGCTCTCGAGCGTTTCTCGGCGCCCACCCAGGCGTGGTTCACCGGTGCGTTCGAGCAGCCGACCGCAGCACAGGAGGGCGCCTGGACGGCGATCAGCAGCGGCGAGCACGCCCTGGTCGTCGCCCCCACCGGGTCGGGCAAGACGCTGGCGGCCTTCCTCTGGTCGCTCGACCGGCTGGCCGCCACGCCCCCGCCGGAGGACCCGCTGGCCCGCTGCCGGGTCCTCTACGTCTCCCCGCTCAAGGCGCTGGCCGTCGACGTCGAGCGCAACCTGCGCGCACCGCTGACCGGGATCGGTCAGGCCGCCGCCCGGCTGGGTCAGGAACGACCGGAGATCAGCGTCGGCATCCGCTCCGGTGACACCCCGGCCGACGAGCGACGGCTGTTCGCCAAGCGCCCGCCGGACATCCTGATCACCACCCCGGAGTCGCTGTTCCTGCTGCTCACCAGCCAGGCCCGGGAGTCGCTGCGCGGGGTGGAGACGGTGATCCTCGACGAGGTGCACGCCGTCTGCGGCAGCAAGCGCGGCGCGCACCTGGCGGTCTCCCTCGACCGGCTCGACGAGCTGCTGGAGCGGCCGGCCCAGCGGATCGGGTTGTCGGCGACGGTCCGCCCGCTCGAGGAGGTGTCGACCTTCCTCGCCGGCGGCCGCCCGGTCCAGGTGGTCGCCCCGCCGTCGACCAAGCAGTGGGACCTGTCGGTCGTCGTCCCGGTCGAGGACATGAGCCAGCTCGGGCAGCCCACCGGCGAGCTGGAGGGGTCGGCGGCGGGCAACCAGCCGCGGACGTCGATCTGGCCGGCGGTCGAGGAGCGGGTGCTCGACCTGATCGAGACCCACCGCAGCACCATCGTGTTCGCCAACTCCCGCCGCCTGGCCGAGCGGTTGACCAGCCGGCTGAACGAGCTGGCCTACGAGCGCGCCACCGGTGAGCCGATGCCGCACGGCGCCAACCCCGCCGAGCTGATGGCCCAGGCCGGCTCCGGCGGTGGGCTGCCGGCGGACGTGAAGCCGGTCGCCTCCGCACACCACGGCTCGGTCTCCCGGGAACAGCGCGCGGTGGTCGAGGAGGCGCTCAAGTCCGGGCAGCTGCCGGCCGTGGTCGCCACCTCCTCCCTGGAGCTGGGCATCGACATGGGCGCTGTCGACCTGGTGGTCCAGGTCGAGTCGCCGCCGAACGTGGCGGCCGGGCTGCAGCGGGTGGGCCGGGCCGGCCACCAGGTGGGCGCGGTCAGCGAGGGCGTCATCTTCCCGAAGTTCCGCGGCGACCTGGTGCAGAGCGCCGTCGTCGCCGAGCGGATGCGGGCCGGCGCCATCGAGTCGACCCGCTACCTGCGCAACCCACTCGACGTGCTGGCCCAGCAGATCGTCGCGATGGTCTCCGAGCGGCCGCGCACCGTCGACGAGGTCGCCGCCGTGCTGCGCCGCTCGGCCGCCTTCGCCTCGCTGCCCGACTCCGCCCTGCATGCGGTGCTGGACATGCTGGCCGGCCGCTACCCCTCCGACGCCTTCGCCGAGCTGCGGCCCCGGCTGACCTGGGACCGGGTCACCGACACGCTCACCGCCCGCGCCGGCGCCCAGCGGCTGGCGGTCACCAGCGGCGGCACCATCCCCGACCGCGGGCTGTTCGGCGTCTTCCTCGTCTCCGGTGCGGGGGCGAACGGTGGTCGCCGGGTCGGTGAGCTGGACGAGGAGATGGTCTACGAGTCCCGGGTGGGCGACGTCTTCCTGCTCGGGTCCTCCTCGTGGCGGATCGAGGAGATCACCCACGACCGGGTCCTGGTCAGCCCGGCGCCCGGCCAGCCCGGCAAGATGCCGTTCTGGCACGGCGACACCCTGGGCCGCCCGCTGGAGCTGGGCCGGGCTCTGGGTGCCTTCCTGCGCGAGGTCGGCTCGGCCACGCCGGAGGCGGGCATGGACCGGGCCCGCGCCGCCGGCCTGGACGCCTGGGGTGCGAGCAACCTGTTCGCCTACCTGGCCGAGCAGAAGGCGGCCACCGGCCACCTGCCCGACGACCGCACGCTGCTGGTCGAGCGGTTCCGCGACGAGCTCGGCGACTGGCGGCTGGTCGTGCACTCCCCCTTCGGCGCCCAGGTCAACGCCCCCTGGGCGCTGGTGCTCGCCGCCCGGCTCCGCGAGCGCTACGGCGTCGACGTCGCGTCCATGCACTCCGACGACGGCATCGTGCTGCGGCTCCCGGACACCACCGGCGAGGCGCCGGAGGCCGACCTCGCGCTGCTGGACCCGGACGACGTCGAGCGGGAGGTCACTGCCGAGGTCGGCAACTCCGCGCTGTTCGCCAGCCGGTTCCGTGAGTGCGCCGCCCGGGCACTGCTGCTCCCCCGTCGCGACCCGCGGCGGCGCACCCCGCTGTGGCAGCAGCGGCAGCGCGCGGCCCAGCTGCTCTCGGTGGCGAGTGAGTTCTCCTCGTTCCCGATCACCCTGGAGGCGGTCCGGGAGGTGCTGCAGGACGTCTACGACGTGCCCGGGCTGGTCGAGCTGATGAGCGACGTGCGCGCCCGCCGGGTGCGGCTGGTCGACGTGCAGACCCAGACGGCCTCGCCGTTCGCCCAGTCGCTGCTGTTCGGCTACGTAGGCCAGTTCATCTACGAGGGCGACGCCCCGCTGGCCGAGCGCCGCGCCCAGGCGCTCGCCCTGGACACCGGGCTGCTGGCCGAGCTGCTGGGCCGCTCCGAGCTGCGCGAACTGCTCGACGGCGATGCGATGGCCGAGGTCGAGGCGGAGCTGCAGCGGCTGCCCGAGCAGCGGCACCCGCGCGACGTCGACGGCGCCAGCGACCTCCTCCGCGGCGTCGGTGACCTCACCGTGGCCGAGGCGGGGGCCCGCGGCGTGCCGGCCGACTGGCTCTCGGAGCTCGTCGTCGCCCGGCGGGCGCTCGTGGTGCGGATCGCCGGGGAGGAGCGGTACGTCGCCATCGAGGACGCCGGCCGACTCCGCGACGCACTGGGCACCGCACTGCCGGTCGGGGTGCCGGAGGTGTTCACCGAGCCGGTGGCCGATCCGCTCGGTGACCTGATCGGCCGCTACGCCCGCACCCACGGCCCCTTCGCCCCGCCGGAGGTCGCGGCCCGGCTGGGCCTCGGCGTCGCCGTCGTCACCGCCACCGTGCAGCGGCTGGTCGGCACCGGCCGGCTGGTCACCGGCGAGTTCCGGCCGGGCGGCATCGGCCAGGAGTGGTGCGACGCCGAGGTGCTGCGCTCGATCCGGCGCCGGTCGCTGGCCAAGCTGCGCCAGGAGGTCGAGCCGGTCCCGATCGACACGCTGGCCCGGTTCACGCCGTCCTGGCAGTCGGTCGGCGGCCGGATGCGCGGGGTCGACGGCGTCCTGGCGGTGGTCGAGCAGCTGGCCGGCGCGCTGGTGCCCGCCTCGGCGCTGGAGTCGCTGGTGCTGCCGTCTCGGGTGCATGACTACTCGCCCGCGATGCTCGACGAGCTGACCAGCGCCGGCGAGGTGCTGTGGGCCGGCGCGGGCGGGCTCTCCGGTGGTGACGGCTGGGTGACCCTGGCGCCGGCCGACCTGGCCCCGCTGCTCCTGCCCGAGCCGCCCGGGGGTGCGGCGACCGAGGGCGGCGTCGGGCAGCTCCTGCTCGACGAGCTCGCCGGTGGCCAGGCGCTCTTCTTCCGGGCGCTGTCCGACCGGGTGGGCGCCACCGACGACACCGCGCTGGCCGAGGAGGTCTGGGACCTGGTCTGGGCCGGGGCCCTCACCAACGACACCCTCGCACCGCTCCGCACCCGGTTGTCTGGCGGCGGGACGCACAAGAAGCAGGCGGCCGCTCCCCGCGCCCGGCTGGACCGCAGCCGGTACGGCCGCACGAGGCTCGGCCGCCCGGCGATGCCCAGCCGCACCGGTCCCCCGTCGATGGCCGGGCGCTGGTCGCGGTTGCCCGAGCTGGAGGGCAACGCCACCAAGCGCACCACCGCGCGGGCGGAGGCACTGCTGGAACGGCACGGCGTGCTGACCCGCGGCGCGGTGCAGGCCGAGCAGGTGACCGGGGGCTTCTCCGCCGTCTACCCGGTGCTGCGGGCGTTCGAGGAGAACGGCCGGGCCCGCCGGGGCTACTTCGTCGAGACCCTCGGCGCGGCCCAGTTCGGCACCCCCGGTTCGGTCGACCGGCTGCGCAGCTTCGCCAGCCCCGACCGCACACCCGCCGGCCCGGTCGTGCTCGCCGCCACCGACCCGGCCAACGTCTACGGCGCCGCACTCCCCTGGCCGGAGCGCGCGGTCGCCTCCGCCGACGGCCCGGTCGACGGCCCCGCCGTCGACCTCGGTGAGGGCACCGGCAGCCGGAAGAGCGGACACCGGGCCGGGCGGAAGGCAGGTGCCCTGGTCGTGCTGGTCGACGGCGAGCTCGTGCTCTACGTCGAGCGCGGCGGGAAGACGCTGCTGTCCTGGACGGAGGAGGAGACCGTGCTCAAGGAGGCCGCCACCGCGCTGTCCGGCGCGGTCGCCTCCGGGGCACTGGGCCGGATGATCGTGCAGAAGGCCGACGGCGCGTCGGTGCACGAGTCCGGCCCGCTCACCGCGGCGCTGCAGGCAGCCGGCTTCGCCGCCACCCCGCGCGGCCTGCGCCTGCGCAACTAGCCCCGCGACCCCACCGTTGTGCGCTCACTGGCGCTCTCTGCCGCGCGGAGCGCCGCTGAGCGCACAACGGGCGCGCGGAGCGCCCCTGAGCGCGCCGGGCGCACGCAGGGGGTCAGCGGCGGCGAGAGGCCTGCAGCCAGGGGCCGAGCCAGCGGCTGAGCCGCGGCATGGACCACCGCAGCGCCGTCACCACGTAGGCCGCCGACAGCAGCAGCCGCGCCGGCCAGGGCCAGTCGCCGACGAAGGGCACGGCGAGGAGCTGGAACGTCGAGGTGAACAGCAGCACGACGGCGACGGTGAGCAGCCAGCTGCGCCACGCCGGCCCCGGCCGGGCCGGCACCGCGAAGAAGGTCTGCAGGCCCACGGCCCGGGCCACCCGCTCGTCCTCCACCAGCTGGTGCACCCGGTCCAGCGCCTCGCGCCGCTCCGGCGAGCGCTCCCAGGCGGCGAGGGACTCGTCGTCCCTGAAGCGGTAGACCAGGTGGTACTCGTCGCTGCCCGCACCGGGGCGCAGCAGGGAGGAACCCAGGTGACCGGGGAAGGTCGCCGCCAGCTCCTGCACCTCGGCCGCCCAGCGCTCGAAGGCGTTCTGCTGGTCCGGGCGCACCACCCGGGCGACGGTGACGGTGACCGGCTCCGGCGCCGGGGTCGGCTGCCGGGTCGCGATGCCGCCGGTCAAGCGGTCCGGCAGGCTGCGCAGGCGGGTCGACACGGTCACAGGATCTCTCAGCGCTGAAGGAACGCAGGCTGTTCCCGCCTGTCGCCCCCCTCACACGAGGCCACCCGACCGAGGGAGGGTGCACACCGTCAGCGGCGACGGGGTCCACCCGTGCGGTCCGGCGCCCGCGCCGGCACCCCCAGCGATACCGAGCACCAGACCCGTCCGCCGGGGACCATGGACCGCGTGCCCGAGGGAGACACCGTCTGGCTGGCCGCCCAGCGGATGCACACCGCGCTGGCCGGGGCCACGCTGCGCCGGGGTGAACTACGGGTGCCGCAGCTGGCTGCGGTCGACCTGACCGGCGCGACCGTCACCGAGGTCGTCCCCCGCGGCAAGCACATGCTCACCCGGCTGGCCGACGGCCGCACGCTGCGCACGCACTACCGGATGGACGGCAGCTGGCACATCTACCGGCCGGGCTCCCGGTGGCGGGGCGGACCCGGGCACAGCATCCGCGCCGTGCTGGCCACCGACGAGTGGGAGTGCATCGGGTACCGGCTGCACGACGTGCGGCTCGTCCCCACCAGCCAGGAGTCCGAGCTGGTCGGGCATCTCGGCCCCGACGTGCTGGGCCCGGACTGGGACGTCGAGGAGGTCCTGCGCCGGCTTCGCTCGCAGCCGGACGAGCAGATCGGCGTGGCGATCCTGGACCAGCGCAACCTCGCCGGCATCGGCAACCTCTACAAGGTCGAGTCGCTGTTCCTCACCGGCGTGCACCCGTGGGCCCGGGTCGCCGACGTCCCCGACCTCCGCGGGCTGGTCGAACGGGCCCGCACGCTGATGCTGGCCAACCGGCACCACCCCGAGCAGAGCACCACCGGCGAGACCCGCCGCGGGCAGGACCACTGGGTCGCCGGCCGCAAGGGCCGCCCCTGCCGGCGATGCCGGACGCCGATCCTGCTCGGCGACCAGGACCCCGACCTGCAGGAGCGGGTCACCTGGTGGTGCCCGCGCTGCCAGGCCACGCCCGCCCCGGTGGATCCGCGGGCGCGCACCGGGGAGCCCGGTACGGAGGCGCGTCGCGCCCGCTACTAGCCACGCCGGAGACCGCCAGCAACGCCCGACGCGGCGGCTGCCAGGTCCGGCGGGAGCGCGTGCGGGCGGGGATCATGGCGGGATGCCCGAGGGAGACACAGTCTGGCTGGCCGCCCAGCGGATGAACACCGCGCTGGCCGGCGCCACGCTCACGAAGGGCGAGCTGCGCGTGCCCCAGCTGGCCACCGTCGACCTCGCCGGCGCCACCGTCACCGAGGTCGTCCCCCGCGGCAAGCACATGCTCACCCGCTTCGCCGACGGCCGCACGCTGCGCACGCACTACCGGATGGACGGCAGCTGGCACATCTACCGGAAGGGCACCCCGTGGAAGGGCGGGCCCGCGCACAGCATCCGGGCGATCCTGGCCACCGACGAGTGGGACTGCGTCGGCTACCGGCTGCACGACCTGCGGATCGTGCCGACCAGCGGTGAGGGCGAGCTGGTCGGCCATCTCGGTCCCGACGTCCTCGGCCCCGACTGGGACCTCGACGAGGCGCTGCGCCGGCTCCGCTCCCACCCGGACGAGCAGATCGGCGTCGCGATCCTGGACCAGCGCAACCTCGCCGGCATCGGCAACCTCTACAAGGTCGAGACGCTGTTCATGACCCGCACCCACCCGTGGACGCGGGTCGCCGACGTCCCCGACCTGCCCGGGCTGGTCGAACGGGCCCGCACGTTGATGTTCGCCAATCGCGACCACCCCGAGCAGAGCACCACCGGCTCCACCCGGCGCGGGGAGGACCACTGGGTGTTCGGCCGCCGCGGCCGGCCGTGCCGCCGCTGCCGCACCGCGATCCTGCTGGGCGACCAGGGGCCGGACACCCAGGAGAGGGTGACCTACTGGTGCCCGGCGTGCCAGGCCGCACGCAGCCCGATCGACCCGCTGGCCCGCACCGGGGAGCCCGGCCATCCGGCGTCGATCGCCGCCACCTGACCGACGGAGCCCCGCCGTCCAGCAGGACGACGGGGCTCCGGGGGGCTCGCCTCGGACGAGCGAGGCAGCAGTGTTCTTACTGCTCGGGCCGTTCCGCCGGCTGGGCAGCCGGGGTCTCGGCGCCGAGCCCGGTCACCGGCGGGGTGCCCTGCTCGATCGCGCCGGCGGCCTGGGTGCCGCTGATGGCCTGGGTGCCACCGCCCATCGACGCACGGAGCTCGGCCAGCCGGGAGGCGCCGGCGACGTCGATGGTCGCCTTCTCCACCTCGAGCATCCGGCCCTCGACCGAGTCCTGCGCGAGCTCGGCTTGGCCCAGTGCGGTGGCGTAGCGGGCCTCGATCTTGTCCCGCACCTCACCGAGGTTCGGGGTGTTGCCCGGCGCGGACAGCTCGTTGACCGACCGCAGCGAGGCCGAGACCTGCTCCTGCATCTTGGCCTGCTCCAGCTGGGACATCAGCTTGGTGCGCTCGGCCAGCGTCGACTGCAGCCGCATCCGGCTCGTCTCGACCGCGCCCTTGGCCTGCTCGGCGGCCTGCAGCGCCTCGTCGTGGCTGCGCTTGAGGTCCTCGACCGACTGCTCGGCGCCGACCAGCTGGGTGGCGAAGGCCTGCGCAGCCTGCTCGTAGTCAGCGGCCTTGGCGGCATCGCCGGCGGCGCGGGTCTGATCGGCGAGGGTCAGCGCCTGCCGCGCCGAGGCCTGGAGCTTCTCGATCTCACCCAGCTGCCGGCTGAGCCGCATCTCCAGCTGCCGCTGGTTGCCCAGCACCGCGGCGGCCTGGTTGGCCAGGGCCTGGTGCCGCTGCTGCTCCGCCTCGATCGCCTGCTGGATCTGGATCTTCGGGTCAGCCCGCTGGTCGATCTGGTTGTTGGCCGAGGCCGTCAGGTACTTCCACAGCTTCACGAACGGGTTCGGCATGGCTCCTCCTGGTCCGGTGCTCCAGCCCCGCCGGGCGGCGGGCGGTGCGACACGGATGACACTGTCCCGATCATCGTCCCAGGCGGCGCCCCCGGCCAGCCACCGCACGTCACCCTCCCCCTCCCGGACTCGCGGCGGCCCCCTGGAGGGACCCGCCGCGAGCCGGCGAGCGGTGGGGGCAGGGGCCTTCGTCAGACCGGGCGACCGCGCAGCCGCCGGTAGTGCGCGACGAGGGCGGCGGTGGAGGCGTCCGCGGCGATCTCGGGGCTGTCCATGTCCGGCGCGGTCTCGCTGGTCAGCGCCGGGGCCAGCTGCCGGGCCATCACCTTGCCGAGCTCGACCCCCCACTGGTCGAAGGAGTCGATCTGCCAGATCGCGCCCTGGGTGAAGACGGTGTGCTCGTAGAAGGCGATCAGCTGCCCGAGCGTGCCCGGGGTCAGCTTCGGCGCGAGGATCGTGGTCGAGGGCCGGTTGCCCGGCATCACCTTGTGCGGGACGACGTCGGCCGGCGTGCCGTCGGCGGCGACCTCCTCCGCGGTCTTGCCGAACGCGAGCGCGGCGCTCTGCGCGAACATGTTGGCCATCAGCAGGTCGTGCATCTCGCCGATGTCGTGGTTGGGCTCTCCGAACCCGATGAAGTCGGCCGGGATCAGCGAGGTGCCCTGGTGCAGCAGCTGGTGGAAGGCGTGCTGGCCGTTGGTGCCCGGCTCACCCCAGTAGACCTCGCCGGTCGCCGCCGTCACCGGCTGCCCGTCGGCCTGCACGGACTTGCCGTTGCTCTCCATCGTCAGCTGCTGCAGGTAGGCCGGCAGCCGGGACAGGTACTGGCTGTAGGGCAGGACGGCGTGGCTCTGGGCACCGAAGAAGTCGGTGTACCAGACGTTCAGCAGGCCCTGGACCAACGGCATGTTCTCCGCGAGGGGCGCGGTGCGGAAGTGCTCGTCGACGGCGTGGAAGCCGGCGAGCATCTCGTCGTAGGCGTCCGGCCCGATCGCGACCATGAGCGAGAGCCCGATCGCGGAGGTGAAGGAGTAGCGGCCGCCCACCCAGTCCCAGAACTCGAACATGTTGGCGGTGTCGATGCCGAACTCGGCCACCGCGTCGGTGTTGGTGGAGACCGCGACGAAGTGCTCGGCCACCGCTGACTCGTCGGCGCCCGAGGCCAGCAGCCAGTCCCGGGCGACGGTCGCGTTGGTCAGCGTCTCCAGGGTGGTGAAGGTCTTGGAGCAGACGACGAAGAGGGTGGTCGCCGGGTCGAGGTCGCGGGTCTTCTCGGCGAAGTCGGTCGGGTCGATGTTGGAGACGAACCGGGCGGTGAGGTCGCGGTCGCTGTAGTCGGCCAGGGCGGTGTAGGCCATCGCCGGACCGAGGTCGGAGCCGCCGATGCCGATGTTCACCACGGCCCGGATGCGCTCGCCCGTGTGCCCCGTCCACTCCCCCGACCGCACCCGGTCGGCGAAGGCCCGCATCTTGGCCAGCACTGCGTGCACGTCGGCGCTGACGTCCTGCCCGTCGACGGTGAGCGGCACCGACTCCGGTGCGCGCAGAGCCACGTGCAGGACGGCGCGGTCCTCGGTGGTGTTGATGTGCTCGCCGCGGAACATCGCCGCGATCCGCTCCGGCACGCCGGCCCGCTCGGCCAGCGCCATCAGCAGCTGCAGCGTCTCGTCGGTGACCCGGTGCTTGGCGAGGTCGACGTGGAGGTCGCCGGCGGTGCCGGTCAGCCGGGTGCCGCGCTCGGGGTCCTCGGCGAACAGCTCGCGCAGCGTCCGGGCGCCGACCGCGCGGTGGTGTTCGGCAAGGGCTGCCCACTCGTCGGTCGCGGTGATGTCCATGCTGCGGTGCCTCCAGTGTCCGGCCAGGGTCTCTGCGGGGACAGGTGCGCAGCGACGCCGCAGCACAAACCCCGGGCATGATCATGCCTGCGCCGGACCGCTGCCCGGCGCAGGCCCTCCTGCACCGGGCAGCGTGGGTGGCAGCCACCCGTGGCCCACCCCCGGGACGCCGTCAGGCGGCGCTGATCCCCTCGCCCTCCGCCGACTGGACCTGCTCGACCCGGTCCTCGGCCGCCAGCCGGGTCAGCTCGGCACCAGCATCGGCGTCCCGGGTCAGGTTGTCCCCCGTGGTCGGGTCGAAGACGTGCACCTTGCGGCTGTCCAGCCAGAACTCCGCGTCCCGGCCCTCCCGGATCCGGCTTGTGGCATCGATGGACACGATCGCCTGGGTGCGCAGCTCCTCGGAGTCCAGTTCCTTGGACAGCTCGCGCAGCTGGGTGCGGATCTCGTCGGGCGCCTCGTAGGGGATGTAGGCGAACTGGGAGTCACCGAGCCACTCGGTGACGTCCACGCGAGCGGTGAAGACCGACCCGAGCGGCCGCTTCGCCTCGTCGACCAGGGAGGCGTCCTCGAAGTACTCCGGCCGGATGCCGACCAGCAGCAGGTCGCGGCCGGCGACCGCGGCCGCCCGGCGCTCGTCGAGCTCGATGTCCCCGAAGGGCGTGGTCAGCCGGGAGCCCTCGAGCTGGGCGGGGAGGAAGTTCATCGGCGGTGAGCCGATGAACCCGGCGACGAAGAGGTTGACCGGCTGCTCGTACAGCTCCCGCGGGGAGGCCACCTGCTGGATCTTCCCCTTGCGCAGGACGCAGACCCGGTCGCCGAGCGTCATCGCCTCCGTCTGGTCGTGGGTGACGTAGACGGTCGTGATGCCCAGCCGGCGCTGCAGCCGGGAGATCTCGGTGCGCATCTGCCCGCGGAGCTTGGCGTCCAGGTTCGACAGCGGCTCGTCGAAGAGGAACGCCTCGGCCTGGCGCACGATCGCCCGGCCCATCGCCACCCGCTGCCGCTGACCACCGGAGAGGTTGGCCGGCTTGCGCTCCAGGTGCTCGTGCAGCTCCAGGACGTCGGCAGCCTCGTTCACCCGGCGTGTCACCTCCGCGTCGTCCACCTTGGCCAGCCGCAACGGGAAGGCGATGTTCTCGAACACGCTCAGGTGCGGGTACAGCGCGTAGTTCTGGAAGACCATCGACAGGTTGCGCTCCCGCGGTGCCTTGTCGTTGACCCGGGTGCCGCCGATCACCATGTCGCCGCTGGTGATGTCCTCCAGCCCGACGATCATCCGCAGCAGCGTGGACTTCCCGCAGCCGGACGGGCCGACGAGGATCATGAACTCCCCCTCGTCGATGTCCAGGCTCACGTCGTTCACCGCCGGGAAGCCGTCGCCGTACTTCTTGACGATGTTCTTCATCTCGATCGAGGCCATCAGTTCGTCCCTTTCACGATCAGCATGGGTCGGCGGGAGGGCGTCAGCCCTTGACGGCGCCGTTGGTGAGACCGGCGACGATGCGCCGCTGGAACAGCAGGACCAGGACGATGACCGGGATGGTGACGATGACCGCGGCAGCCGCGATCGCACCGGTCGGGTCCTCGAACTGGGAGGCGCCGGAGAACAGGCCCAGCGCCGCGGGCACGGGTCGCGCCGCCTCGGTGGAGGTGAGCGAGATGCCGTAGACGAAGTCGTTCCAGGCGATGAAGAAGGCGATGATCGCCGTGGTGAACACACCCGGCGCGGCCAGCGGGACGATCACCTTGCGGAACGCCTGCCAGGTGGTCGCGCCGTCGACCTGCGCGGCCTGCTCCATCTCCCAGGGGATCTCCCGGAAGAACGCCGACATCGTCCAGATCGAGATCGGCAGCGTGAGGGACAGGTACGGGATGATCAGGCCGGGCCAGGTGTCGTACAGCCCGATGTTGCGCCACAGGTTGAACAGCGGCGTGACGATCGAGATCACCGGGAAGATCGCCACGGCCAGCGCCGTCCCGAGGATGAACTTCTTCCCCGGGAAGTCCAGCCGGGCGATCGCGTAGGCGGCGAACATGGCCAGCAGGCACGAGATCGCCGTGGCGATCAGGCAGATGCCGAACGAGTTGCGCAGCGCCGGCAGGAACAGGTCGCTGGCCCCACCGGTGAGGATCAGGGAGTAGTTCTCCCACGTCGGGGCGCCGGGGAGGAAGTTGCCGTTGTTCAGGGCGCTGGGCGCCTTGAACGACAGCGACACGATCCAGGCGATCGGGAACAACGCGTAGATGACGATCGCCACTCCGGCGACGCCCCACCAGGTCTTCTCCTTGGTGGACATCAGCCCTCCCCCCTCGACTGGGACAGGTCGACCTTGAAGCCCTTGATGAAGCTCATCGCGATGAACACGACCGCCAGGAACAGCAGCACCGAGACCGCCGACCCCAGCCCGATCTCCAGCCGCGAGATGGTCTGCCGGTAGGCGAGGAAGGAGACCGACTCGGTCGCGTTCGCCCCGCCGGTCATGATGAAGATGCTGTCGAAGACCCGGAACGCGTCCAGGGTGCGGAACAGCAGGGCCACCATGATCGCGGCCTTCATGTTCGGCAGGGTGACCTTGCGCATCCGCTGCCACCAACTCGCACCGTCGACCTTCGCCGCCTCCTGCAGCACCTCCGGCACCTGGGCGAGCCCGGCCAGCAGGAGCAGCGAGATGAACGGCGTGGTCTTCCAGATCTCGGCGAGACAGATGACCAGCAGCGAGGTCCAGGTGCCACCGAACCAGTCGGTGTCCGCGCCGATGCCCGGCACCCAGCCGAACCAGCTGTTGACGAAGCCGGTCTGGATGTCGAACGCGAACTGCCAGGCGAACGCCGACACCACGGTGATGACCGCGTACGGGATGAGGATCGCGGCCCGCAGCACCGGCCGGATCGTGCTCAACGCCTTCGCCATCACCATCGCGAGGGCGAAGCCCAGGACCAGCTCCACGGCCACGGTCACCAGGGTGATGAACCCGGTGACCAGCAGGGACCGCCACCACAGCCAGTCGGTGAGGATCACCGCGTAGTTCGACAGCCCGGTGAACGACCGGTTGTCCGGGTCGGTCAGCCGGAAGTCGAACAGCGAGTCGTAGATCGCCTGGGCGATCGGGTAGGCGGTCACCATCAGCATGACGAACAGGGCGGGGCCGGCCAGCAGCCAGCCCAGCTTCCGCTCGCTCTTGGCCCGGTCGCTGGTCTTCGCGTCCGGGGCGGAGACCGGCTGGGTCTTCTCCGCCGGGGGGAGCGTCGTGGTGCTCACCGGATCACCCCTCCGGAGGTCGAGGAAGACGCGGGCACCCGCGTCGCGCGCTCGGTCACAGCAACTGCTCCTTCCGCAGCACGGCGTTGATCAGCTCGGTGGCCGCCTCGGGCGTCTGCTCCGGCTCGACGGACGACGGCGGGTGGTAGACCCGCTGGATCCCCCCGGAGACCTCGCTGTAGTACGGGGTCTGCGGCCGGGGCGCCGCCAGCTCCAGGGAGTCCCGGATGGTGGGCGCCATCGGGAACTGCTCGAGCACCTCCGGGTCGTCGTAGACCGCGGTGTCGGAGGCCGGGTTGCCGTTGGTGACGAAGTAGTAGGCCTGGTTCTCCGTCGAGGTGATGCACTCGGTCGCCGCGTAGGCGAGGTCGGGGTACTGACTGAAGGCACCGACGCCGAGGTTGATCCCGCCGTAGGGCGGCGCGGCCGGGGTGTCGGCGTCCACCCGCGGGTAGATCGCCCAGCCGTAGTCCTCGGGCACCGCGGCGTCCATGGTCCCGGCCTCCACGGCGGACAGCGCCCGGGGGTAGACGAACGGGTAGTTCACGTTGAACCCGCCGTTGGGGCCCTCGAAGGCCGTGGCGGTCGAGTCCTCGTTCGCCGTCGACAGCGCCGGGCCGGCCGTCCCGCTGGTGGCGATCATCCTCATCACCTCAGCGGCACGGATGCCGGCCTCGGACGTGAGCCCCAGCTCGATCTCCGACGGGTCCGTGGAGTTCTGCTCGATGATCGACCCGCCGGCGGACTCGATCAGCGCGTTGAACCAGACGGTCAGCGCCTCCGCCCGGATGCCCTGCACACCGACCTGGACGTCCTGCGCCTGGGCTGCCTCCACGATCTGGTCCCAGGTGACCGGCTGGCTCATGTCCAGCCCGGCCGCCTCCGCGACGGACTCGCGGTACCAGAGCAGCTGGGTGTTCGCCCAGAACGGGACGGCGACCAGTTCCTCGTTCCAGGTCGACCCCTCGATCGCGCTCTCCACCACGTCCTCGGTGACCCGCTCGGCGACGTCGGAGGGCACCGGCGCGAGGAAGCCCGCCTCCGCGAACTCCGGGATGAACGGCGGGTCGAGGCTCATGATGTCGATCGACGCGTCGTTCGCGGCCAGCCGCCGGATCAGCTGCTCCCGCTGCTGGGAGGCCTCCCGGGGCAGCACGGCGGTCTCGATCGCGTACTGGCCGTCCGCAGCTTCCGTGCACCGGGCGGCGATCTCGGCCTGCCCCCCGGAGTCGGGGTTGGTGTACCAGGTGAGGGTCGGCACACCCCCCTCGTCGCTGCCACAGGCCGCGAGCGCGGAGCTCAGGAGACCAGCTGCCGCGGCACCGGACAACGCCCTGCGCCACCTGCGGGAGTGGAACGGACCGGCCCGACCGGTCTGCACGCTGTCGCTTCCGACCTTGCTGACGTCCGGCACCGAACCACCGCCTCCGTTGGCGCCACGTGACCTCGTGTCACCGTGGAACTCGGAGAGTGGCCTGGCTCACATCGGCTGTCAACCGGAGCGAGACCCAGTCGTCTCCTCTCGCCGAGCGGCCTCGGCGAATGCCCTCAGCGGGCTTCGGAGCGGTGCGCGATCACCGACGGCGTGGTGAGCTGAGCGGGCATCCGGGGCAGCACGTTCTGGACGTAGGAGCGCACCGCGACCCAGGTGCCGACGTCGAACCCGGCCTGCTCGGAGAGGAACCAGCGGTGCTCCAGCACCTCGTGGAACACCTCCGCGGGCTCCAGCCGGCCGGCCAGCTCATCGGGGACCGCGCCCACCACCGGCAGGTACACCTCGGTCAGCCAGCGGTGGCCGGCGACGGTCTCCGGCACCGGGCTGCCGCCGCGCTGCTCCAGGTAGGCCCGGTAGGACCGCAGGTCGTTGAGCAGCCGCTGCGCCTGGTTCTCCTGCACCTCCAGGCCGGTCAGCCGGAGCAGCTCACGCCGGTGCTGTCCGGGCTCGGCGACCCGGGTCTCCACCCGCAGCCGCGCGCCGTCCCCCGAGGTCACCAGCTCGATCTCGCCGACGTCGAAGCCCAGGTCGTTGATCCGCTGGAGTCGCTCGGCGACCCGGATCGCCTGCTCGTCGGCGCGGAAGACCTCCTCCCGGGTCACCTCCTCCCACAGCGCGTCGTACCGGATCGGCAGGTTCTCGGCGATCTCGATCGGGTCGATCTCCGGTGCCAGCAGCTCGCCGGCCTGCAGGTCCATCAACTCGGCCCCGACCCGCTCCCGCGCCAGGTCGACGTCGTAGGCGCGCTTGCGGGCCGACAGCGTGGGGTGCCGCTCCGCGGTCTCCGCGTCGACCATGTAGGCGGTGAAGGTGCCGGCGTCCAGCCGGAAGAGCGTGTTCGACAGGGAGCAGTCACCCCAGTAGACGCCGGCCAGGTGCAGCCGCACCAGCAGCTCCACCAGCGTGTCCAGCAGCTTCATCGGGTCGTCCGCGGCGCGCGGACCGGAGAACAGGTACCGGTAGGACATCGAGTACTCGAGGTACCGGGTGACCAGGATGGCCTGCTGGTCGTCGGGCCGGTCGATGCAGATCCCCAGCACCGACACCGAGGGCAGCCCCTCGCCCTCGAACTCGGCCAGCAGTGCGTACTCGTGCCGGGCCAGCGGCTCGGCGATCTCCTTGAGCGCGAAGACCCGCCCCTCGGCGGCGGTGAAGCGGACGACGTGCCGCGAGATGCCCCGCTGCGGCACCTCGAGCAGCAGGTCCTCGTCCCACTCCTCCAGCGGCTGGTGCCACGGCAGGGACAGCAGCCCGGCGGCCTCGGTGGCCGGGGGCCGGAACAGGTACCGCATCACGCGCTCCGCTCGTGGTCTGCACGGGGTCCGGCTCTGGGCGCCGCCCGACACGATGTCACGTCGCCGGGTCGACGGACCGCTGTGCCGGCTGGACGGCGCGCGGCCGTCCCGGTCCGCGGGGACCGGGACGGCCGAGGGTGCGGCGCGGGTGGGTCAGCCGACGAGCTGCCCGGTGACGACGGCGGCCTGCGCGGCCCGCTCCTGCACCGTGCCCGGCTGCAGCACCAGGCCGAGCAGCCAGCGGCACACCAGCTCGGCCTCCGGGCGGGAGATCCGCAGCGCCGAGCCGAGGGTGACGACGACGTCGCCCCAGCGGTCGGCGTCCAGCCCCATCATCTGCACGAGGGTCTCCGGCTCGGTCTCGGCCAGCCGACGCAGCACCGGGTGCCCGCCGACCTCCTCGGCCAGCGCGGGGACGGCGACGGTCAGCGGCAGCTCGGCGGCGAGCGCGGCCAGCCGGTCCAGCTCGAAGGCGATCAGCGCGTGCGCCACGTCGTCCTTGGTCCGGAAGTGGTTGTACAGGGTGGCCTTGGCGACGCCGGCGGCGGCGGCGACGTGCTGCATCGTGGTCTTGCGGACCCCGCGCTCGGCGAAGGCCGTGCGGGCCCCGGTGAGCAGGCCGCGCCGGGTGCGGCTCATCGGCACACCGGCCCGCCCGGGACGGCGGGCGTCCGGACGCGGGGCGGTGGGGCGCGGGGCCGGGACGGCGACGGTCAGCGAGGGCACCGGCGCGGTCACGTGGTGGCCGGGTGCCGGCGGCTGCAGGAACGCGGCCCCGACCGGCACCGGGGTCGTCAGGTGCTGCCCGCCCGCAGCCGCGGCCTCGGCGGCCGCGGACTCGGCGGCGTCCGCCTCCAGGACGGTGACCCCGCCACGACCGGTGACGGTCGGCACCGGGAGCGAGGGGTGCTGCGGCAGCGGGGGGCGGGATCCTGGGGAAGACATGGACACTTTGTGCCCGTTCCGTCGCACTGGGTCAAGGAGGTGGACCCTGAGCGCAGTTCGTGTCGCGCCCACCCGCCCGCGCTGGACGAACCCGGCCCAGACCGACTGGCCCGGTGCACGGGGCCGCGACCCCGGCCCCGGTGCAGGGGCCCGCCCTGAGCTCGCGAAGGGCGGGGGGCAGCGGGGTCCTTCCTCAGGCAGCGAGCGAGACGGCCCCACGGGCCCGGGCGGCCGAACGGGCCGACTGGCCACTGCCCACGAGGGCCAGGGCCGGCTCGGCGACCGGCGCCGCGGCAGCCTCCTGCTCGGCGGGCCCGTCCGCTGCAGCCGCCGCGGCAGCGTCGTCGTCGCCGGCTCCCGGACGGGCGACCGCGACCGGGCGGACCGGGTGCCCGGCCGGGTCGGCGAGCCGCATCTCCAGGCTCACCTCGGCCAGCAGGTCGGCCAGCTCCACGTCCAGGGCGTCACAGATGGAGGCCAGCAGCTCCGAGGACGCCTCCTTCTGGCCACGCTCGACCTCCGAGAGGTACCCGAGGCTCACCCGGGCCGCGCCGGAGACGTCGCGCAGCGTCCGCCGCTGGCGCAGCCGGTGACCCCGCAGGGTGTTCCCCAGCTGGGTGCGCAGCAGCGTCATGGCCGTCTCCTGTCCACTCTGACGAGCAGGTCGAACGAGCAGCGCCACCGACCGGGTCGACCGGGAGACGCCGTGTGCTCACCGTACGCGGCCATGACCCGGGTCACCGTGCCGGTGGAGGTCCGTCCGCTCATGGCGTAACACCCCCGTCGTCCTCCGCCTTCCCGGGGAGCGCGTGCTCGGCGAGCCGGCCCAGCAGCCGCGCCATCGCCTCCTGCACCGCCCCGGCGCGCACCGCGGCCCGGTCCCCGGGGAGGTCCAGCTCGTGGACGACGGTGACCAGCCCGTCGCTGAGACCCAGGTAGACCCGCCCCGGCCCGTGCTGGTCGACCGGGTCGGGGCCGGCCACCCCGGTGATCCCGACGCCCCAGGTGGCGGCGCAGCGGCTGCGGATGCCCTCGGCGAGCGCGGCCGCGGTGGGCTCGCTCACCGGGCCGGAGGCGGCCAGCAGCTCCGGGGCGACCCCGGCCAGCGTCGTCTTCAGGTCGGTGGCGTACACGACGGCTCCCCCGCGGAGGGTGGCGCTGGCGCCGGGCACCGCGGCGAGGGTCGCGCAGAACAGGCCGGCGGTCAGCGACTCGGCGGCCGCGACCGTCTCACCGCGGGCCAGCAGGGCTGCGTGCACCTGCTGCGCGGTCTCGGCAGCGTCGGGCGAGCTCACGCCACGGTGCCCCGGCGGCCCCCACCGGCGCCGGGCTCGTCGCCTGCGCCTGCCCGCCTGGTCGCGGCGGCCCGCATGGCCCGGGCGCTGGTGCGGCGCAGCTTCACCGCCCGGTAGACGTAGTCGATGCCGGTGACGACGGTCAGCACGAAGGCCGCCGCCATCACCCACCAGCGGGCCGACCCGAACAGCCCGTCGATCGGCAGGATGTACATCCCGATGGCCAGCGACTGGAGCACGGTCTTGGCCTTGCCGCCGCGGCTGGCGGCGATCACCCCGTGCCGGATGACCCAGAACCGCAGCAGGGTGACCCCCAGCTCGCGGGCCAGGATGATGAGCGTCACCCACCACGGCAGCAGGTCCAGCACCGACAGGCCGATGAGCGCCGTCCCGGTGAGCGCCTTGTCGGCGATCGGGTCGGCGAGCTTCCCGAACTCGGTCACCTGGTTGGTGCGGCGGGCGATCATGCCGTCCAGCTGGTCGGTGATGATCGCGACGACGAAGAAGAGGGTGGCCCAGGCACGGCGCCCGTCGTCCGCCCCGCCGTCGGACAGCAGCAGCACCGCGAACAGCGGCACGACCGCCAGCCGCAGCATGGTCAGCGCATTGGGCAGGTTGAGCAGGCGGGTGCTCTCCGGCGGCGTCGCCGCCGGGTCGGCCGGTACACCCGCGCTCATCCGGTCAGACCCCGGCCGTCTCGGCGACAGCTGACGCGGCAGGCACGGGCAGCAGCGCGCGGGCGACCAGGTCGACGCCCTCGGTGTCGACCACCTCGGCCCGCACCACCTGTCCGGCGACCGCGTCGGCGGGCACCCCGGAGACCGTCGTCGTGCCGTCGGCGTCCGGGTCCTGGTGGGCGGCGTGGCCGGCCCACATGCCGGGCTCGTCGTCGACCGACAGGTCCTCGGTCAGCAGCACCTCCACGGTGCTGCCGATCCGCTCCTCCGCACGCTGGGCGGTGAGCTCCTCGACCAGGTCGGTGATCCGCCGCACCCGGGCGTCGATCTGGTCCTGGTCCAGCTTGCCGGGCAGGCCGAGCGCCTCCGTGCCGTCCTCGTCGGAGTAGCCGAACACGCCGACGGCGTCCAGCCGCCCCTCGGTCAGGAACCGCTCGAGCTCGACGACGTCGTCCTCGGTCTCCCCCGGGAACCCGAGGATGACGTTGGTCCGGAAGCCCGCCCCGGGCGCCAGCGCCCGGGCCCGCTCGATGATGCCGAGGAAGTCCTCGGTGCCGCCGAAGCGCCGCATCCGGCGCAGCAGCGTCGGTGAGGAGTGCTGGAACGACAGGTCGAAGTAGGGGGCGATGCCCGGGGTCGCGGCGATCACCTCGAGCAGGCCCGGCCGCAGCTCCGCCGGCTGCAGGTAGGCCACCCGCACTCGGACGACGCCGTCGATGGCGGCCAGCTGGGGCAGCAGCTTCTCCAGCGAGCGCAGGTCGCCGGTGTCCTTGCCGTAGGAGGTGGAGTTCTCGCTGACCAGGACGATCTCGGTGACGCCCTGGGAGGCCAGCCACTGCGCCTCGCCGAGCACCTCACCGGCCGGCCGGGAGACGAACGACCCGCGGAAGGTGGGGATCGCGCAGAAGGAGCAGCGCCGGTCGCAGCCGGAGGCGATCTTCAACGCCGCGGACGGGCCGCTGGCCAGCCGCTTGCGCCGCAGCCAGTCGTGGCCGGGGATGGCCGGGGCGTCCGGGGCCTGCACCGCCGCGCTGCGCTGCACCGGGCTGATCGGCAGCAGGGTGCGCCGGTCCTGTGGCGTGTGCGGGACCAGCGGCCGGCCGGTGAGGACGTCGTCCAGCCGGTCGCCGATGGCGCCGTAGTCGTCGAAGCCCAGCACGGTGGCCTCGGGCAGCGCCCCGGCCAGCTCGGCGCCGTACCGCTCGGCCATGCAGCCGACGGCGATCACCTCGGCGCCGGAGTCGGTGGCGGCCAGGATCGCGTCGACCGAGTCCTTCTTCGCGCTCTCGATGAAGCCGCAGGTGTTCACCAGCACGGCGTCGGCGGCCTCGCCGTCGGCGACCAGCTCGTACCCGTCGCCGGCCAGCCGGCCGGCGAGCTCCTCGGAGTCGACCTCGTTGCGGGCGCAGCCGAGGGTGACGACGGCGACGCGCCGGGGAGCGGGACCGGCGGGCTGCCCTTCGGGGGATGTCATGGGTCTGGGCAGGGCTGGCACCGCACCATCGTAGGCGCCGTCCCACATTCCGCCCGGCGCCACCGGATCCCCCGGCTACTCGCTCCCGCGCAGCGTGAACATGACCGACTCCAGCTCGTCGGGCTTGATGAGCACGTCCCGGGCCTTGGAGCCCTCCGACGGCCCGACGATGCCGCGGCTCTCCATCAGGTCCATCAGCCGGCCCGCCTTGGCGAAGCCGACCCGCAGCTTGCGCTGCAGCATGGAGGTGGAGCCGAACTGGCTGGTGACCACCAGCTCCACGGCCTGGACCAGCAGCTCCAGGTCGCTGCCGATGTCCTCGTCGATCTCCTTCTTCTCCCCCGCCGCGGCGGTGAAGACCTCCTCGCGGTACTCCGGCTCGCCCTGGCGCTTGACGAACTCGACGACCGCCTCGATCTCGGCGTCGGAGACGTAGGCGCCCTGGACGCGGATCGGCTTGCCGGCGCCGATCGGCAGGAAGAGCGCATCGCCCATGCCGATCAGCTTCTCCGCACCCGGCTGGTCGAGGATGACCCGGCTGTCGGTGAGGCTGGAGGTGGAGAAGGCCAGCCGGGAGGGCACGTTGGCCTTGATCAGGCCGGTGACGACGTCGACCGACGGGCGCTGGGTGGCCAGCACCAGGTGGATCCCTGCAGCACGGGCCTTCTGGGTGATCCGGACGATCGACTCCTCGACGTCCCGCGGCGCGACCATCATCAGGTCGGCGAGCTCGTCGACGATCGTGAGGATGTAGGGGTAGGGCTGGTAGACCCGCTCGCTGCCGGGCGGGGTGGTGATCTCCCCGCGCTCGACCTTCTTGTTGAAGTCGTCGATGTGCCGGACGCCGGTGGACCGCATGTCCTGGTAGCGCTGCTCCATCTCCTCGACCAGCCAGGCCAGCGCGGTCGCGGCCTTCTTGGGGTCGGTGATGATCGGCGTGATCAGGTGCGGGATGCCGTCGTACGGGGTCAGCTCGACCATCTTCGGGTCGACCAGGATCATCCGCAGCTGGTCCGGGGTGGCCCGCAGCAGCAGCGAGGTCAGCAGCGAGTTGATGCAGCTGGACTTGCCGGCGCCGGTGGCGCCGGCCACCAGCAGGTGCGGCATCTTCGCGAGGTTGGCGCAGACGAAGCCGCCCTCGATGTCCTTGCCCAGGCCGACCAGCATCGGGTGCGGGTCCTGCTTGGCCACCTGCGAGCGCATGACGTCGCCCAGGCTGACGGTCTCGCGGTCGGTGTTGGGCACCTCGACGCCCACCGCGGACTTGCCCGGGATGGGCGCCAGGATCCGGATGTTGTCGTTGGCGACGGCGTAGGCGAGGTTCTTGGTCAGCGCGGTGATCTTCTCGACCTTGACCGCGTTGCCCAGCTCGATCTCGTAGCGGGTCACCGTCGGGCCACGGGTGTAGCTGGTGACGGCGGCGTCGATGTTGAACTGCTCGAGCACCCCGGTGATCGCCTCGATGGCGACGTCGTTGGCCTTGGACTTCGCCCGCGGCGGGGTGCCCGCGCGCAGCACGCTGACCGAGGGCAGGGTGTAGGCGCCCTCGACCGGCTGGATCCGGAGCTGCTCGGGCTCCTCGATCGGCGGCAGGTCCTCCGGCGGAGCCGTGCGGTCGATGATCGCCGGACGGCGGACCGGCACGGGCTCGGGGGCCGGCTCGTGGACGACCGCCTCCGGGGCGTCGTCCAGCGCGGCGGTGTCGATGATCCCGGTGTCCAGGGTGTCCTCGACCGCCGGGGCCGCGGCCTTGCGCCCCCTGCGGACCCGCGAGACCGGCTCGGTCGCCGGCTCCTCGTCCTGGTACTCGTCGTAGTCGTCGTACTCCTCGTCGCCGTCCCGGCCCAGCTGCCGGTCGGCCCACTCCCGCAGGCGTTCGGGCACCTGGTGCACCGGCGTGGCGGTGACGACGAGCACGCCGAAGAACGCGAGCAGGACCAGCAGCAGCACGGTGACGATCGGGCCGACGCCCGCGGTCAGCGGCATGCCGACCGCCCAGCCGAGCAGGCCGCCGGCACCGGTCCGGTCCGCCGGGTCGGCGTCCGGTCCGACGACGTGGGCGACGCCGACGACGGCGGCGATCACGCTGAGCCAGCCGATCATCAGCCGCCCGCGCGACTCCGGGTGCGGGGGGTGCCGCAGCAGCCGCAGCGCGACCAGCAACAGCACCACCGGCAGTGCGACGGTGAGCGCGCCGATCGTCCACTCGACACCGGTGGCCAGGCCGGCGCCGACCGGACCGATCCCGCCGGTCCAGACCGCCGCGCCCAGCACGATCGCCAGGCCGAGCACCGCGAGGCCGACGCCGTCCCGGCGGTGCTCGGGGCCCAGTGGCTCGGCCTCCTCCGGCCGGGCGACCGAGCGGGCCACGCCGCCGGCGCCGCGGGCCAGCAGGCCCCAGGCGCCCGACGCGCCGCGCCAGAGACTGCCGGCGAGCGTGCCCTGCTTCTTCTTCGGCGGCGGGCGGCGGGCCGCGGTGGACCCGCGCTTGGCCGGGGGGCGCTTCTTGGCTGCGGTGCTGCCCGAGCGCGGGCGTGCGGGGGCGCTGCCGCGTGCAGGCGCCCGGTTCGACGTCGACGCGCGAGCAGGCATGCGTCAGACGGTAATCGGGATGCCGGTGGCCGGGGTCCATTCAGCGCCGCGTGTCCGGCTCGGGCTCAGCTGACACCCAGCCGCCCGGCTGGCTAGCGTGACCGGGTGACCGCCCCCGAGCAGACCCTCCCCCACGGCAGCTGGCCGACGCCGATCACCTCCGAGCTCGTGGTGCGCGCCGCGGCCAGGCTCGGCGAGGTCGTCGTGGACGGCGAGGACGTCTGGTGGGCCGAGGGCCGGCCCAGCGAGGGCGGCCGCACCGTGCTGGTCCGCCGCGCGCCGGACGGGACGACGACCGACCTGCTCCCCTCCCCCTGGAACGCCCGCACCCGGGTGCACGAGTACGGCGGCGGCGCCTGGACCGTGGCCGACGGCACCATCTGGTTCACCGACTTCGCCGACCAGCGGCTGTACCGGGTGGCGCCGGGCAGCAGCGAACCAGTGGCGGTCACCCCCGAGCCCGAGGTCCCCGCCGGCGTCCGGTTCGCCGACCTGCACGCCGACGGCGACGGCGTCCTGGCGGTCCGGGAGACCCACACCGCCTCCGGCCTGGCCACCGAGGTCGTCAACGAGGTGGTCCGGGTCGCCGCCGACGGCACCGTGGAGGTGCTGGTCAGCGGGCCGGACTTCGTCTCCGACCCGCGCCGGGAACCCGACGGCCCCGCGCTGGCCTTCCTGCGGTGGGACCACCCGGACATGCCGTGGGACGGTGCCCAGCTGGTGGTCCGGGACGGCGCGGGCGATGAGCACGTCATCGCCGGCGGGCACGGCGAGTCGGTCGTCCAGCCGGTGTGGGGCGCGGACGCCGCGCTGTGGTGGCTCTCCGACCGCACGGACGTCTGGTCGCTGTACCGGCGCCGGCCGCACGGCGAGGTCGAGCTGGTGTTCGACGCCGGCAGCGACATCGCCGGGCCGCAGTGGGTCTTCGGGCAGAGCCGGTTCGACCTGCTGGACGACGGCCGGGTGGCGCTCGCCTACGGCCGGGACGGCGCCGACCGGCTCGCCGTGCTCGACACCGACGGCACGGCGCGCGAGTTCGACCTGCCGTACTGGGCCTTCGGCCAGGTGCGCGGCGCCTCCGACGGCGTGGTGTGCGTGGCCGGCGGCCCGGCGTCCGAGGCGGTCGTCCTCCGGGTCGGTCCCGACGGTGCCCCCGAGGTGCTCCGCCCGGCCCGCGACCTCGGCCTGGACCCGGCCTGGTTCTCCCGCCCCCAGCACGTCACCTTCCCCACCGAGCCCGGGCCCAGTGGGGTCGCCGAGGCCCACGCGCTGGTGTACCCGCCGACCAACCCGCAGGTCACCGGCCCGGACGACGAGCTGCCGCCGCTCCTGGTCCTCGTGCACGGCGGGCCCACCGCCGCCGCCCGGTCGGTGCTGGACCTCGGCGTCCAGTACTGGACCTCCCGCGGGTTCGCCGTCGCCGACGTCGACTACCGCGGCTCCACCGGCTACGGCCGGCGCTACCGCGAGGCGCTGAAGGGGCAGTGGGGCGTCGCCGACCTGGACGACGTCGTCGCCTGCGCCCGGTACCTCTCCTCCGGCGACGGCCCCGCCGGGCTGCGCGTCGACCAGGCGCGGCTGGCGATCCGCGGCGGCTCGGCCGGCGGGTACACCACGCTGGCCGCGCTGACCTTCCGCCCGGGCGTCTTCGCTGCCGGGGCCAGCCACTACGGCGTCGCCGACCTGGCCGCGCTGGCCGCCGACACGCACAAGTTCGAGTCCCGCTACCTCGACGGGCTGATCGCACCGTGGCCCGCCGGCGCCGACGTCTACGCCGAGCGCTCGCCGATCAACGCGACCGACGCACTGGACACCCCGCTGGCGATCTTCCAGGGCGACGAGGACCGGGTGGTGCCGCCCGAGCAGGCGGAGCTGATGGTCGCGGCCCTCCGCGCGAAGGGCGTGCCGCACGCCTACGTGCTCTTCGCCGGCGAGCAGCACGGCTTCCGCAAGGCGGAGAACATCCGCACCGCCCTGGACGGCGAGCTGTCCTTCTACGCCCAGGTGCTCGGCTTCGGCCTGCCCGAGGCAGAGGGGATCACCCCGATCGAGATCGTGCGTCCGTAACGCGGGCACGACGCCCGGTGAACCGATCCGGTCCCAGCGCCGTACACACCGGTAGGGCATCCGGCGATCGGGAGGTGGGACATGGTGCGGCAGCTGCGACCGGCCGGGACCGGCCACCTCGACGTCCCGGCCGCCTACGCCGCGCACGGGCCGGAGCTCTACCGCTTCGCCCTGCGTCACCTCGGTGACCAGGGTGCTGCCCAGGACGTCGTGCAGGAGGTGTTCCTGCGGGCCTGGCGGTCCGCGGGGTCCTTCGACCCCGGGCTGGCCAGCCTGCGCACCTGGCTGTTCGCCATCGCCCGCAACCTGCTGGTCGACGAGGCGCGACGCGGCGCGGCCCGCCCGTGGCAGCGCCAGCTCACCGACGGCACCCGGCACGACCCCGGCCCACCCGGGCCTGCCCTGGACGAGCGGCTGGTCGACGCCTGGGTGGTCGAGGAGGCGCTGCGTCGGATCGGGGTCGAACACCGGGCCGCGATCGTGGAGACCCACCTGCGTGGCCGGCCGCACGCCGAGGTCGCGGCGGAGCTCGGCGTACCGGTGGGCACACTGCGCAGCAGGGTGTTTTACGGCCTGAAGGCACTGCGGCTGGCGATGGAGGAGATGGGGGTGGAACCGTGAACGAGGAACAGGCGCACCGTGCACTGCGCGAGGAGCTCGGCGTGTACGCCCTGGGGGCGGGCAGCCCCGACGAGCGCGCCGTGGTGCGGGCCCACCTGGAGGGGTGTGCCGCCTGCCGCGCCGAGCTGGCCGAGCTGGCCCCGATCGCCGCCCGGCTCGCCGACGCCGACCCCGACCGGCTCGACGAGGACCCGGCGCCCCCGCCCGGGCTGGCCGACGCCGTCCTGGCCCGGATCGCCGCCGAGGGCGCACTCCCCCGGGCCGATCCGGCCCGGCGCCGCCGACGGACCCGGCTCGCCGCCGGTTCGCTGGTGTTGGCCACGGCTGCCGCGGCCTTCGCCGTCGGCTGGCTGGTCCGGCCGGTCCCTCCCCCACCGCCGCTGGAGAGCGTGGCCGTCGAGGTCACCGACCCGGACATCACCGCGACCGCCGACGTGGTGCCGCACACCTGGGGGGTGGAGGTGAAGCTCGCCGGAGCCGGCTTCACCGCCGGGGAGGTCTACCGGGTCGCCGTCCTCGAGGACGACGGGGACGCGGCCCCCGCCGGGGCCTTCCTCGGCACCGGCCCCGCGGAGCTGTTCTGCAACCTCAACTCCCCGGTCCTGCGCGACGACGCCGAGGGCTTCCAGGTGGTCGACGCCAGCGGCGCGGTCGTGCTGCGCTCGACCTTCTGAGCTCGACCTCCTGAGCTCGAGTTCCTGAGCCGGTGAACGGGACGGCGCCGGGGTCCGTAGACCCCGTTGTCCGATCCCGAGACCAGGAGCCAGCCATGACCCGCACCCGCACAGCCCGCGCCGCCGTCGTCGCCGGGGCGATGGGCGTCGTCGCCCTCACCGGAACCGGCACCGCCTCCGCCGAGACGGAGGTGGCCGAACCGTCGACCTTCACCAGCGCGTTCACCGCGATGGCCACGCCCGACGCGGTGGTCGACACCGACGGGGTGCCCACCCCGGGCGAGCCCGGCGCCTCCGGCAGCTTCATGTACCGGATCAACTCCGACCTCGAGATCATCTGCTACGACATCACCCTCACCGGGGTGACCCCGCCGTACCAGAGCGCGGCGAAGACCTCGACGCACATCCACGAGGCAGCGGCCGGCGAGTCCGGTCCGCCGCGGATCGCGCTGCCGGACCCGGTCGACGACGGCAGCGGCGAGCTGGTGAGCAGCGGCTGCCTGGAGGGCCCGTTCACCACCGGCGTCGCCCCCGACGGCACCGACACCGGCAGCGGGTTCTCCCTCGCCGAGATCGAGGCCGACCCGTCGGCGTTCGCCACCGACAACCACACCGCGGCCTTCGTCGCGGGCGCGGTGCGCGGGCAGCTGGCCCAGGTGCCGATTGGCGGCATCGAGACCGGCGCCGGCGGGACGGCGGAGGACGGGACGTCCGGCGCACCGCTGGCCGCGCTCGGCGGCTCCCTCGCCCTGGTCGGGGCAGCGGCGTTCGGGCTGCACCGCCGCTCGGTCCGGGGCTGATCCGTGCGCCCCGGACGCGGGACCCTGCTGGCCGGCTGTGCGGCCCTCGCGCTCAGCGGGTGCGGCGGCCCGGTGAGCGGTCCCGCGGCCGGGGCACCGCCCGGTGCCGTCGCGCCGGTGACCAGCTCGCCGCCGGCGGCATCCGCACCGGCGGCGGTCGGCGCCACGGTGCTCGACCCGGCCGCGGTGCCGGAACCGGAGTCGCTCTCGATCCCGGCCATCGGGGTCCGGCGCGACCTGGTCGACCTGGGCCTGGCCGCTGACGGCACGGCCGAGGTGCCGACGGACTTCGACGACGCCGGGTGGTTCACCGGCGGAGGCCGGCCGGGGTCACGGGGCCCGACCGTCCTCCTCGGTCACGTCGACTCCACGGCCGGGCCGGCGGTCTTCGCCGACCTGCGGGACCTCGTGCCGGGCGACGTCGTCGAGGTGACCGTCGCCGGCGGCGCCGTCGCCCGGTACGAGGTGACCGGCAGCGAGCAGGTGCCCAAGGACGAGTTCCCGACGGCGGCGGTGTTCGGCGCGACGACGGAGGACGTGCTGCGGCTGGTCACCTGCACCGGCGACTTCGACCGCGGCGCGCGCAGCTACGTCGACAACCTGGTGGTCACCGCCGAGCGCATCAGCTGACCCGGCGACGTCGTCGTCCCGATCCGCTCCCGGCTAGACCTCGAGGACGGTGGGGATGATCATCGGCCGGCGGCGGTAGGTGTCCGACACCCACTTGCCGACCGTCCGGCGTATCACCTGGGACAGCCGGTGGGCGTCGACCTGCTCGTCGGCCGCCAGGGCCCGCTTCAGCTCGTCCTCCACCAGGGCGAGCACCTCGGTGAAGGCGGCCGGGTCGTCGGAGAAGCCCCGGGTCGACAGGTGCACCGGCCGCACGATGGTGCGGGTCGAGGGCTCGATGACCACGGTCAGCGCGACGAAGCCCTCGTCCCCGAGGATCCGCCGGGCCTGCAGAGACTCCTCGCCGACGTCGCCGACGTTGAGCCCGTCGACGTAGACGTTGCCGATCGGCACGCTGCCCACGATCGACGCCTTGCCGTCGACCAGGTCGACGACGACGCCGTCCTCGGCCAGCAGGATGCGGTCGCGGCTCATCCCGGTCTCCTGAGCCAGCGCGGCGTGCGCCCGCAGGTGCCGCCACTCCCCGTGCACCGGCATCAGGTACTTCGGCTTGGCCACGTTGAGCAGGGTGCGCAGCTCCCCGGCCGGGGCGTGCCCGGAGACGTGCACCCGGGCCGTCTCCTTGTGCACGACGGTGGCGCCGAGCCGGGCCAGGCCGTTGATCACCTTGTAGACGGCGGTCTCGTTCCCGGGCACCAGCGAGGACGCCAGGATGATCGTGTCGCCGGCCTCGATGGTGACCTGGTGGTGGTCACCGCGGGCCATCCGGCCCAGCGCGGACAGCGGCTCCCCCTGCGAGCCGGTGCTGACCAGCACCACCTGCTCCGGGGGCATCGCGGTGGCCTCGTCGAGCTTGACCATCAGCCCGGGAGGCACCCGGAGCAGGCCGAGGTCCTGGGCGACCCCCATGTTGCGGACCATCGAACGGCCCACCAGCGCGACCTTGCGCCCGTGCTCGGCCGCGCAGTCGAGCACCTGCTGGATGCGGTGCACGTGGCTGGCGAAGCTGGAGACGATCAGCCGCTGGGAGGCGCGCTCGAACACCGAGCCCAGCACCGGGCCGATGCTGCGCTCGGAGGTGACGAACCCGGGCACCTCGGCGTTGGTGGAGTCACTCAGCAGCAGGTCGATGCCCTCGACCCCGAGCCGGGCGAAGGCGCCGAGGTCGGTCAGCACGCCGTCGAGGGGCAGCTGGTCCATCTTGAAGTCGCCGGTGTGCACGAGGGTGCCCGCCGGGGTGTGCACCGCGACGGCGAGTGCGTCGGGGATGGAGTGGTTGACGCTGATGAACTCGCAGTGGAACGGCCCGGCCAGGTGGTCGTCCCCGGCCGCCACCTCGACCAGCACCGGGTCGATCCGGTGCTCGCGCAGCTTGGCCTTGACCAGCGCGAGGGTGAACCGGGAGCCGACCAGGGGGATGTCGGCGCGCAGCCGGAGCAGGTAGGGGACGGCGCCGATGTGGTCCTCGTGCCCGTGGGTGAGGACGACGGCGGCGATGTCGTCCATCCGGTGCTCGATGACCCCGAAGTCGGGCAGGATCAGGTCGACGCCGGGCTGCTCCGCCTCGGGGAAGAGCACCCCGCAGTCGATGATCAGCAGCTGGCCGTCGAACTCGAGCACGGCCATGTTCCGGCCGATCTCCCCCAGCCCGCCCAGCGCCATCACCCGCAGGCCGCCGGCCGGGAGGGGCGGCGGGGCCTTCAGGTCCAGGTGGGGCTGCGGGGAGTTCGACGTCGTCACAGCACGACACCTCCGGCGGCGAGGTCCACGCGCAGCTGCGCCACCTGTTCCTCGGTGGCGTCCACGAGCGGCGGGCGCACCGGGCCGGACGGGAGCCCGAGCTCGCGCAGCGCCGCCTTGACCATGATCGTGCCCTGGGTGCGGAAGATGCCGGTGTACACCGGCAGCAGCTCGTCGTTGACCTCCCGCGCCCGGGCCAGGTCGCCGGCCTCGACGGCGGCGATCAGCTCGGCCAGCCGGGTGCCGACCAGGTGCCCGACGACGCTCACCACGCCGACGGCGCCGACGGCGAGCAGCGGCAGGTTCAGCATGTCCTCGCCGGAGTAGTAGGCGAGGTCGGTGCGGGCCAGGGTCTGCATGAGGGCGCCGAAGTCGCCCTTGGCGTCCTTGACCGCGACGATGTTCGGGTGCTCCGCGGCGCGGACCAGCGTCTCCACCTCGATGGGGACCACCGAGCGCGGCGGGATATCGTAGAGCATCACCGGCAGGTCGGTGGAGTCGGCGACCGCGGTGAAGTGCCGCAGCAGCCCGGCCTGCGGGGGCTTGTTGTAGTACGGGGTGACGACGAGCAGGCCGTGCACGCCGAGCCGGGCCGCCGACTGGGCCTTCTCGATGGAGTGCGCGGTGTCGTTCGTGCCGACGCCGGCGACCACCATGGCCCGGTCACCGACGGCGTCCAGCACGGCCTCGAGCACCGCGTGCTGCTCGCCGTCGCTGATGGTCGGCGACTCACCCGTGGTCCCGAAGACGACCAGGCCGTCGTGCGACTGCCGGTCGACGAGGTGCGCGGCGAGCTCCTGGGCGCCGGCGAGGTCGATCGTGCCGTCCTCGGCGAGCGGGGTGACCATCGCCGTGAGCACGCGCCCGAACGGTCGGGCGGGGTCCGTGGTCGTGGCCGGGGTCATGGCCTGGAATCTACCGGCCCGCCCCGACACCCCCGGACCGCCCTGCGGCGACCCAGGTCTGCTCGTGCTCGGCGAGGACGCGGGCCACGAGGTCCGGGGCGACCGTCCCACGCCCCCACTGGGTGACCCGGAAGCGGAGCCCAGTCGTCGACTCCGACCAACCGGGGTCGGGCACCCGCGTACCCGGCGCCCAGTCCGGGCCCGGGCGGGGTGCCCAGGTGTCACCCGGCAGCTGCACGTCGACCTCGGTCACCACCAGCTCGTCGGCGTAGGGGAGGAACGCGCCGTAGACCGCCCCGCCGCCGATCACCCACAGGTCGCCGTCCAGCGCGAGTGCCTCGGTCACCGACCGGACCACCTGCGCCCCGGGCTCCGCCGGGTCCAGCGTCGAGCTGAGCACCACGTTGCGGCGGCCCGGCAGCGGCCGGAACCGCGCCGGCAGCGACTCCCAGGTGCGGCGGCCCATGACCACGGTGCCGCCCACGGTCAGCGCCTTGAACAACCGCAGGTCCTCGGGCAGGTGCCAGGGCAGTGCGCCGTCAGCGCCGATGACGCCGTCGGTGGTCTGGGCCCAGACCATCCGCACCGTGCGCCGCGGGGTCGCCGGATCGGTCACACCGCCACCGCACCCCGGATGGCCGGGTGGTGCCGGTAGTCGACGACGCGGAAGTCCTCGTAGCGGTGGTCGAACAGCGACGGCGCCGGGTCGATCTCCAGCTGCGGGAAGGGCAGCACCTCCCGGGAGAGCTGCTCGCGCACCTGGGGCAGGTGGTTGCGGTAGATGTGGCAGTCCCCGCCGACCCAGATGAAGTCGCCCGGCTCGAGGCCGACCTGCTGGGCGACCATCCGGGTCAGCAGCGCGTAGCTGGCGATGTTGAACGGGACGCCGAGGAACAGGTCGGCGCTGCGCTGGTAGAGCTGGCAGGAGAGCTTGCCGTCGGCGACGTGGAACTGGAAGAGCGCGTGGCAGGGAGCCAGCGCCATCTCCGGCAGGGCGGCCACGTTCCACGCCGAGACCACCATCCGCCGGGAGTCCGGGTTGGTGCGCAGCGTGTCCAGGACGGCGGAGAGCTGGTCGATCGACCCGCCGTCCGGCGTGGGCCAGGACCGCCACTGGACGCCGTAGACCGGGCCCAGGCTGCCGTCCTCGGCCGCCCACTCGTCCCATATCGAGACGCCGTGCTCCTTCAGCCAGCCGACGTTGCCCTCGCCGCGCAGGAACCACAGCAGCTCGTAGGCGATCGACTTGAAGTGCACCGACTTCGTCGTCACCAGCGGGAAGGAGCTGGACAGGTCGTAGCGCAGCCGCTCCCCGAACAGGCTCAGCGTGCCGGTGCCGGTGCGGTCGTCCTTCGGCGTCCCGGTCTCCAGGACCCGGCGGAGCAGGTCCTCGTACTGCGTGTCGACCTCCGGCTGGACGGCCACGTCGGGCATGTCGACTCCTCGTCGCGATCGTGGGTGGGGACGGAACGGTGGCGGGTCAGCCCTCGGCGACCAGCGGGCTCGCGGCGACGGCGGTGCCGTCGGAGAGTTCGCTGATCCGGAAGTCACCGAAGACGTGCGGGGCGGCGTCCTGCAGCTCGCGCAGGCAGGCGATGGCCAGCTCGCGGATCTCGACGTCGGCGTGCTCACTGGCCCGCATGGCCACGAAGTGCCGCCAGGCCCGGTAGTTGCCGGTGACGACGATGCGGGTCTCGGTGGCGTTCGGCAGCACCGAACGGGCTGCCTGCCGGGCCTGCTTGCGGCGCAGCGTCGCGTTCGGGACGTCGGCGAAGCGCTTCTCCAGCCCCTCGAGCAGCTCGGCGTAGGCGGCCAGTGCGGCATCGGTGGCGGCGAGGAACTTCTCGTGCAGCTCGGGGTCCTCGGCGATGACCGCCGGCTCGACGACGGCGGCGTCCTGCTCGGGCACGTAGCGCTGGGACAGCTGGCTGTAGGAGAAGTGGCGGTGCCGGATCAGCTCGTGGGTCAGCGACCGCGAGACGCCGGAGAGGTACATGGTCACGGTGCCGTGCTCGAGCACCGACAGGTGGCCGACCTCGAGGATGTGTCGCAGGTAGCCCTCGTTGGTCGCCGTGGTCGGGTTCGGCTTGGTCCAGGACTGGTAGCAGGCCCGCCCGGCGAACTCCGCGAGCGCCTGCCCGCCGTCGGCGTCGGTCTCCCAGGGCACGTCCGCCGGCGGGGTGAACTGCGTCTGCGCGACGACCTGCACCTTCAGGGGGGCGATGGCGGGCACCTGTCGAGCGTACGGGGGGAGGCCGCTGTCCCCTGCAGCAGCAGGGAGCCGCTGGACCCGGAGGACGACAGCAGCACCACCCGCCTCACCCCGGCCACGACCTCCGCCGACGTCACCGTGCCGCTTGATGTGACGTCACAGTGGTGCCATGCTGATGTCATGGAGAACTGGACACACCTTGAGGACCTGCAGAAGGCCGTGGCGCCACGCTCGCCGAAGACGCCACCCGACGCACAGCCGCGCACCCGGCACCGCCACGGTCGCCGTCCACGCTGGCTCGGCGGCGGGTCGCAGTGAGCCACCCCTCCCCGGACCAGCGCCGACGCAGCCGACCCCGCCGATCGCGCGGCCGCAGCTGACGTCACGATGGCGGCCATGGACCTGACCGACTACGTCGACGCCCTCCGCAGCTCACTGACCGCGGCCGCGGCAGCCGGCACCGAGCAGGCGCAGGAGACCGCCCGACTGCTCGCCGATGCGCTGGAACCCGCCGTCCGGCTCACCGTCACCGAGGCCCTCTCGGCGATGGCCGCAGAGGTCACCGCCGCCTGGGACGGCGGGCTGGTCGACATCCGGGTCCGCGGCCGCGACCCCGAGGTCGTCGTCGTCCACACCCCCGATCCCGGCCACGAGCCGGAGCCGGTCCCGGGTCCTCCGCTCGACGAGCCCGAGGCCGACCACGACGGGGCCGTCGCCCGGATCAGCCTCCGGCTCCCCGAGGCACTGAAGTCCCGCGCCGAGACGGCCGCCGCCGCGGCCGGCCTCTCGCTCAACGCCTGGCTCGTCCGCGCCGTCGCCGACGGCCTGCGGGAACCGACCGACCCGCCGCGCTCCGCGCGCGGCCCTCGCCGCTACTCCGGCTTCGCCCGGAGCTGACAGACCTGGAGTCCCCGTGACCGTCCGAACCCACCGCTTCCCGCCGGCGGACCCACCCCGCACGATCGAGGTGCGCAACCCTGCCGGTCAGGTCGCGGTCCGCGCGGTGGAGGGCGCCACCGAGGTGGTGGTCACCGTCCAGGCGCTCGACGGAGCCGGCGACCAGCTGCTCGACCGCATCGATGTGTCGGCCACCGGCACCGCGCTGCGTGTCGCGGTGCCTGAACGACGCATGGCCCGGACCCCGCGGTACGGGGTCGAGGTGACCACCCCGCCGGACGCGGACGTCACCATCGCGACCGCGTCCGGCGGTGCGGAACTGAGCGGGTCTCACGGCCGCGTCACCGTCACCACCGCCAGCGGTGACGTCACGGTCGAACACGCCGCCGAGCTCCGGGTCCGCTCGGCCAGCGGGGACGTGCGGACCAACCGGGTCGACGGTCCGCTCACGATCACGACCGCCTCCAGCGACCTGCACCTGGACGACGTCCGTGGCCCGGTCGACGTGCGCACCGCCTCCGGCGACGTGGTGCTCGGCCGGGTGGCGACCGACGTGTCCGCGAAGACGGCGTCGGGGGACGTCCGGGTGGAGCGGGCCGTCTCGGGCACGGTCCGGGTCACCACGGTCTCCGGCGACACGACGGTCGCCGTCGAGCCCGGCCTGCGGGTGTGGCTCGACGTGCAGAGCATCTCCGGCCGGTTGACCTCCGACCTCGACGCCGACACCCCCGGCTCGGACGCGACGCAGGGAGAACCTCTCTCCCTCCTGCTCACCTCGGTCTCCGGCGACCTGCGCCTGCGCCGCGCCGCTGCTGCCCCGGGGCGCTGATCCAGGAGCCGTTCAGCTGGGGACGGCGCCGCCGGCGAGGGCGGAGCCCAGGATGGGGGCCAGGTCACCCGGGCCGGCCACCACCACCTCGTCCAGGGCCATCCAGTCGGCCATCAGCCGTAGCTCGTCGGCCAGTGCGGCGGCGACCTCGGCGGTGTCGACACCCGGCTCGGCGAAAGCGCCCTGCACCCGCAGCACGCCGGCCTGCCGGTCGGCCTTCAGGTCGACGCGGGCGACGAGCCGGTCGCCGAGCAGGAACGGCAGCACGTAGTAGCCGTGCACCCGCTTCGCGGCCGGCGTGTAGATCTCCAGCCGGTAGCGGAACCCGAAGATGCGCTCGACCCGCGGGCGCTCCCACACCAGGGAGTCGAACGGGGACAGCAGCGCGCGGGCCCGGATCCACCGTGGCCGTCGCGCCTGCGGGTCCAGCCAGGCCGGCCGGTCCCAGCCCACCACCTCGACCGGTTGCAGCTCGCCCGCGTCGGCCAGCTCGGCGATCGCCGTCCGGGCGTCGACCGGGGCGAGCCGGAAGTAGTCGCGCAGGTCGAACTCGGTGGCCACCCCGAGCGCCCGCGCCGCCGTGCGGACCAGCTCCCGGACGGCGTCCGGCCGCTCCGGGGTCGGCGCCTGGAAGACGGCGCGCGGCAGTACCCGCTCCGGGAGGTCGTAGACCCGCTCGAAGCCGGCCGTGCGCCCGCGCGCGGTGAGCGCACCGGTGAAGAACAGGTACTCCAGCGCGGCCTTGCCGGCGTGCCAGTTCCACATGCTGCCCGGCCGGTTGGGCCGTTCCTCCTGCAGCTGGCTGGCCCGGATCGGCCCGTCGGTGCGCACCCGCGCCAGCAGTGCCGCCACGTACTCCGGGCGCTCCTGCTGCACCCTGGTCATCGAGCCCCACGCCTCCCGGTCGGCCGCGGCCATCCGCCAGCGCAGGTGCGGGTGGAGCCGGGCCGGCAGGAACGACGCCTCGTGCGCCCAGTACTCGAAGACGTCGTGCCGCCGGTTCGAGACGGCGTCGAGGTCGCTGCGCGGGTAGGGACCCAGCCGGCTGAAGAAGGGGAGGTAGTGGGACCGGGACAGCACGTTGACCGAGTCGATCTGCACCACGGCCAGCCGCTCGGCGGTCCGGCGCAGCTGCCGGGTGCCAACGCTGCCGGTGGGCCGCGGCTCGGCGAAACCCTGAGCGGCCAGGGCGATGCGGCGGGCCAGCCCGGCGGGCAGCCGCTCGACGGAGGACGTCACCCCGCCGATCCTGCCCTGCCGGTCCGACGCTCCGGTCGCCCAGCGCCCGGACGGCTCAGGAGTAGTCCGCGTGGACCCGCTGCTGGACGCCGTCCACGGTGACACTGCCGCCGTGCGGCAGGACCCACTGCGGCCGGGTGTGGCCGAACGGGACGCCGGTGCAGACCACCGCCTCCGGGTTGTAGCGCGCGACGAGTTCGACGACGACGTCCCGCTGCTCCGCACGCAGGCGGGTGCGCTCCTCCGGAGCCGGGCGACGGCTGAAGTCCGAGACCGGTGGTCGGGCGAGCAGGACGGCAGCGACCGCACCGAGGATGCCGCGCTCCCCGAGCGATCGGACGATCCAGCCGACCTCGCGCGCCGGCAGCAGCTCCTCCGAGGTCTCCAGGAGCAGCACCCCGCCCTCGAGCACAGCGGCGTCGAAGGGGAACCTGCCCGCGGTGAGGACCCACTGGAGGACCTCCAGACAGCCACCCCAGGTGCGCCCGGTGACCGAGCGAGCGGGGCCATCCCAGGCCCAGGGCTCGGTCGCCTCCCGCTCGCCGGACGACTCCAGCGCACGGGGGTCGTCCCAGTCGACGCCCACGTCCTCCGACTCCCCCGGGTCGGTGACCTCCAGCGACCCGCCGGTCGTCAGCGCGGCGCGCAGCGAGCGCGCGTGCACGTCGTCGACGCCGGGACCGGGCCCCAGGTGCACCTGGGAGGACCCGCCGTAGAAGCTCGCGACGCCGTTCGCCCACAACCACTGGTGGAGGTTGGTGTTGTCGCTGGTGCCGAGGAACGGCTTGGGATCGGCGCACGGCAGCCGGCTGTCCAGGTGCGGGATGACCGTGATCTGGTCCTCGCCGCCGATGGAGGCCAGGATGCCGCGGATCGAGGGATCGGCGAAGGCCGCGTCGATGTCGGCCGCCCGCGCCTGGGCCGAGGCGCCGACCTGCCGCGTGGTCGGGTACTCCACCGGGACGAGACCAGTCACCTCGGCGAGCCGTCGCATCCCCTGCTCGTGCACTGCGGGGTACGCCCCCGGCGCGGCGAACGACGGCGACAGGACGGCGATCCGGTCTCCCGCCCGGGCCTTCGGTGGCTGGACGACCTCGTGCTCCATGGCCCGGGATCCAAGCAGACCCAGGCAGTCGGCCCCCGCGGACGCCGAGGCCGGTCACCCGACCCACCGCCTACGCTGCCCCGATGGAGCTGCCGAAGGGACGCGGACTGACCGGCCGCGCCGACGTGTCCGTACGACCGGCGGCCGCCGCGGACGCGGAGGCGATCGCCCGCGTCCAGGTGGTCACCTGGCGGACCGCCTACCGCTCCCTCCTCCCGGCACAGGTGCTCGACGAGTGGGACGACGACGCCGCCACGACGACCTGGCGGACGGCGGTGGCCGCGCCCCCGACGTCCGAACACGGCGTGCTGGTCGCCGTGGAGTCGGGGACCGTGGTCGGGTTCGCCGCCTACGGCCCCACGGACGACCCCGACGTCGCCGACCTCGCCACCCTGCTCGTCGAGCCCCGCTGGGGCCGGCGTGGTCACGGGAGCCGACTGCTCGCTGCGGTCGCCGACCTGGCCACCGAGCGCAGGGTCCGCTCCCTGCACACATGGGTCCCCGAGGACGACCTGGCGACCGGACGGTTCCTCGGCTCGGCGGGCTGGGCAACGGACGGGTGGACACGGACGCTGGACACCGGCGCCGCCCCGCTGTCCCAGCTCCGCTGGACGACGCGGCTGGACGACGACGAGCACGACGAGGAGCGAGCAGCACCGTGACGTTCTCCGGCTTCCCCGACGAAGCCCTGGTCTTCTACGAGGGCCTCGAGGCGGACAACAGCAAGACCTACTGGACTCAGCACCGGGCGAGCTACGACGAACACGTCCGGGCGCCGCTCCAGGCGCTGGCCGACGAGCTCGCGCCGGAGTTCGGTACGCCCAAGCTCTTCCGGCCGTACCGGGACGTGCGCTTCAGCAAGGACAAGACGCCCTACAAGATCCACCAGGGGGCGGTGTTCCACCCGGACGGCGCGGGGCTGGGCTCGGTCTACGTGCAGGTGTCCGCAGACGGTCTGCGCGTCGCGGGTGGCTCCTGGCGTCTGCAGCCCGACCAGGTGGAGCGGTACCGCCGGGCCGTCGGCGACGATGTGCAGGGCGCCCGGCTGGCGGACGTGGTGCGCCGGCTGCGCGACGCGGACTACGAGGTCGACGGAGACACGCTGATCCGGACTCCACGGGGCTGGCCGGCGGACCACCCACGGATCGAGTTGCTCCGGCACAAGTCCCTGCACGGCGCCCAGCAGTGGGCGCCGGCGGACTGGCTGCACACCCGCGCGGCGCTCGAGCGGGTCCGCGACGCGTGGCGCGCCTTCTCCCCGCTGAACCGGTGGCTCGACGAGAACATCGGAGCCACCAGCACGCCGGCCGATCGCCGTCGTTGACCGGTTGCGTCACGTGACGTGGCGCCCACGGTGGGGCGGCCCGCCGGTCGATGCCGGGCACGGCTGCTCCACATGACGCCGTCCCACTGCTCCACCGACGCCGGGACCGGCATGGTGAGGACAACTCGTACATCGCATGGACGGTGCCCGTGATGCTGGCCTGGAAATGCAGGAACGGGGCCACAGCCGTAGCTGTGACCCCGTCCTGGGAGTTATGTCCGGCGGCGTCCTACTCTCCC